>NZ_JAGDXM010000052.1 GCF_023256435.1 Thermoplasma sp. | reverse complement strand
CAGGCAGATGTCGGTCGTTGAAGCAGGAAGCTCCGAAGCTTTAGCCTAGGAGTAGCTCACTTAGATAGTTTCAAAGTGATAGATACCTCATTCCACGATGGTAGATCCCCCAGGTGGAAGTATTTTTTCTATCTCTTCCTTATCTGTACTTAGCATTTCAGCAATCCTCCTTGCAATCTCTGAACGCTTGTGGTCTCCGGGTACTATCTTTACGCATTTCTCGCCTGAAGCGAAGGCGGACGGTGGCCCTATCATCGGTATCTGTATTCCTTCCACATCTCGCATTCCAATGCACAGCTCCAGTTTCAGATCGGTTATGTAATTCCTCTTCCCCCTGATTATCCATGATCCGGTCGACACGTATTCTCCAGATTCGGGTGTCTTGCTGACCTGGCTTGGATAGACCCAGTAGGCTGTCCCTGAGGCTATTCCTGCAGCCCATGCCCTGGAGAAGGAAACGGCAAAGGCCCCAGCCTCCCTTATGGTGGTATCCCCTGGCGGATCCTTTCCCGAGGATTTGATTATGGTGCTAGGAGCACCGTACATATCAGCATGAACGTATATATCGCCTTCCTGCAGATGCTTCTTCACGATCTTCTCGTTGGACTTGGCATCCCTTCCGGCTATGACGAGATAGCCCTCGCTTGATATGAACCAGTGGTATGTTTCAAACCAGAACACCCTCCGCCGTTTCTTTCTCTCCGCCTTCTGCATCTCAATCAGGCGCTGTTTCTCAGCCTCTTCTATGGCCTTCATTGCTCCCTCGATCTTCTTCCTGTATTCCTTTGCCTGCGAAAAGTATCTGCTTGCATTTTCTCCGGCAGATACAGTGTAGTCTATTTCCACTTGCCTTCCGTCCAGATCCACCGTTATCAGCTTTCTGGCCTTATCAATGGTTCCAGCATAATTTCCGGATCTTGCAGATCTTATTGCACTATCTATTTCCTGGAGCCTTGCCATAATAGCCTTGCCGATTTCCTGTTTTTCATTCGATATCCTTTCGAACTCCTCAATGCTCTTCTTCTGAGAATTTATCCTTCTGGATATCGGATCTTCGAGTTCTTCTTCACCTTTAGAATTTTCAAGCGCAAACACAAGTCCCTCGTTCAGATCTTCAAAGATCTTACTGGGAGTGCCAAAATGCCTCATTTCGCATGGCGAAACCAATGCCTGATCCTCGTAGTAATAAGATCTGTTGACAAGCGATTCCTTCAGAAGTGTGTCCAGCATGTCCTTGATGTCGCCGGATCTTTCAGACGCTGTTTTGGCCGGTGTCTCCTTGTCTATTCCTGCCCGGTACAGTATCTCCTCCGCCAGCTCACCACCAAGGTTCAGGCGGGTTGCCAGCGTCTGGACAATGTTGGCCGAGCTTGCTGAAATAACTCTGGATATCTCGTCGGCACTGGCAGTTGAAGGATCAAAGGATGAGGGAGGTAGATATGTGTTGCCCACCTCGAGATCCCTGTTCTTCCATTTCCTCGGCCTGAGCACAAATGTTATCTTATTCCCGTCCGTTGCTATGAGGTTACCTTCCCTAAATAACTCAAGTATGAGCTTCTGCCCCGTGTGAAAGGTGAATTCAACAACGCGATCAAAGTTGATCTGCCTAATTTCAACGATTCTCCTATCAGAAATGGACTTGCGGAGAACCATGGCAGTCTGTGTTGCAGTCTCCGGAGTTTCAGCCGTTCTGAAGAAGATGCCATGCTTTAGAGATATGAGCACATCCGTTCTCTTTATGTCGGATCGGTATATCTGAACGAGAAAATCGTCAGGTCCTATCTGGTATACCTTCTTCACAAAGGATCCTATGAACCTATCGCGGTATATGTTCACGAATGCGTAAAAGTCTATTGAACTCTCCTTGTCCTTCATCTGGATGACAATGCACTGCGTATATTTAAGGAAAGATGATGCCAGACCTTTCTGATTCAGTCGTTCCGCAGCGCAGTTATGAAGTGCCTTGTCAGGGATCTGTGCTGGTATACCGGAACGTCATGGATTATCCTGAAATACGGCCTGGCAAGTTCGATCAAAGATGCATCAGATACAACAAATGCTGCATACCCATGCGGTTTCAGCATCTCATGAAATTTCCTGAATGAACGCTCATACAGGGCTTCAAGATCCTCACTTGCATAGGAGTTCCTTCCATATGGCATGTCTGTAGCGATTCCGTCGACGTCGGATAGCTGAAGTTCCGATATATCCATGCTGTAGACCTGAAAGCTGTCTATGTGGAAGTGTTTCAGATTTGTTCTTGCTCCAACAGCCATTGACAGGGATATATCGTTTCCTATGACCTTGATTCCCATAAGTGCAGCCTCTATCAGTATGCCGCCGGTACCGCAGAATGGATCAAGGAGAATTTCGTTCTCCTTTACATGGGCTGTATTTACGAGGAACCTGGCATATTTCGGATCCATGGATACCGGCGAAAAGAAAGGCCTCTTCGGTGCCTTCCGTATGAGAAACTGCTTCTTATCCCGTTCATAGACCACAATAGTTATGTAAAATACCACATGGTGCACAACGCGGATGATAAAATCAGGGTCTTTGAATGAAACTCTCCCCTTTGCGCCCATAAGGTCGCCGATATGCGCTTCCGTCATTGGGGCGTTTCCATCAACGTCCCTGTATCGGACGTAAAATTTGCCTGGGGGAAGATCTATGCTGCATGAAGCTAGATCATCCGCTTCATAAATGATCCTTCCGGTAGAATTTACAAAGGCGCATCTTTTGATGGATTCCCATGATCCGGAGATGACCGCGATCTCATCGTCAACATAATCTATGGTGAAATCGCCGTAGGTCTCCTGTATTGATATCAGTTCGACGTACCTGGCCTTATCCCTCTCCAGGCTGAATTCCAGAAGATATCTGTTCATTCGACTGCTTTTATGATGTGATCGCTCTCATATCTCTGGATCTCCTTCTGGAACTGCGTCCCGAGATCCTCGTACAGTTTTGACAGCCTCCGCACGGCCCTCTTTATTGCGGACTGAGGCTTACCAGATTTAACCCTGACGTATATCTGCGGGTTATCGATCACAGGGTGCTTTATATAATAACGTGCTTCATCAACCTGATCATCCTTCAGAATCTCCTCAACAAGCGTTCTGAGAAGCGTGTTGTCGTAATTTATCATCTCAACAGTGATTGAGTTCTTTTCCTTAGAAATAACGCGGAGTGAACTCTCTGCTATCCTCTCCCTCTGCATAGCGGTATATTTTTAATACCTATTTATAGGTTGACACACAACCAAATTCCTTTCTCGACTTCCTCATGAACTGCTGATCCAGGTTCTGAACTCTGTCTGTGCCTTGGCTACATCAAAGATTCAAAATCCGTTAGGTATTAACGAAATTTGAACATTTATGTATATATTCATAACACATTAAATAGTATATCTTTCAAATTTAGACGTATAATTAATTTCCATTATCGTTATAAATTATTGACAAAGTTTTATTAATCTTCCAATAATTACGTTACGATATTTATGTCCAAGACAATGTCGATTGTTCTGGCCTCCGGAACAATAGATAAGATAGCA
>NZ_JAGDXM010000040.1 GCF_023256435.1 Thermoplasma sp. | reverse complement strand
AGATGTCTCTTCGATGAAAGGAAGATCCGATGCTTTAGCTTAGGAGTAGCTCACAAAGATCTATCATCCTCTGTTATTTTTTTATCAAGGCTCTCTTCGATCTTCTTCAGAAGCTTGGTGAACTCGTCTATCTCTTCCCTGCTGAAAGAACTGATCGATTCCCTGATGAAATTGATGTATATGCGATGACTCTCAGTTAGAACCTGCCTTCCCTTTTCTGTGATTTCCACGTTTACTACCCTCCTGTCTGCTGAGTTCCTGGATCTTTCTATGAAACCTCTGCTTTCAAGATCGTCAAGCACGCCCGTTATCCATGCTGGAGTGACAAAGTTCATCTCTGCAAGCCTGTTCACATTTGAATTTTCCTCGGAAAGGTGGTGGAGTATTCGCACCTCTATGGGCTTCAACTGCATGATCTGGAGACTATCCTCCATACGTTTCTTTCCAAGTATATAAACTCTGGCAAAATGATGCCAGATATCCATCAATGTCTCGCAATCCTCTTCCATCATTTCTTTCCATCCCTCATTACTTCAACCTGTGCTGATACCTTGGTTTCCGTCTTTTCTTGGATCTTCTCCTTAAATTCTGTGTCTTCGCCGTAGATGAATCTCTTTCCTCTGAATGCCGACAGTAGAGCAGCTATTACAAGAATTCCTGCACCGGCATAGAACGATGCATGCAGAGCTTTCATGAATGCTGGAGCAAGCGCCAATGGGAACCAATGCGTACCTTCAAGGATCGAAAGTGATGCCGGGCTTATGAGTGAAGAAAATGAAGAGGGTAGAAGACCGAGTATGGTCGCCATTGGGTTATATCCAAGGAAAGCTGAGAACAGTGCTGAAGTGGCAGGTATCTTGTCGAATACAGGGATGAGAATAGATGCTCCAGCAGCAGCCAAAGCCGTGTTGAATGATGATGAGAGATACGATGTAAGAGTGATGAGTACTATTGAGAAGAATATACCCATACTGGCAGTCTGCCCAGTATTTTGCAGCGTAGATCTCATACCTGACCCTGTGCCACGGTAGTGAGGGGGAAGTGAGTTCATCACTGCGGTGATATTTGGAGCTCCAAATAGTCCCATGCCTGATCCCATCATGAACAGTGTTGCGGCGAATGGAGGATAGCTAAAGTTGTACGGGAATAATGTAAGAAGTATGAACGCCACGGCACCGACGATCATTCCTAGAGTTGTCAGGAACCTGGCGCCTATTCTATCCGATAGGGCACCACTTATAGGGCCAAATATTACGAAGCCTGCCATCATGGGTATCGTGTATATTCCTGCCCAGAACGGGACGGATGAATAGGAATATCCATGGAGAGGCAGCCATATACCCTGCAGCAGTATGATGACCATGAACATGACCCCGCCCATTCCCATGGACTGAAAGAATCCGGCGAAATTACCGAACGTAAAGCCCCTGTATTTGAAGAGATGCATGTCAAACATGGGCTGATCCACATGAAGTTCGATGAACGGAAAAGCTATGAGCATGGCGGCCCCAGATATCATGGATGCCATGACCCATGGATTTGCCCATCCCATGCTTGATGATCCATACGGCATCAGACCATAGGTTATGCCTATCAGTATAAGCGTCAATCCAGCTGCAAAGGTGACGTTACCTGGCAGATCGATCCTTTCATCTTTTCTCCTGACGGACTGATCCTTGAGCTTCAGATAGGACCATATTGTACCTAGTGCACCTACAGGAACGCTGACAAGAAAGACGTAGCGCCAGTTTATCGTGGCCAGTATTCCACCCACGATCAGACCTATCAGCGATCCGGCCAGGGCTGCGATCTGGTTTATGCCCATAGCCTTACCCCTCTCGTTTGATGGAAATGCGTCTGTTATTATCGCAGCTGAGTTTGCAAAGAGGAACGATGCACCGATAGCCTGTATCATTCTGAAGACGATGAGATACAGCGCAGCCGTTGTTCCATGACCTGGAGTAAGGAACAGCAGTATGGAACCCGCAGTAAATATGGCAAACCCGAAATTGAACAATCTAACTCTGCCATATATATCAGAAAGCCTGCCAACCGTAACAAGAAGGACAGCGGTGACGACCATGTATCCCATCAGGATCCAGAGGAGATACTGGAACGACGAAGGCAGGAATGGGTTCAGGTCTATACCTCTGAATATGGCTGGCAACGAGATCATAAGAATTGTACCGTTAATCGAAGCCATAAGGACTCCAATGGTTGTGTTCGAGAGCGCAACCCATTTGTACTGAACCATAATCGTGGATAGAAAACTCTTATAAATACTTAATCAATTAATTATTTGTTAATTAATTATCGGAAAACATTTTATATGTATATTAAATTCAGGAATATGCTTTCAAAGACGGCAAGCATTGCGATAAGCATAGCTGTTTTAATAATGTTTGCGGCTATGACCTATGAAGTCACAGGTCATTCTTCCTCATCCACTTCTGTCAGCGTATCAGGTAAAATGACCGTAAAACCTGAACTAAAAACAGATTATATTGAAAAAGTCAACAATTCGAGTTATTACATATATTTCGTAACTCCATATACGCAGAAGATAACGCTGAATTTTACATTGAATTCCAGCTCTGATCCTGTGTATGCTTACGACATAGCTCCACTGAACAGAAGCGCGTATGTATGGGAGAACATAACCTACATAAACTCCACCGGAAACTATATCGAGATCACAAATGCCACCACGACTCCACAGACCTATAACGTAACGCTACTCGTGAATCAGCAGGCTGTAAGATCGATGGAACCTGGCATCCCATATCCTGATACTATCATATTCATCAACGCTGCAGGCGCATCAACGTACTTCGTAATTTTACTCATGCTTCCACCGGAAAACTTAGCTCAGTAAGAAAATTTAATAATAACGTGATGGACATAACCGATCGCCAGATGAAAAGTGATCATGAAGATGTCAACAGAAGACGCGATCTCGGAGTTCATCTTACACCGGAAGAGATATTTCAGAGATACATTTATCCAATGATATCTGATAAATTATATCACTATGCGTGGATGGATCTGTTCTGCGGTGAGGGGAACCTTATCCTTCCAATGCTCAATTATATACCATATAAAGATCGCGTGTCATTCTTCTCGAAACACATCTACATGTTCGATATACAGGAAGAAATGATAGAAAGAGTTGTAAACAGATTAAAAGAATATGGTATACCTGAAAATGTTGCGTTAAGAAATATAAGGAAAAACGACTCAATTGCCAATTATCCCAAAATAGAATCCGATTTTCCACCTTTTCACATAACAAATCCGCCCTACCTCTATATAGGTTATATCGTCAAAAGGAAGATTGAAAGATTGATGAGATATTTCGATTCTGAAAATTCTGGGCTTCAGGATCTATACCAGATAGCTCTAGCAAACGATCTAAGGAATGGCATAGAGAATATGATATACATATTGCCAACAAATTTCATATTCTCAGAAGCTGGATCGAACTTCGCAAGAGGGATGATATTGAGTTCTTACACCATCAAGGAAGCCATATTATTTGAGAGGCGGATATTCTACCATACAGGCATGAACGTGGGCATATTCCATTTTTCCAAGATTATGGGTAATAATGATTATATAAATTTCAAGGCAAGAAAGATAGGATCATATGAGAGGAGTATTACGTATTCATTGAAGAGATCGAACGGTTACAGGGCTGGTGCAGGTTTCGACGATTACGTCAGATCGCACCGCAGGGAAGGCAACTTCGACGCAGAATTCTATCTTCACTATGAAGACCTTCTAATGAATTCCGGAGAAAATGAGGTCTTGCTAGTCAATTCCAAGGATTACGACGGCAGGGGATATAGGATTGATCGCTTTCTTGTAAACGAGTGGATGTATTCCAGAATAATGAATAATCCGCTGTTCGTCAGGACAATCGACAGTGGAAGATGGGATGGGAGGGCCGGACTCTATTCAGTTCGCGATGTCTTTGATGCCGATGGGGTTTATGTAAGAGGCCAGACGTACAGAACGAATCCAATACAGATATTTCTCAGACCAGAGATCGATGCAAACATGGCCCTAAAGCTTGGAAAGGTATTCAATGAAAGACTTGAGATGCTGAGGCAATCTTTTGACAGCGATTTCATGACCACGTACAAATATACAGATTCCTCACCATATATAAGGAAATATCTTGGCCTGAAGCATGTCAGAAATCTCATCAACACCATATCGCCTGCAGATCTAGAGGGCCATTAATAATTTTGGACAATATTTAACAAGAAAATCCAAGAGCCATTTTCGAAGGCATCCAACATAAGGTATCATGCGGTCCGATCAAAATTGACATCTGTCTTTTGAATGTAAATGCCATTATTGCTATATACAGATTCGATTTAACCGAAAAAAATCGTAAAAAATTTACAGTTAACTTTTTATAATGCCACAAATTTTATTATCAATGCCTGAACGATTTGTTGAAATGCTCAGGGACGAAAACGGCAAGATCATTGTAAGAATACCTGCGGAGACTGTGAGCTATGCCAATCTACGCGGAAACGGTGATGAATATCTGCTCGTACATCTAGTCAAGGTGTTCGATCCCCATCTAAAATTACCGACCCACAGCATAGATGAGAAGGCCATCTGCCGCACGGTGACCTTCAAGGACAGTCGGGGTTATGACCACATAGGTCTGGAGATACCCCAGGAACTTGTAAAAGATTACGACATGAAGGCCGGAGAATATATCGAGGCTGTAATAGAACATGCAGTTTTAAAGGATAAGATCGCCGCCGTTTATCCAAATCTAGAGATATTGAACCAGTACCCATATTGGTGGAGAAAGATTGGGGAATGAGATGGTGGATGAGGCCTCATTGAAGATCCATAGAATGCGATTGCAGGCAGATGCTTAGCTGAAATTGCATATTTCATTCCACCTGATCTAAGGTAGAGTCTATTCTCAATATCTCAAACGATACCCGCGAAGCATCTATGGCCTCCTTGACGCTCTTTTCCCTCTCCGTCATCCTCGAGTTTCCAGTCTTTATCTCCATGAACACTATTGATTCCACCTTCCCTGAATCAAGCCCATTGAATACAACCAGATCTATTGGCGTGCCTATGAACCTCACATCCCTTGGATTGTACTTGAAATTTGGAAAAAATGGTGCCAGCTGTTCCGTGACCTTTCCAGCGACAACCTCTTTGCTCTTCTGAACGGATTCCCTCCGCGCTTCGTCTATCCGTCGTTCCAGATCCTCCTTCATCCTCTGTGCTTCTTCCCTCATCGCCATGGCTTCGCTGAACGTGGAGTTAGCTCTTTGCAGCGTTTCCTGGATCTGGGATTCCTTTGCTAGGAGCCTCTTCCGGAGCGATTGGAGTTCGAAATACAGTATCAGGACGATTAGTATTAGAATAGACGAGAGGGCTCCAAGAAGAAGAAGTATATTCATCAATTTCCATAGGGATTATCTAAATTTATACATTATGCTGGCAGATCATCGGAACAATGCGATGTCATCTGCAAGATCTACACCGAAGATCGCCTGATGCGGCCTTAAGCTTTCTAGCCACTTCTGACTTGTATGTGCGCAATACGTGATCTATTTTTTCCTTATCTCATCTAGTATCTTTTTCGCATTCGTCATAGATATGTCCTTTTCCTCAAGCATCCTAGCCACGACACGATCGATCTCGTCCCCAACTGCTCCGACGGACATTGCAATGTTTCTGGAATGCAGTTCCATATGCCCTCTCTGTATACCTTCTGTCGCAAGTGCCCTCAATGCGGCAAAGTTCTGGGCTAGACCGACAGCAGCAAGCACACCGGCAAATTCCCTTGAATCCTTAACCCCGAGGATCTTCATTGCTATCCTTGCCTTGTCGATGCTTCTCGTTGTGCCTCCAACCGTGCCGACCGCAATCGGGATCTCGATCGTTCCAACGAGATCACCATTCTCGTCTTTTTCATATCTTGCCAATGGCCCATAGCCATATAGTGCTGCATAGGAATGCGCGTTTGCCTCGGCAGATCTCCAGTCGTTCATGGTTGCCATGAGGACTGCGTCCACTCCATTCATTATTCCCTTGTTGTTGGTAGCCGCCCTGTATATATCAATGGCGGCCATGTGATATGCATCTATTATGGTGTTAACCGCCTTCTCTCCGATTATGTCCTTGGAAAAAACCGCAGAAGCGTATGCTATTCTGTTTCTGGTCAGATTGCTCAGTATCCTCAAATTGACGCGGCCGCCTGTTATCCTTTCGATTTCCGGTGCTATGTATTCGCACATGCTATTTATCACGTTTGCACCCATGGCATCCCTCACATCAACTATAAGGTGAACTATCATCATCCTGTATGGATTCTCGAAGATCTCAACCTCGATGTCTTTTGCCCCAGCATTCATGGATGACAGAGTTCTGCTCCTTGTATTCGCCATCTCTATTATCTTCTGCTTCTCCTCAAGCAGTTCTATCTTTGCTCTATATGGCGTCGGAACATCTAAAACCTGTATTTCTCCAATCATCAACGGATCAGTAGCGAAGGCCTTGAAACCACCCTTCTTCCTCGCCACCTTTGCGGCATTTGATGCAGCGGCAACCACTGACGGCTCCTCTATCGCCATCGGAATCAGATAGTCCCGATCATTTATCCTGAAGTTTACAGCTATCCCCATGGGCAGCTCTATGGTTGTTATAACGTTCTCAATGATCTTGTCGGCCTTTTCAATGGGCAGCGATCCGTTCTTCTTTAGAATGGAAACCTCTTCTTCTGTCAGATCAGAAAATTCCTTCACAAACTGGAGACGTTCATCCACGGACAGTTTATAGAAGCCGGAGATGTCAGATGTTTTCATATACAATGATAGACAAACCTTATAAAAAACTGTTCATATATGAATCCCAATGCATCTTGCTTTGAAGGATCAATCGGCTGTGATCGCCGATCGCTGTCTCCTTATGGCGATCCCGTTTCTTATGGATTCGTAGGAGATGTAAGCCATCGGTGCTATCATGACCAACATAGCGATGCGGATCGTTGCGATCTGGGCTATGTAGCCGAATGCAGCAGGGAGTGCAAGATTAAGTATGTTGAATATTATGTTGAATGTGGCAAATGCTATTGATATTTCTGATTTCTGCACCGATGAGGACACGCTCATTGTCGCTATTGGATAGATGGAACCGTGAGGGAATCCAAGCAGAATCATTGAGATGACGAATTCGTATGGATTGCGGCTCAGTGTCAGAGCAACAAAACCCACGATGGTGAAGGCCAGCGATACGAACATGAGCCTGTAGCGGTTTTCAGGCGGGTGGAATGACATGGAAAGCCTCGTGATCATGGATACAAAGAAAAACGATGTCAAAGCATAAAAGAACATGGCTGGCGATAGACCGGAATAGTATTTCGCTATGAGGCTGCCATAGGTCATAATTATAACAAAGGGGAAAGAGTAGGTCAGATTGCCATAGAACCCGAAATTGAATCCGCGATTCCTGAACAATCTGGGTATAGTTCTTATTATGGTCGATGTTGATATATTTCTCCTCTGGCTCCCATCATCGATCTTGATCTTCGCTGCCAGTATCAGCATAAGCAAGGCCGATATGAGGGGAACCGGGAAGAAGTAGAGAAAGAGATCACGCACTGAAACCGATATCGAAGAGAGTAGAAATCCCTGCATGAAGGTACCTGCGATCAGGCTTATGGAGAGAGCAGAGGTATAAAAGCCAAGAACGTTATCCCTTATATCCTCGTATGCAAGTGAGATCATCGTGAGTAATAGCGGCGGGACGAGGCCCATCGATAGACCATCCACAGCAGCTATCGCGGCAACCTCCCATATATTCTGCGCTAGATAGAACAGCGGAAGAGAAAGCGCCATAACGAAAAGCGATGCCGCTATCGATACGGCTATTCTTGAAGCCCGTATCCTCCCGTTGAGGAACAGGTTTGCCAGCAGACCGGTCACTGCGTACATCACTACAGGCAACGCCGTGAGGAATGTGGACGCCAACAGCGTGAACTTTGCAAGTACTGGTATTGATGTCATCAGCATGTTCGTGGTCATCCTCATGGTAAACGTAACCGCAAGTATCAGCAATATTGACAATACAGCAGATCGTGAGAATTTAGGCATATTTCGATCTCCGTTATCACATCCCAGGAAATATAGTTTTCTATTAAAATATTGATATCTAAATATTTGTCTTAACTTTAATTGATTTTGATTTTGAAATAGCTATCAGAATGCGCAATCATATCATGAATTTCTCTACTCTTCGAAGCGTATCAGAAAAGCATTTACATATTGGTATAACGTAACCTCTTGATGGCAGATCTATCCACCTCCATAGCGGGCATCAGGCTTGAAAACCCCCTCATGCTGGCATCTGGTATACTTGATGAAAATGGATATACCATGCTAGATGTGATGAAAAATGGCGCCGCGGCTGTTGTAACTAAATCGATAGGAAATGAGGAGAGGGATGGCTATTCCTCGCCCATAATAGTGGAATATGGAGACAGCCTGATCAATGCGGTGGGTCTATCAAATCCGGGTATAGACAATTTTGCTGAAGAGATCAGAATAGCAAAACAAGCAGGGAAGCCCGTGATAGGAAGCGTATTTGCATCAGATGCGGATGGCTTCACATCCCTTGGATTGAAAATGCAGGAGTACGGTTGTGATGCTGTTGAACTCAACCTCAGCTGCCCGCATGTTAAAGGTTTTGGTCTTGAGGTCGGATCCGATCCTGACCTAGTCGAAGATATAGTTAATGAGATCAAATCAAAGTTGAAGATCCCCGTGTTTGCAAAGCTCAGTCCGAACGTATCAAACATACTGGATATTGCTAAGGCCGCAGAGAAGGCTGATGCGTATGTGCTCATAAATACTGTAAAGGCCATGAAGATCGATATAAGGGCAAGATCGCCTGTTCTGACGAATGTCTACGGTGGGTTATCCGGACCAGCCATAAAGCCTGTGGGAATCAGATATGTGTATGAAGTCAAGAAGGAAACTGGAAAGGAGATAATAGGCGTTGGAGGTATAGCCAGCTTCGAAGATGCAGTCGAATATATAATGGCAGGTGCTTCGGCTGTGCAGATCGGCACAGCACTTTACACTAAGGGCAAAGGAATATTCAGGGATATAATATCGCAGATGAACACGTTCATGGATGACGAGGGCTTTGGTAGAATATCCGATATGGTGGGGGTAGCGATAAGATGAACAGAATCACCGTGGAAAGGGTAAAAGACGAGGCGAAGAACGTAAGAACCTTGTTCTTCAGATGGGATCAGAAGATTTCGGCAGGACAGTTTGTGATGGTATGGCTGCCTGGACTCGGTGAAATACCGATGTCTCTCTCATACATAGGTTCTCTGAAAGGTATAACCGTGAAGGCTTATGGAAAGGTGTCTCAGGCGATGATAGAACTTCAGCCAGGAAATGAGTTCTTCATACGTGGTCCATATGGAAACGGGTTCCAGGTCGAGTCTGGCAGGAAACTTCTAATAGGCGGTGGTTCCGGAATTGCATCGCTTCTTCCCATAGCAGATTCAGAGACGGATGCCATAATCTCTGCGAAAACCCGTGATGAGATCATATTCGCAGACCGTTTTCCTGATAGCAGACTGTTCCTTGCGACGGATGATGGCAGCGCCGGTTTCCATGGTTTCCCCCACGATCTCCTGGATCGCATGGATCTGTCCGTGTACAGGAAGATATATGTGTGCGGGCCTGAGCAGATGCTTTACAGGGTTATGCTGAAACTCAGGGACAGACATGTCAACGCTGAATTCTCCCTTGAAAGAACAATGAAATGCGGCATCGGGATATGCGATTCGTGTTCAGTGGGCGGCCTACAGGTCTGCAAACAGGGGCCAGTATTCAGCATAGAACAGCTCAAGGATAATCCGGAGTTCGGAATTTACCGAACAACATATTCTGGAAAGAGAATAAGCCTAAATATGAAATGAAATCTTGATTTATGGAAGAAAGTTTTAATTCACATTGGTGGATGTTGCAGTATGGAGAAGGTGCTCTCACTCAAGGAGATCCCTGATTTTATAATATCAAGCATTCAGAAAGGATCATCTTCATATGTGCTAGTTGGGGATAACTTCATAGGAAAAAAGGACATTCTGGAGATACTGCTGAAATCTCTGGAGAAACTCGATTACTTTGTTGTCTCCGAGGCTGCTCCTCCAATAGGCGAGCTTTACAGGAATCAGACCGTAAACGCAATAATGGATAAACTCACATCCAAAACTGAGAGTAGAGACAGAAATGAAATAATAAAGGAATTTGACGAATTTGTCAAGAACAACAGGAAAAGGATCGTGGTTGTGGTATACGGAATGGAGAGGCTCACAATAGAATCGAAGAACATACTGCTCTATATGTGCAGATCAACGCGGAACAGGAACATGACCTTCATAGGAACGTACAGTACAGATGATGTTGAAGATTACGATAGATTCATAAATTTCATAGCGTGTGAGGATTACATAAATATACTGAAGATAGAAAAACCCAGCCTCGATGATATAGTATTTTTGACAAAGAAGATGGGTTACAAGCTACCGGAGAACTTTGTAAAGGAGATCGCCAGAATAACAAACTTCAATATGGATAATTTTCGCTATGCTCTGAGGTATTATAAAGACCTTGGCCTGATAAACGAAAAAAACGAAATAAATGAGGTGTCCTTCCGCTATTTTCCTGTTCCACCCACCACTGAGATCTACTACGAACGCGTTCTCAAGAATCTGACGGAACTTCAGAGGACGATGATACAGATAATGGCTTTAGTTGGAAGGGATCTCACTCTGGAGGATCTCTCTTCACTTCTAACCAAGCCTAAGTCCGATCTGCTCGAGATGATGAAGAGCCTTGAGGCGTCTGGTGTGATAAGATTCGTCAATGGTGTTGTGAGATACGACAATGATAAGATCAAGCAGACTGTGATACGAAATATATCAGAATCAGAGAAAGAATACATAATACAGAGAATGTATGAGACAGATTTTTTCAGATCTCTGAATGAAGCCCAGAAGATACATATATTGAGACAGGGAGGACGCCTGAACGACATAATGGAGATCATAGAGCAGGCTGGAGAAAAGATAGTGGATATGTACGGTTCTATAGATGAGGCAATAGAGGATCTGGAGTTCGTCTTTGGAAAAGACAGCAAATCACCGGCAGCATACGTTCTCTGCCATGCCTATTACAGAAAGGGGGAGCTGGAAAGAGCGCTAGAATGCTACAATGCATACGATCACGACAGCCTCACCGTGGTTATGGATGTATCTAGTATTCTCATATCGAAAGGTGAATATGATAGAGCCAGCGAGCTACTTGATAGTCTCTCTGGAAAGCTCAATGATGAGAGGGGCGAGATATCGCTCAAATATAAGAAGGCGTCCATACTTTACAGAAGAGGAGATTACGATGCCGCAACGGATCTTCTCCAGGATGTTCTGATCAGGTCGAGGAAGATGGGCCTGAAGGATATGGAGGCAGGAGCCCTGAACCTGCTCGGCGGTATAGACATGGCGGAGTACAGATACGATGATGCCCTGAGGAAATATGGTGAGGCCCTGGAGATAAACAGGGCCATAGGCAACTACTCCGAGGTCGCAAGGAACCTCAACAACATATCCCTCATAGATGTGTATACGGGCAAGTATGATCATGCAATAAGTACCCTCAAGGAGCTGATCGAACATACCTACACCACGGGGGATCTGATATCCAGGCTCTACGCCGTGTACAATCTCTCCGAGATATACTACGTAATCGGCCATCAGGAATATGCTGAGGGATACATACCGCTTATGCTGAGGATACTGGACGTCACCGGAGAAAAGCGTGTTGCCTACCACATACACAGGTTCCTTGCACTCTATTACACAGGTCTTCTGGATTTCAAACTGGCAAGAAAGTATGCCATGCTCGCGGCTGAAGAGGGTGCAAATGAAGAACAGTCCTCTATGGCCAGGATATTCACGCAGATGATATCCAGCATTGCAGATGGCGGATCAGAGGTATCGGAACAGGAGATAGAGAAAAATGTGTACAGAGATGATTATGCCAGCACATTCTACATAGCACTCTCTTACTATTTCTATCTGAAGGGAAATAGCGATCTTGCCATGAAGTATATGGAAAAGGCTGATCAGGCAGCATACCATATGAACATTCCATATGAGATAGTGAATGCATCGTTCCACAGGGCGTTAATGTACCTGTTCACAGATAATATTGAGGAATTCAGAATGTACTTCGATAAGATGCCAAAACCTCCGACAAATATCGAATACTATGATGCATGTTATTCCATATTCGGCAATATACGCAGCGAGAACTATGACGGCATAGTGTCTTCAAGGTATAGAATAATCGAGGAGGATCATCTCCACGGATCGCTGAAATCCATGCTTCCAGTGCTTCTGAACGCATTTGCGCTTTACAGATTTGCCGGCAAGGATGAGGATCTCAGGCACATAATCAGCGTAACGCCTGAACCGTTTGTGGAATCTCTGAAGAAGTTAACACGTTATTCTCAGACTCAATGATCATCCTTGCAATACCCTTTTCCATATAATCAATGCTAGTTGCGTCATTCAAGGCCCGAATGCTTCTATCCTTCAGCCGTGCGATGTGGTAGTGAACGGCCATTATGAAGGGATCCCTCTGAGATTCGGTCTGCTTGTAGAATTCCGTGAATTTATCCAGCATAAATTTCCTGTATATTTCGGCTTGACCGTTGCGAAGCATATCCAGCAGGGCATCGCCTATACGCCCCTTGGATAGTAGGTAAAAGGATCTACTGTTTCCGTTCAGATCCTTTAGATTTCTGTCCAGGTGATCGAAGTGGGATGTGTATAGGCCTTCGATTATTTCCTGCGGAACCCTGTCATCAGCCATCTTCCTGATCAGATCGCTCATTTCCCATGTCATCACAGATTTTCCGTACATTTCTTTCAGAAATCTCACAGAACCGTAGAATCTCTCAGCGAGCGAATCTGGGAATCTAACCCTGTCGTCCTTCTTATCAGAAGAGGCTATGCGATCTATTGATGGCATCAGATCCGCAGCTGCCAGCACATCGCCGATCTTGATGTCGCTGATGAGATGCCATATCCTCATCGACAGACTCTCAGGAAAACGGGAAACGGCGTAATCCGCCGTCTTTCTTAGTTCATCGAATCTTCCAGATTGGTAAAGTAGGGACATCTTATAGTAGAACAGAACCTGATCCTCTTTCTCCGTTAGAATTGCGTCTATGATCCTGATTGCTTCCGCGTATCTCTTAAGCGTTATGAGGATACGTATTCTTTGCAACTTGTCATAACATGGATCAGGCACATTGGTAAATTATTTTCAGAGGTAAATAGATTCTCTGTATTCATATATGTATCAGGTTACGTAAGTGAAACCAGATACCTGTATACCGGCACGAGCAGGCTTGATCTTCAGGCTTTCCCTGCCCTTATTTATCGAACGATATGTCTGGGTGTCCATGGCTATGCGTATCTGCTGATCACCAAAGAAGAGCATGTTGTCCGGAACCTGATCCTCTAGTGATGCGTCTATCTGCCTTATTATCTGACACATGCCATCCTGACATGGCCCGTTTTCCATTCTGGTGCGCAGGACAAGGTATCTGTTTCGCATCGTTTCGCTCAATTCATCGTCGATCATCAGGACACCGGATCCGACACGGATCTTTATCCATGCCATGCCCAACACCTAATCCTTCTTCCCGTACTTCTCCTCGTACATCTTTATTGATACCTGTATTTCCTTCAGCGCCGCGTCCTTTCCTTCCCAGCCCAGAACCTTGGTCTCCTTCTTCTCGAGAAGCTTATACGTAGAGAAGAAATTGGCGATCTCATCAAGCAGGTGTGCATTGACCTCCTTGATGTCCTTTATATTGTTCACGTTCGGATCCTTGTCGAAGACCGCCAGTATCTTATTATCTGTCTCGCCCTGATCCAGCATCTTCATCATACCAATAGGCCTGACCTTCATGATGGCACCCGGGAATGTTGGCTGCGATATCAAAACCATGACATCCATAGGATCGCCGTCGTAGTACAGGGTTCTGGGAATCAGGCCATAGTCCACGGGATACACAACAGATGAATAGAGAACCCGATCAACTAGCATTCCTGGGAATTCCTTGGCTATCTCATATTTTACCCTGCTTCCTCTCGGGATCTCTATAATTGTATAGATCTCTTCTGGTGGCTTTGGACCCACCGGTACCGAATGATATAAACTCTCCATATTCTTCGATTGCTCTTATGTATATTATAATTATGCTTGATATATGAATGCCCACTGGAAAAAAATTTAATCGGCATTGTGCTTTAACATCATGGATTTTGAATTTAGCGAAGATCAGAAACTGCTGATGGAAACTGCAAGAAAATTCTCTGAGTCGGTCATAGCACCATCCATAGCGAAGATGCGCAGTCAGAGGAGGATCCCAGAGGAGGTTTACAGCGAGATGGCAAGGATGGGCTATCTCGGCATGACCGTTCCTGAGAAGTTCGGAGGGATGGGGGCTGACGCCGTTTCAACCGGCATAGTTGCGGAGCAGATTGCTAGAAGCGATCCGACTGCATCTATACCTGTTCTGTTCCTTGTGGACAACGCATGGTCGTATCTTATCTCGAAGTATGGAAAGGAGGAAGTATTCGGAGATGTTCTGCGGAAGGTAGCGAAGGGTCAATGGATCACGGCTATCGCCTCAACAGAATCCGGACATGGATCGGATGTCGCAGGTATAGATACCACTGCGAAGAGGATCGGCGACGAATACATAGTCAATGGCGAGAAATCCTTCATAAGCCTGGTAAGGGATGTGAAGGAGCACGGTGGCGGCTTCGTGACGGTAGTGAAGACAAAGGAGGGTGCTGGATCGAAAGGTATATCGCTACTCTACGTACCCTATTCCGATGATATAGAGATATCCTACCTCGAGGAGATGGGAAGAGAGGGATCATCATGGGGTGTGCTGAGATTCAACGATCTTCATGTACCTGCCAAATACATAATTGGAGAAGAGAACCGCGGCTTCAACATAGTGCATGAAGGTTTTGAATTCGCAAGAGGGCTCATATCCGTAATCTCCGCAGGAACTGCCCTGAAATCCATCGAAAACGGAATAAATTACATGAAGCAGAGGAAGGCATTCGGCCGCGAGATAGCCACCTACGAAGGACTCCAGTTCCAGGTTGCAGACGACGTTGCAAAGATGGAGGCTGCGCTGAATTTCGCATACAGATCGCTCTGGATCTACGATCAGGAACAGAGATATGGGAGATACAGCAGATTCTATGTGAGCAAGAACATAGCCATGGCCAAGCTCATATCAACTACCTGGGGATTCGATGCCATAAACGATGCAATGCAGTGGCAGGGGGCTTATGGATACTCCAAGGACTGCCCAGAAGAATGGGCCCTCCGCGGGATAAGATCGTTCATGCTTGCCGAGGGATCACGCGAAATAATGAAGCTTATTGTGGCGAGGGAATCTATAGGCAAGGAATATCTGCGCTGATCATACAGCATAGGATCCGGCCTGAAGGATAACGTTGATATGCCAGAACACAATAATTGTCCACTGGTGATGATAGATTGTATTTCGATACCGTCAGAGTTCCGAAAGACAGAATAAGCGTGGTCATCGGGAGGGACGGTTCAACAAAAAAGGAGATAGAGAAGAACGGCGAGGTAAAGCTCACCATAGACAGCGATGAGGGAGAGGTATCTATAGACCAGATGGGCGATGCTATAAAATCTAATACCGCAAAAAATGTGGTTCAGGCTATAGGCCGTGGATTCAACCCGGAGAAGGCGATGCTTCTCTTTGAAGAGGGCATGCAGCTGGTTATAATATCGCTAAGAGAATTCGCGAAACCTGGTTCAAGCAGGATCGCGCAGATCAAGGCAAGAGTCATAGGTACAGGTGGAAAAACCCGCACGATAATAGAGGAGCTCACGGGATCGTTCATATCAGTATATGGGGATACCGTTTCCATCATAGGAGACTATCTGGCAGTTACCTATGCGGAGGAGGCCATCAATATGATCATAAATGGGAAAAAACACAGGACAGTGTATGAATTCCTGGAAAGGAAGGCCAGAGAGCTGAGATTCAAGAGGATAGAGGAGAGCTTTGGATGACCGTTGAAAAATACGAGAACTCCCTATTCCAGCGAAAGGTTGATTAAGCCAGATGCCATAAACCCTTACAGCCACGTTTCAGGCCGATACTGCATTCAAAAGCGGGGTGGGGTAGTCAGGAAATCCCGATGGGCTCATAACCCGTAGATCGATGGTTCAAATCCATCCCCCGCTACTTTACTTTTATGTATTTTTCTATGGATTCTGGGCTTGTCGCTATCCCATGTTTCGAGAAAAAATTGCTGACATTGATTATATCCCTTTCAAGAAATTCGGAGGCCATTGGGTGATCTATATCCACTGCCTGCGCCAGATCTATGAAATAGACTTTTCTGTGGTAAAGCATGTTGTATTCGCTTAGATCCGAGTGCACTATCCTGTTTCTGTACATGCGGCGCATGCCATCGAGAACCTCTTCATATATTACGTCGTTTATTTCGATATCCCTTATCTGTGGAGCTGGACCTGACTTTGTTCCTATATAGGACATAACTAGGATGTTCTTGAAGAACCCTATCGGTTTCGGTGCTGGTACCCCCGCATTTTCCAAGGCCATCAAGTTTGTGTACTCTTTTCTTACCCATACGGGTATTATATCGTTTCTATCGATCCTTATCTTTGCAAATCGCTGATCGCCCTCAATGTATTTTCTTATGTTCATGAACTTCAGCGTTGACATCTTGAATATCTTCACTGCCACGAACTTTCTGCCGGAGACCGCTCTGAAGACGACGGACTCCTTGCCGGAGGAAATTGGAAAATCTAGATAATCGATGCTGTATCTTGAAAAAACGTATTTCAATGCTTCAAGGGTACGCTTGTCAAAAACAAGATCAAGCGTCTTTCTATCAAGGTTGGATCTAAATGCAAATTCATCGTTTTTTATGAGCTGTTTGAGAGCTGAGTCATCTATCCTTAACCACCTCACTTGAATATATCGATCACCTCAGGCAGCATGTGATTCCTGCTGAGATAACTAGCCTGAGTCTTCGTGTAGCGGTAGACGACATCAGCCTTCTCAGGCTGAAATTCCCAAGGTTTAACTATAACCAGATCCTTTTCCCTTATCCACATACGCTTGCGCATTCTGCCCGGTATCCTGGCATTTCTGGTATACCCATCCTCACACATGACGGAAAGCCTTGAAGCGCCCTCCATCTTCTCCACTATACCGAACATCTCCCCCTTCTTCTTATTGGGGAGTATAACGCGCCCTATCGATTCCTCATTCTCTTCGTTATTCTCGAAATTTTTGATACCATCGTCAACATCTTCGTCGCCCATACTTCACCATTCTTTCAATGTTCACCTGGTCTATGGCAATGCATGCGCAGCATGGCCATGCCGATAGAGCATATGGATTGCTAATTACAAATACAAATTTAAATATTTGTGGAAAATTCCAAGTTTTCTGGAAAATTTTCCAACTACTGCTTTACGCTTATGCTGTTGACGTTGAAGTACCTTGACACAGCATCCTTGAAGAGCTTTATATTCTTGCCTTCCTTCCCTATTACCTTGCCTATTTCCTCTGGCTTGACACCCACAACTATGTCGGTCCTGTTGTTCTTCCATGAAATCTGAATTTCATTTACGCCGTATCTGAAGAATATGTTCCTAACAAATGTCAAAAGATCCCTTGAGATCTCAGCCACGAGGATGTGCTTGTTGATCTTTTCCTTCAGCTGCGAGATGACGTCCTTGTTCTTCTTGAACATCTCCGCCATCTTGCGCTCGCCCACAACGAAGAGGATCATATCCTCGTTCTCGACACACTCCATCAGCTCAATTCTTGCAATCTTTTCGAATATGGCTATATGAGCCATGGTCTCATTATCAACAGTTATCTCATTCATCTCTATTCCTCACTTCTTCGTTTTCGGATAACCTTTATAAATTATATCGACAGCACCGGTTCCTAGTGTTATTGGCTGACCTACGATAATGTTCTCAGCAACACCTGCCAGTTTGTCAACCTCACCCATTATACCAGCCCTGAGAAGATGCTTTGTAGTTATTTCGAAGGCCGCCCTTGCAAGTACGCTGCTCTTTCTTCCAGATATACCGGTTCTACCCACCGCACGCACGGTACCGCTGAATGTCATCATATCTGCAACAAGCATCAGATGCCTGACGTCCACATTAAGACCCTGCTCCTGCAGAGTCCTCAGAGCCTCGTTGAGTATGGCATTCCTTGCGGCCTCTATCCCGAGGACGTTGGCGATCTCCACTATATCGTTTGTGTACGTGCGAGTTGGATCTACCTCGTCTACCTCCAGCACATCCTTCAGATTCGAACCCTGCGTGTAAATGACCCATCTATGTTCCTTGCCCTCAACCCTTGCAATTGCCCTCTTTATACCGTTTATTCCCTTTATCGTAAGGCCCTTAATCTGTTCCTGCAGCAGATATAGTTTTTTGAAGGATTCCTGCTGTGGTTTTATTATTATCTGGTTGGAATCCTCCATGACGGTTATTCCCTTGATCCTGTTGATGGCATTCATTATGTCTTCCATCTCTATGAGCCTGTCCTTTGTTTTTCTAGGATCTGGCTTCACAGTGACGGTAAGCTCTCCTATATCCGTTATTATGTCCGCCACATCGCTTATGCTGGTGTTCTCAAGCCTCTTAACGACATCCATTACCACCTCATCATTCGTCTCGTATTCTGGCTTGAGGTATATCGTCATGGACGGCGTGCTTGGAATGCGCCTCGCATCAACTATCTCGATCAGCCTGGGAAGACCCAGCGTGACGTTCATCTCCCTGACTCCCGCGAAGTGGAAGGTTCTCATTGTCATCTGCGTGCCTGGCTCTCCTATGCTCTGCGCCGCGATTATTCCGACCGCTTCGTATGGATCGATCAATTCGTTGTCTATCTCCTCACCTATCCTCTTGAGTATGTTCTTGTATGCTTTTTCTCCCCATTCAGATCTGTGCCTGGCGATCTCTTCAGCCACTGATTCTGGAAGGCTGAATCCAAGCGCCTTTGTATCGTTTATAACTGCCTGAACATCCTCCGATAAACTTTCACCGTACTTTTCCTTTATTTCCGTCAGCTGTCTCTCCCCTATTTCGAAGCCGGCAACTGTATCGAGAGTCTTTCCATTTGACTGGAACTCCATTACTGATATCGGTTCAATCTTTTCTATCTTCTCTATGGTTATTATAGATTTCAGGCCATTCTTCTTCTTCGCAATTGCCTCGACATCCGGAGAGTAGGATCTGACCCCTGAGATCACAACATGATATGAGAAATTCTTCCGGTTTATGGTTATGTAACCATCCTCAATGCCAGCAGGGACGTCAAAGTCAACGGCGTAGTTCACTGGAACCTTTTCCGATATGGCGACGATGTTCTTTGATGTGTCACGCCATAAGAGTGATGCCAATTGGATCACCTCCTCCCCTCATCAAAGAGGATGTAATTCATATCTACCGCCTTTCCTCTGGCGCTTCTGGTCGGATCTATTCCATCCTCACCATACCTGATCTGTATAAGAGAACCGACAGTATCCTTGACCTCCCTTGAATCGTCAACCTTGAGATCCTCAAAAGCGTTGATCAGCCTCCTCTGCATGTAACCACTTCTCGACGTTCTGACAGCCGTATCCACCAGACCTTCACGCCCTCCAATACTGTGGAAGAAGTATTCCGTGGGATTAAGGCCGGTCATGTACGAAGACCTTACGAACCCTCTGGCATCTGCGCCTATATCACCGCGTTTGAAATGCGGCAGAGTTCTGTTATAATAGCCTCTGTTAAGTCTTCCGCCTCTCACAGACTGCTGGCCGACTATACCTGCAACTTCGGATATGTTCAGCATCGTAGCCCTCGCTCCAGATCTTGCCATTATAACGGACGGTACCTTCAGACCTAAATATGAACTGGCTATCTTACCTGATTCATCTCTGACGACACCTGCTTCCGACAGTATTTCCATCTCCAGGGTATCCTCGACCGATCTGCCTGGAGCTGGCTGAAGCTCACCGCGCTTGAACGTCTCTATGAGCTTGTTTATGCGCTCCTCGGCCTGTACCACAAGTTCCTCTATCCTGGCCACCGCACTCTCAGGTATATCGTAATCGCTTATACCTGTGGAGAAGCCGCGATAGGTTATGAAACCGACAGCAAGACGCGTCATTCTGTCAATGAACCTGGCGGCTTCCTGGGATCCAAATTTCCTGAATATCTTGTCTATTATGGCGCCAGAAAATGGAGAAACCGCAGCCTCGTCAATGGTTCCATGAATAAGTTTTCCGTCGACGATTTCAACATATGTGTCTGCAGGATCATCCTCAAATTCGCACTTCTCAGATGAACCGGAGCACAGCTTGCTCCTGAATCTCACATTCAGACCCTTCGGAAGAATCGTTGAGAATATATCGCGTCCGTAATAGTATTTCACGCCATTTTCTATCTTTGCATCAGGCAAAAGATCAGGTTCGAGATAAGCCATTATGTGCACCATTTCCTCATGCGTGTATCTTGGATTGTTGTGCGTCAGCAGGAACAGAGCCGTTACATGGTCATGGATTCCACCTATTATGGGGCCTCCAAATCTCGGACTCATTATCTGCTCCTGAACCTTCATTATGATCCTTGCCTCGGCTCTTGCCTCCTCCTTCTGTATAACGTGAAGGTTCATCTCATCCCCATCGAAGTCTGCGTTGTACGGGGTGCAAACTGCAAGATTGAATCTGAATGTCTGGCCTGGGAGTATGCGGACGGTATGGCCCATCATGGACATCCTGTGCAAGGACGGCTGCCTGTTGAATAACACGATGTCGCCCTCCATCAGCTGACGTTCCACGGTCCATCCTATATCGATCCTTTCGGCATTCTCGGCGGCATTCTGATCGGTTATCTTTATTCTCCTTCCATCCGGCCTTATCACATAGTTTACGCCGGTAACATAACGCCCAAACTGATCCCTTGGATTGCGACCGCGTTTTATGAGTTCGCGCATCTCATCGATGTTGAACTGGTTGACCGTAACAGGTACGGTGAGCTCTCTAGCCGCCCTCTCCGGCACTCCAACCTCATTCACCGAAAGATATGGTTCAGGTGATATAACGGTTCTTGAAGAGAAGTTGACACGCTTACCTGAAAGGTTTGATCTAAACCTGCCCTCCTTCCCCTTGAGACGCTGCACGAGGGTCTTCAGAGCTCTACCGCTTCTGTGCCTTGCGGGCGGTATTCCAGGCGTCTGATTATCGAAATAAGTCGTCACATGGAACTGCAAAAGATCCCAGAGATCTTCTATAATCAGCTGAGGGGATCCGTTATCCCTGCTCTCACGAAGCCTCTGACTGATCCTGATTATATCTACTAGCTTGTGAGTGAGATCATCCTCACTCCTTTCACCGGTTTCCAGCGTGATTGACGGTCTGACGTTTATTGGCGGAACAGGAAGAACTGTGAGCACCATCCACTCTGGCCTCGCAGTCTTGGGATTGAATCCGAAGAATATTAGATCATCATCCGGTATCCTCTCAAGCCTCTCCCTTATCTCCTTTGGTGTGATCTTCACGTTCGTACCCTCTTCCCTGAATGTAGTGGGTTTGTCCAATATTATCTTGCTCTGCTGTGCTCCACAATGGGGGCATACCATTCTCTGAGAGGCAAGATCCACGTATTTCTTCGTCAATATCTCTATGTCCTCAGGATCCCCGGTTTCAAAGTCCATCTTCTGTATCTCGGGGAGATAACTGCGGATCTCGTCATCGGTCAATTTGATGCGACCGCATGATCTGCATGTGGCGTCAAGGAACATCTTTATTTCCTTTACAAAACCAACATGCACCACTGGCATGGCAAGTTCAATGTGCCCAAAATGCCCTGGACACTCATCCACCTTTCCACCACAGGTGGCACACCTGAGACCTGGTTCTATAACGCCCATGTGAAGATCCATTAGTCCATGTTCGATAGGATACCCGTCATCATCATAGGTATCCGCAGTAATAACCTTGACCTGACTCAGCTTTCTGATCTCGTCAGGAGAAAGAAGGGCAAATTTAATTGATGAAATTCTTTTTGATATTCCCATCATTTCATATCACCAAGCATTAATCTCATAACAACACCAAGAGAAATCAGCTCATCCCTCATCAGCTTGAAGGCATAGCTGGTCTCAATCGGGTATATATTCCCGGTATTTCCGCAGACGGGGCATCTCAGCGTTCCCTTTCTGCGATCATATATTGCAATATGCCCGCAGGATGGGTTCCCGCAAACGTACAGCACGGTTCCATCGCTCTGATCGAGCAGACGATCCTTTATGACCATGGCGGCCCCATGCGCTATCAGGGTATCCCTCTCCATTTCACCGAACCTGAGACCTCCCTGTCTGGATCTTCCCTCTGTGGGCTGCCTCGTGAGTATCTGTACTGGCCCTCTGGACCTGGCATGGAACTTTCCTGCAACCATATGATGCAGTTTCTGGTAGTATATAACGCCAACAAATATGTCGGCTTTGAATCTTCTGCCTGTAATTCCGTCGTACATGACCTCTGTGGATGATTTCCTGAAACCGTATTTGACCAGCGCGTCTCTCAAGCTTTTTTCTGGCTCTCCACTGAATATGGTACCGTCTATGAACCTTCCAGTTCTTGATGCGATCTTTCCACCGATCATTTCCAATATATGGCCAACGGTCATCCTTGATGGTATTGAATGCGGGTTGAATATCAGATCTGGGATTATCCCGTCCTCTGTGAACGGCATATCCTCCTGCGGTACCACAAGACCGACCACTCCCTTCTGTCCATGCCTCGAGGCGAATTTATCCCCAAGCTCTGGTATCCTCTCACTTCTAACCTTTATCTTCACAACCCTGCTGTTGCTCTCCGAAACCGTCAGAAATACGTTATCCACATATCCACTCTCATTGGGTCTCATCGTAACGGACGATTCGCGTCTTCTCTGCGGGCCCAGCTTCTCTTCTCCTTCTTCAAGGAATCTGGGAGGCGAGGTCTTTCCAATCAATACATCTGAACCCTCTACATAGGCCTCAGGATATATTATACCGCTTTCGTCTAGATTCTTGTAATATTCCTCGGCCCTCGCGCCTATTATATCGTGGGTTGGGATCTCGAATTTATCCTCCTGACCTCCAGGATAACGCCGTTCTTCCGCTGAATATGTCCTGAAGAATGTGCTTCTTCCAAGGCCCCTTTCAATTGCAGCCTTGTTTATGACAAGGGCATCCTGTATGTTATAACCTTCATACGATAGGACAGCAACCACGAAGTTCTGGCCAGCTGGCCTCCGATCGTAATGTATATAGTCCATAACTCTGGTTCTGACCAGCGGAACCTGCGGATAGTGGAGTAGATGGCCCCTGGTATCCGGTCTGATCCTGACGTTTGACTGCGCAAATCCGAGGGACTGTTTAGCCATTGCCGAAGCTATGGTGATCCTTGGCGACGAATTATGTTCAGGATATGGAATTATGGACGCAACAACTCCCAGTATCATAGCTGGGTCTATCTCGAGATGCGTGTTCTCCTTTGAAAGCTTTGAGTCAACATTGAATCTCTGATGACAGAAGCCGCATTCCAGGGTTATCTCGGATTCGCCGGGGTTAACCCATTCCACCATCGATCTGTACAGATAGGAATTGCAATGGGGGCATTTCTCTGGTATATCATAGGCGTATACTGCGATGTATGTGTCTTCCTCCTCTTCAGCATCTAGCCATTCTATGGCGCCCTGCCTCACCAGATCTTCAAAGTTGATCTCCCCGTGTTTCAGCTTCTCGATCATCGATCTATCCAGAACAGTTCTTCCGTCCTTCAATATCAAAAGTGGTCTTCTGAGCCTTCCACGATCGCAATTGACTATAACCTCATTCGTGTTATCGTCGTATCTAACGTTTACCTCATCTGAAATACGTCCAGATCTTCTCTCCTCGCGTATCCTCGATACAAGGTACTTAGGATCGTCATGATACCCTATGAAATCACCATTGAGATACACCCTTCCCTTCTTGGGGCTCTCCTCAAGGACCTCACGCACATCGAGCCCCTTCAGTATCTCCATAACGCTGTCCGGATCTATACCCTGTGTCACATTTATGAGCAATGCAGCGTTCTTCACAAGGCCACAGTTCTGACCCTCTGGAGTTTCATTTGGGCATATCCTTCCCCACTGCGTTGGATGAAGATCCCTTGCCTCAAAGTGAGGCTGCGTCCTTGTGAGCGGAGATATGATCCTCCTCAGATGGCTTATGGTGCTCAGATTAGAAACCCTGTCAAGAAGCTGCGATACGCCTGTCCTGCCACCTATCCAGTTTCCTGTGGACATGGCATGCAACACTCTCTGCGTCAGCAGATCCTGCCTGACCGCAGGCCTTATCTTAATACCGCGTTTCCTGTTGTACGTTTTCTCGAGCTGATATTTCAGATCCTTCATGACGCTCTGGAATGCGCTTCTGAAAAGCTCATCCATGAGGTCTCCAGCAAGTTTTATCCTCTTATTCGCAAGATGATCCTTATCATCCTCTTTTCTTATTCCTAGGCTCAGTTCCAGCAAGGATCTGGCCATCCTGCCCAGATATATTGCCTTCCTTATGCGGTCCGATGGGGAATCGCCAAGATGTGGCAGAAGAGAGTGATCGAGCATCTGGGATATCTTCTTGTCCCTGAATTCTTTGGCCTGACCTGCGGCAAACCTCTTCTCAAGATATGATATTGCATCTTCAGTTGTATTTACGCCGTTTGGAGGGAGCACCTTTGGGTTCTTCGAATCCTCTATATTTGCATATATTATCGGCTCCATCTCAGGTACGGAGGCTATGGCATCATGCACATCCACATCCCTCTCCAGACCAAGGGCCTTCATTAGTATGACGAGTGGTACTGTACCGGCGACGCTTGGAATAGAGACGTTTATGGTTCCATCTGTCCCCTTCTCCATGCTTGTGAGCGCACGGAAACCACCGCGCTGAGAGAATACCTTAGAAACTTCGACCTTGGATTCGTAGCGATCTTCCCATTCAACCATTATCTTATTTGGTGCTAGATCCTCAAGGGAGACTATGACTCTCTCGGATCCGCCTATTATGAAATAACCTCCAGGATCATCCGGATCCTCTCCAACATACTGCAGTTTTTCCCTTCTGGAAAGACCGATGGGACCGTTATTTTTCTCTATATATTGATCCAGGTTCTCCTCGGAAAGGGTGCATATCTTCGATCTCACCATAACGGGGAGATCCCCGACCTTTATTATTTCGGATCCTTTCTCAATTCCATCTTCCACTATCCTGAGTTTTAACGTTACCGGCGCCAGGTAGTTCAGATCCCTCAGCCTGGCCTCATTAGGCGTTATCTGATTTGATGCACCAGATGCTTCCTTTATCTCCGGTTTGCCAATGAAAATTGTCTGCTCACCGATATAGTGGTTATTTTCCCTTATTCTACCATAATATATCCTTATGTCGTGGCCACCTGTCTTGGCAGGATCCAGCACGAAATAACCTGGATCTGCATCATCTGATACTTTCGTCTCATCAACAATCTGCTGCATCACGCTGTTCGGGTTGTCAGGCGTGGCATAGAAAGAATTCATCGAATCAAGCTGATGGTTTACTATTCCATACTTTTTAAAATATGCATCAACAATTTCCTTCACTTAAACACCTCAGACGCAACAACACGATAATATACTGAATGCCCCATTGTAGGGCTTTTCCTCACTATCTTGATTATCGTCCCCTCCTTGATCTTGCCATGAACGGCCTCCAGAGCCTTTATAGCAGGGTCATTAGGGCTGATCTTCGGCAGAAATTCCTTATCAATATTCAATTCCTTAAGGATCTCCTTCTCCTCCTCTTCTGATACTATATGATGCTCCGGAACGAGATTATGATCTAATACATTAAATTTTGCCATTTTCGTCACCACGCGTGAGCGGGCCCGAGGGGGTTCGAACCCCTGACCACCTGGTTAAAAGCCAGATGCTCTACCTGGCTGAGCTACGGGCCCATGATTAGAAGCCTACATAGCGAGGCGATTAATAAACTTTTTAGACGAGGGCACAAGGGATTTATTCACCCTCGCCCAAACTGATGTAAAATACCTGATCACCATATATTTACCTCAATCATTCTATTGTGCTAGCGCGGCAAACCCCTGCAGGATAAGTTTGCTAAATTACGCTGATCACGGTGTTCGATTTCCTCGATCATGAGGTATCAACAAACTTGTATCGCTTCAGCGATACCTCGAAAATCTCTCCCATGGAACCGAGGGAATTAAGTATCTCATCCACTGTGCTCTGATCTATACCCTGATTCTTTGCCGCTACAACTATGTCCTCGTATCTGCATCCCTTCCCATCGAGATCGTTGTTCTTGATATAATCCAACATGAATGAACGTATCTCCGGTAGCTGACCAGACGAACCGAATGAGCTCATGGCTGGCTCAATGACCTCAAAGAGTTTCTGATAATCATAGTCCCTGAAGTTCTTTATCGCATTTAATGCAGATTCGGCTTCAACAGCGGTGTAGCCTGATTCCTTGAGGGTTTCTATGCTGGAATCCTCAGATTTCTGCGCTTCCCTTATGGCAAAATATCTTCTCTTTGCAAAATAGTACGCTTTCAGTATCCAGAATCTCGATGCCTCCTCATCTATCTTTGACACCAGTTCCGGCCTGATGGAAAACAGATAATTTCCACCTGAATTGCGATATGTGCTTATCTTACCAATCACCATAACCCTATCATCCACATTAAGCCCATCCAGCATGGATTTTTCCTCCGGATTGAAACCATTGGAAAACCCTACAACATAGAAATTCCCAACCGGATCGGCAATAGTTATTCTGGTCATTCTGTCGTCTCCTTGCTTGGAAGTGACGTTTCCGGTGCATAGTATTCGCTTCACTGCTATGCCAAGCGGTGTCAAAATCATGGGCTTATCTGATGAATCGTTGATGACTTTTGAATCTCTGAGTTCTGCTGAAAAAATCCAGTAATCCTGATCTCTCTTATGCATCATTGGAATTCCTCCTCTATTATATTCGTGATCTCTCTGTTATCTTCAGCGGAGATGGCGCGTATCGACTGCACGTTCAACGTAATCTTATCATCCTGCATTCTCAGATCACCGGTAACGGATATGCATTTCCCGATCAGATTCTTTTTGATTATGGCATTTGGATTCGTTGAATATGCGTCTCTCCTGAACTGTTCCTGTGGAATACCAGCATATGGCAAGAAGCTATCTCCGTTAATATAGCACGTTATGGTTCCTGTACCATCGGATATTGAGAAATATCCAAATAAATCTGGGTATACAGGGGCCTTTGGATGATCATTGCATTTGCCGTTCTCCACTATCCTCTTGCATACACTGCATTTCGTGAAAATCCTGCTCCCTTGACCGACACTGACAACAAAACCAGCTATGGTTATACCACCCACGGGCGATCTTATCTCAGATATGAAGATGTGCCTTGGCTTATCTGGTATTGTGGTATTTACAGCCTCTATTTTGGAGTTATCGCCTATGGAAAGGCTGATATAGCCATTGAACTGAGTTACACGTGCATTATCTATGCGTACAACATCGTTTTCCTGCAATGCCTTCCCGAACGAAGATATCCTGACCCTTGCCGTTTCATCTTCTATGTACGCCTGATATACGTTCTTAGAAATGCCCTCGTTTTCATATTCTCTTTTATGTACGCCAGTTATCTTCCCGATCACGGAAACATACGGCATGCTCAGGCTGATATCCCTTATCTTCACCAGATCCGAGGTTCTTTTGACCTCCATATCCACGTCCGGCTTCAAGATCACTTCGGATCTGCCATCGATGTATATCCTGATCTTTCCGTTATAGATGCTTGAATAGCATGACCTTATTTCAACCACGTCTCCGACCCGGATAGCAGGCGGGAAGACCCAGGCCGTGAATGGCAGAGTACCTGTCTCATCGCCGATCATACCGTAATAGTAAACGGTCTCACCGCGTTCATTTTTCACGGTGCGTTTATTCAGAGACAGAAGTTTCACCTTCATATCTATATTCTGCTTTGCGGTATCCACCTCGATTATCTTTGATAGCATATTTATTGCTGGACTATTCGTACTGCATATTTATTTTTTAAGGGAACATGCTCCCTGAAAACTTGTATTAAAATATTTACGTAATTATCTTTCATATTCCTTATATAGCCATGAATCAATTTTATTATCGATGGAACTTGGAAAAACATACTAAATTTGATCCCTATGCTTCTGTTTTGAACTATCTTTCAATAACACCCGGCAGGTGGGAGATCAAATACAAAGAAATGATAAGAGGAAGGTCTGGGAAAGATCATCTATTCGATGCTGTATACAAATCTGAACGTAATGAGATTGTCACGGTCATGATCGCCCCTAATTCTTCTGATGTTTCGAAGATGGCAAAGGAATTCAACTATAATTCAGAGGATATTGGTGCCAAGAGGAAATTTCTCATAACCTGTGGTGAGATCGAACCGGATGCAATAGAGAACTTCAAGTCCCAGGGCATATCTGTTCTAATGCTACCCAGCATCTTCTGCAAGAGCGAAGGTATAGGAGATGAGGCTGAAATTCCTGACAATATCATTCAGGATATGCCAGAAAATGATGGTGGTGAAGCTCAAAGGAAAAGATCTCGGGCAAATATAATAATGGATCTGATATCCACGATAAGGGAGAATTCAAATCAAATACCATTGACCAGACTATTTTATGCCTGCAATCTAAATCACAGGATGGGAAAGGGCATAATAGAAGATCTGGAGCGGTCTGGCATAGTCTGTATAAAGAAATCAGGATCCAATAGGAATCTAGTGGAATTAACCCAGAAAGGGATTTTGCTCGCGAATGATTATGAATTCATACGTGATATATTGGGAAAATAGAATGTCTATCTTTTTTTCTGACCCAGCACTGAATTTATTCTCTCATATGCTTCAATGAATCTCAATCCTTTGTCCGTAACCCTGAATTCAGATTTTTCATTCTTTGATTTCTTTTCTATGAGGCCACTTCTGGATAGCATATCGAGGATATCTCGTGCTATATTGTAGTTTGTATTTACTCTATATATCAATCTTGTTATTCCTATCTGTCCATCAGTGTTGTATAATTCTCTCAATACGCCAAATACTAGATCACCGCGATCTCTATTTTTTCTATTAGGGCTAATACCAGCTAAAGACTCCATAAATGAACACCTGATGATCAGATATAAACATTTTGTAATTATAGCTGATCTAGAAAAATGACCAAAAATTAAAATCTTCTTAGGTGTCAGACAAAGATTAATTGTGAACAAATATGCATTGCCATGAGGCGCTATCAGCGATTTGAAAAATTCGAAGATCCTTTCTATCGATTATAATGGAATTAAATATCAGAGCTACATATCATTCAGTTCCGGCATAAAAAATATTTATTTTACAGTTTTTCTAAATGCAATCGATTATAAAATTTATATGTAAAAATGTTTATTGACACCAGTGTCTGACAGACAAAGTATTTTTGGCATCTGAAAAAGTGTTGCTGAAGCTTTCATAACTTTGGCACTGCTTTGACAACCATAAGTATTACCAGCATGAAATATGTCAAGATGGAGGAATAAAGTGATATATAAAATACAGTCTTCGGATGCATTCTCCACCAGAAAAGGTAACAGAGGAAAATAATGAAAAGGCCCGCGAAATAAATGAATATATAGATGATCAAGTTCACGGGATAGATTGAAAAAAACCATTTCATAGCTGGCAGTTCAAAAAACACAATTACAGATATTAATGCCAAAATTGTACCTAACCATCTATACATATTTTTCAGCCTTACCATAGTAGAAAAAGATGATATCATAGCAATTGCGAAAAGAGAGATAAGTGGCATATAAACTGCAAAGTTCATCTCAAAGCCGTAGTCCGGCATAAACAGAGAAGATCTATCAATTCCCAGCATAGCATAAATAATAAGGATCCACGTGCTAGCCGTAAGCGTTGATGTTGATAGCATCTTGAGATTCTGATTGAACAGCAAATTTTGGAACCTTGACCTGTTCTTCAGTCTTTCATATTCATACAGATCTGATTGATCTTTTCTTACTGGAATGGGTGTGACTTCCTTTTCATGACCATAACCTCCCCTAATGATTTTAGGTTGTATGAATGCCTTTTCACTGGTAATTGCCTGAAAGACGAATCCAGTCAGAATTGCCGAGATAACGAATTGCGGAATCAACGCGATAAGTAATGAAAAATCAGGATTCAAAGGCACAACCTCGTAATGATGAATAGCAGTTCATGCACCATATGTTCATTCCAAAAAATAGCTTACTATACGAGCATGCACCCTTTAAAAAAGTCAGATCAACATGACTCAGGATACAAGCGTCAGTTGATTCCAAATTCTTTATGCTTTCGGACTTAATACCGCATATTTTGACGAGTACATTTAATGATCCATTTCTTATTTTGGATAATCCGAGATTTTTTTCCATCAGATCCGCTGCCGCGTATGGATCCAATTTATATTTGAGAAGCGATCCGCCTAGCTCTGCATCTACATTGTTTTGCTGCTTTCGCCACAATACCTCTTTATATCGATCAATATTTTCATTAACTGAATTTGAGATTGAACTAGCAGCAATATTCATTGTATGTAAATACCATAAAAATACTTATAAAGCTTTCCATTAGAATAGACTATTTTTGATCGATTAAAACTCTGGAATAGATGTCTTCACCAAATCACTAATTCAAATTTTTTCTGCCTAACCTATACGTAAACAAAATTAAATGTGAAATTAAGGTACTGGCCAACACTGTTATTTGTATCTGGCGGTTTTTCATAGTAAAAACCAATATAATAAGGTATGAAATTCGGATACTGCATATTAAACGGGCCTTCTAGAGTTTGATTGTAAATTATAGTGCCTAGCGAGGATTCGTTCTGGTAGCCTTCCTTGATATACACGGTAAGAGCTGATGTTTCGCTGCTGTTGAGAACTTTATTGGCCTGCTTTGCTATCTGATCGAGGGTCAGATTGAATGAAGCATTTTTATCCAGGCCATTTCCTATGGATAGTATGTTGAGAAAATAATCTGTGTTAGAAACGTTCCAATTTACATGGATTCTTAGTACGCCAGTTATATTGATATAATTTCCAGAAACAGTACCGTTTTCTATAGTCCATACAAATGTGGCCCCTTTATATTCAGTCGCATTGCTGGTGAGATTTATGATGATCGGCTTCTGCAAGAGAAATCCGGTTCCATTTGCGTGAGATATTATCATGACATCGCCTTCGGCTGGTATGGCTATAAGCGCTATCGCAATCAGAATGACGAAGAGCGATAACAGGATTCTTAAACCGGGTCTCATACTTACGCAGTATAAACAATACGAAGCGAAATATAAATATTACTAATGTTAAATAAATATGTAATTATGATAAGTGATGCGGGTTGAGATTGTATTTCTATACCTCTATAATTGTTAGGGAACCATGAAATGATCTATTGCTAAACTCTTGAGATCATAACATCTCTTTTATGAGTCGATCATTTTGTTTTTTAGCAGAAATGCATATCTTGAAAAATTAAACGGATCTTGTTATGAATCGAAGTTTTTGAGAATAGGAGGTCTCCTTCATCATCTAAGTTACGTGAAGAATTTCACATGCGAATATAGATCATTATATGCTGCATAAAAATAAGTACATATGGTTTATTTTTTACGTTTTCTATAGAAATCATAAATTTTGCCGTATGGCAGGAAGATTAAGGCTGCTATTATTATGATGGAAGCAAAAAGATAATCGTATGAATTTTTAGCGACTTCGTTCGAATATGGCCATTGCCCATATGCTTTTAGTATATTGAGCTTTATCAGCCCAAACCATGGTATATCCCAGAATGCCATGCCTATTATATTGGATGAATTTACTGGAGCATTTGTTATTCCAACATTCTGATCTGCCGCCTCATACGCGTTCAGGCTTGAGTTGTAGATTCCACGATAAGCCAGGTTGAAATCACCCACAGTGATGAACCCACTTTCATTAACCATTCCTCTAAGATATACAACAAGGTTTCTATGGGAAAAACCAACATCATATATCAGAACATATGTCTTTGTTACCTTCATCCAGCTCTGATCATGGAAACCCTGGACTATCGGCATTCCATCATTCCAGGAAAGATAGAACATTGCACGATGTATTATTGTCTGGCCTTCTGGATTCTTGTATAGGATAACATTTCCATACTCGCCATATGTTGAGAATCCAGTTTGTCGACCAACAACATAGGTTATGACTGGGCCGGGAACGCTTGATACTTTTTTAACGAATACAATATCGCCGACATTCATCGTACCGTATGTCCAGTAGTCGGAATGAGTCATGCTCTCAGAAGCTATGGTATCGACTGGAGGCCATATCCCAGAATATATTGTCACAGATGTCAGAAAAATTACTACACCGATGATCACTGCAATAGCTATCATCCTCTTTAAGTCCATCAAGACATCATGATAACCAAATAATAAATAGTTTTTTATTTAAAAGATTAAAAAATATATATTGCTTCCACTAATGGAAACAAATACGCAAAAAAGAAAATAGGTCTATTTTAATTTCAGAAGGCCTCTGACATTGTCAATGTGAATGATGGTGTTGTGTTTAGTTCACCGGAACCGATCACGAATGCTACATATATGGTTTCTCCCTTATATACACCAGGGAAAGTCAGTGCTGTCTGGCTTGCTGTTGAGCTGAGTGTAAAGTTATCGGTATGGGCTGGAATTGCAGTGGAAGTGAAGGGGCTGGTGCTGAAATATATATACGATCCTTCAGGGAATGGGCTCGTAACCATAATGCTTATTGTAAACGTACCTTGAGTTGAACTTGTGAAGTTTATGTCCAGCACATTGACTTCGTATATCGTCTCATTTGTCATGTATCCAATGGTCATATTTCCTATGAACTCTGTCGAACTCGGCGTCTTATATGTCCATTGAAAACCTGCAACTTCATTCGCTGCCATATAGTTGCTTCCAGGCTGTATGTAGAATAAAGGTTGAACCTGCATGCCTGTTCCGCCGCTGAAGCC
>NZ_JAGDXM010000054.1:33098-33946 GCF_023256435.1 Thermoplasma sp. | reverse complement strand
GTACAAATGAATACATAGACTCAAACGGCATGCCGGGAACAGGTCCGTACATGATATCTGCAATAGGTGCGTCTTTATCCTCCATAACGTTGGTTTCCAATCCACATTACTGGGGTATTCCATACTGGCAGAACAAGGATCTTCCTGCGGTTGCGCAACCAGCCCATATTTCAACGTTGATACTGGACTACGGAATTGAACACTCCGGCCGCGTAAGCGGTTTCCTTGATAATGATTATCAGATCAGCTATGTCAGCATACCATATATAGGATCGATCGCTGGTGCATCTCCATATGATTCTATGCCACTGAATTCGTTCTTCAAGAATTTCGGAGCAAATCCTGGGGTGATACCATGGTCAATGAACACGCAGGTATATCCTACCAATATACTCGACTTCAGAAAAGCCGTGGAATACGCAATAAACTATACAGAGATCGAGCATCCCTACTATTATATGGGTCAGTACCTTGCCCAGAATTATATCGGTCCAATCAGCCCGCAATTTTCCAATTACTACGATAACGCAACCCGCGGTCTGGCTCCTCAGCAGTACAATCTGACAAAGGCAGAATACTATCTGAATTTGGCTGGTGAACAGGGTAAATTCTTTGTAACTTTGCCTAATGGGACTATCCTTGGAGATAAGGCATTGGCTAAAAAATATACAGTGTTAGCACTCTCAGGATTGAACGAGATAATCTTGCTTCAGGAGATGATCTATTCAGCAGAAGCAAAAATTTTGGCTTCAATCCTGTAATTCATAAGAACAAAAAATAAATTTTTTATTGAATTTCATTCGATGCTCTGGGATATATTTTTGAAGCTCAAACACATTATGAGTCCA
>NZ_JAGDXM010000054.1:0-33088 GCF_023256435.1 Thermoplasma sp. | reverse complement strand
AGTCAGTCGAATGTCTAGCCCGAATCGGATCATCAACTCTTTAGGAACTCTATCTTGGACGATATTATCAGGCGAATCAGATCGTATCGACTAAAAATATGGTTGAAGTTCACTGGCAGAATCCGGAAATCAGTTTCAGTGAAAAGATCACTGAATTTCAGGTACATTCTGCTTCGGTCTTCTTGAATCTATATATTTTATATCCCTTCTCTTCACGTGGTTAAACCACCATATCTTTCCAATTAACGATGCTGCTTCAAAAGTATGATCGATGGAAGGCTCGAGGAAGCACTCAGTGAAGCATTTATGGCACTGATTATCATATATATCCCACTGTGGCTTCTTATTAAGGACAACTTCTACGTGTTCAAAACATGGATGAACCTTGCCTCTATAGTCTGTGTAAAATATTTCTTGGCCGGCCTTGCATGCCCTTGAACCCTTGCCATCAATGAAATCCACAGCTTCTTTGTAATAGGTGCGCATGTTGCCGAAGACATGCCTGTGATAGTTTTCATAGGCATAACTGAAAGCCTTTCTTATCATTTCGTTTGTCACTTGGAAGTCTTGGAAATAATATGCATCCTGTTCCGGAAAGCACATCGATAGAGGAACGCCAAGTTCATTGTTCGCGAAGTCTGCGATCTCGCCTACCTTGAAATAGTTGAAATTCGTGACGAGCATATTCGCTGTTACTATTTTCACTTTATTCTTTGCTTCCTTAATATTTGAAACTACAGTATCAAAAATTTTCAAGCCTCTATAGGCATTGTGTTCCTCTGGTACATTGCTATCTAGAGATATGGTCACAGCATCAAGATATGGATAAAGCTTCCTTAACACATATGGGTTCGTTCCATTTGTAGCTATATGAGTGAAGAAATGATTCTCCTTCAATTTACGAATTATATCTACTACGTTCTTGTTGAGGGTTGGTTCTCCACCTGTTACTGAAACGATCTTGATGCCATTTTCTTTCATTTCCCTTATATGTTTATCTATTTGATCCTCAGGAAAGAAAATCTTGCCCTGCCATGCATTGCAACTCTTGCATCTCAAATTACAGAAATAATCGATATTCCATATCATTGTTTTCATATTGCTTTAGTAACATCTTTTTAAATTTAACATTTTCAGTCAAAATCAAGAACAGAAAAGAGATCATTGCAGATCCTTTAAAGCAGGATCAACGTAATACGTCATGAGAACGTCATCAACGAATTGTCCCTCTATGATGAATTGTTTTTTTCTGTAGCCTTCCACCTCAAAGCCGATCTTCTTATAAGCATTAATTGCGTTGGTATTTGTAGAAAAAACTTCCAGATTGAGCTTCTTTATTCCCTGATCCTCGCACCACTCAATTGCCTGCCTTATCATCTTCGTGCCGAGGCCCTTATGCCTATGCCCTGCCATGATGGCGATGCCGAGGCTTCCGGTATGCTTGTTCTTTCTGTATATGCCGCGCTGTACGGTCAAAACGCCTACAACTTTCCTGTCTAGGACGGCCACAAGCGTCAGATCATCGAGGCTCTTTATCCTCTCCTGCTCAGCCCTCTCTGTGAGCATATAGTATTCGCCCACCAGATATACCTTCTCATCCATGACGCTCTGCATGCAGTTTATAATGCCAGCGGCATCACCCGGCTCCGCTTTCCTGATTACATATTCATGTGTGAGTTCAGTGGGTTTTTTCCAAAGCATTCGATTTAAAAAATGTAAAACAACTAATTAATCATTTCTTTTGGAGCATCCTCTTTACCTGCTCAAGGATCGCATTAGCCTCCTCTACGGCTTTTTCAGCGTCGCTTATTATCTGATCCTTATGCTCTATGAAATCTGGTGTCAGTATTGCACCCTCCCTTGACGGTGAGATTATGTTCTCCTGCTCCAGTATACGGAGAGAGTACCGTATCTTGTGTTCAGGAATTCCAGTCTCCTGAGATAGTTTGATTATACCAATGGGCTGCTCCTTCAATAGCACATCTATGACTGAGATATGCCTTTTGAGAGTCTCCATGTCATTTATGAGCTCTCTGAATATTGAGTATTCCTTCATGTTCGTATATCACATGCTAGCATATATTTTTATAGCTAGTCTCGAAGATGGTCAACAAATTGGCATTTTCTGGGTTCTCTAAGAAATATTTGACCATAATTGGCGTGATCTGTCATGTTGAAACCCTCAGATCTCAGATAACTCCATATAATTCTGAAAAATTTTCATGGACCTATGAAAAAGCCCCTGATCCACAAGACCAGATGCATGATCTATCTGTATAACTCTTATCGTGTATCCCGATATTGCGATATCATGAATTGATTCAGCAGTCTCCAACCGATCCTTCTGACTTTTCATCCATCCTTTGATCTCTTGAACATTTTTAAATATCGATGGATACCATAAACAAAGAGATATAGACCCTGATTATGAACCAGCACCAGACGTTCAATCAAAACTTATCTTTACATCATTGCCGTCATAATCCACTATGATTTTCTCACCTTCCTTTAGCCTGAAAGGACCGCTGCTATTCAGTATTTTTCTCATTATAGCCAGTCTTTCCTCTATGTATCTATCAAATTTCGAGGGATCTTCAGACAGCTTCTTTATTCTCTGTGCATTCAGTATGAGCGCGGCCTCGGTCTTCAGTTTGAACCGCGTGTTCTCATCGAAGGATAGCAGATCATAGGTCTCTTTGGGCAACTTATATCTAACATCTTAAAGGAATTATTAATCATATCGATGGTCGAAGATGGTTCTTCAATCTATAAACAGTTCCATCTTTCATTGAAACACTCAGCAGGCATATCCTTTTATGGTTTTTAATCGATCTGTGAATTCATAGCTGACGCATTATTTCCTTTTTTCGATGTTAAAAAGTTGTCCGCCCATATTCGCCATGAAACTTTATGATTCTATTGGACATCATGGATTATGAATGTTAGGAGGATAGATGACTATACCTACATGATCGATAAAGAGGACGATATGCTGGTGCCAGGTATAGTCTATTCCAGCGAAGCTCTCTTCAAAGAAAGCATTGATGAGGGTTCGCTGAAACAGGTCATGAACGTTGCTAAGCTCCCAGGTATAATTAAAGCGTCATACGCAATGCCAGATATACATCTTGGCTACGGATTTCCCATAGGTGGTGTGGCTGCCTTTGATGCTGAAGAGGGAATAGTTTCTCCAGGCGGTGTAGGGTATGATATAAACTGTGGCGTGGCTCTGGTTTCAACGGGTCTAACTTATGAAGAATTTAAGCCGAAATTGAAGGTGGTCACCGATGATCTCTTCAATGAAATCCCAAGCGGGCTGACCTCAAGGAAGGGCCTGAAGGTTTCATCCTCTGATCTCAACGAGATACTAAGGTTCGGCCTTAAATGGGCCATGGATCATGATCTTGCCATACGTGATGATTTGACTCATACCGAGGATGGGGGTTCCATAGAGAATACAGGATCAAACGTATCCAAGGCAGCTCAGCAGCGTGGAATGAGCCAGATAGGTACTCTTGGTGCTGGGAATCACTTTCTGGAGGTTCAAAAGGTCTCCGATATATTCGATAAGGATTCCGCGAGCAGATTTGGCTTAATGGAGAACGAAGTTACCGTTATGATCCATACCGGATCAAGAGGTCTCGGTCACCAGGTGGCAACAGACTATATCAGGATGCTCAGAGAGAGCGATCAGGCAATAAGGACTTCAGATGCTGAACTCATATCCGCTCACGTAAAATCCTCTCTTGGTGAAAAATATCTGGATGCTATGAGATCCGCTGCGAATTTTGCATTTGTCAACAGACAGATCGCCATATACCGTATTCGAGAGGTCTTCGAAAGGCACTTCGGTGTAAGACCAAAGCTGGTATACAGCCTGGCGCATAACATAGCTAAGGAGGAAACTCACGCGGTTGACGGTTCAAGGATAAGGGTCATTGTCCATCGTAAGGGTGCAACTAGGGCATTCCCATCTAATGTCTCTTCATCCCCTTTTGAAGATACTGGCCATCCTGTACTAATACCAGGTAGCATGGGAACAGCTTCATACGTACTTGTTGGCCTTCCAGATAATTTGACTAAGTCATTTGGTACAACTTGCCATGGATCAGGTCGTGTGCTGAGCAGAAGCCAGGCTGTCAAGAGATATGCTGGTATTGTAGAAAAGGAGCTGGAGAGGAAGAACGTCTATGCAAGGCCTGCGACAAAACAGGTGTTGTACGAAGAGGCTCCGGAGAGCTATAAGAACGTCGATGAAGTTGTCGAAGCTGTATATGGGGCTCGCCTGGCAAGGCCAGTTGCCAGAATGGTGCCGTTATCCGTGGTGAAGGGCTGAAATCTTATACTCATCGAACAGGACAGTCTCTTGATCGTTCATAAACGCAATGACAAATGCTGTCAGGGAAGGGCAATGATGCAGAATGATCACAATATTTATAAGAAAAGTTTTGTTTAGCCCAAAAAAAGGGAGGATATCGGTGAACAAATCTACAATTGCTATTGCTATTGTTTCAATAATAGCATTGAGTTCCCTTGCGGGAATGAGCTTTGCCATGACGCCACAGGCTGGCTATGCCAATATAACGGTATCGTATTATGGAGGGCCAGCAAAGGTACCGGTAGAGGTACTCAATTTCAATGGAGTTGTTGTAGCGTCAGGAAGCGGCCCGCATCTTAATGTTTCTCTTCCATATGGTAAGTATTACGTCCAGGTTCCGAACTACATAGGGCCGGGTTCCACAGGAAATTTCACGATATATTATGAGAAATCAGTAGCATTCAATCTAACCTCGCCATATATGAATGTGCCAGTTTCGCTGACTGCATTCCCCACCTATGGAATTAACGTTACATTCTCCAGCATTCCGAAAGGGGCAGTAGTGCAGTTCCAGACACAGGATGGATTTGTGTTCAACCAGAGCAAGGTATTCACGGGAACCTACACATTCCAGCTACCCATAAAAGTGCCTTTCTATGTTGTGTTGAATTACGCAAATACAGGTACAAATTCAACGTATCTGGAGGATCTCAGCAGCCCAACGGCAACCTTAACTATAAGTCCAATCAGCGCTACATTCTATGGTTATCCAAATGTGAATTCTGGAACTGTGGTGGCCATCGATCCTGTAGCGCCTTATAACTATACGGTTTCTCATTTCACAAACGGTTCATTTGCTGTTTATGCGCCAACAACGGATATAATACTGGTTGAATCGCCAGGATATCAGCCGTATGTTTTCGCATCAGCCCAAAATGGCGCATCGATAACTCTGACCAAGGATGTTTCGAATGTATACTATAACTACAGCATAAGCCAGAACCTTCAGATGATGTACCAGAACATAACATTTCAGCTAAATAATGGAACGGCGTTCCCCAACTATTTCCCCAATTCAAGCGTTGGATCTCTATACTGGCAGATGAAGCTTGACGGAATAACGACAGCGGCACTTCAGAAATATTTCTATGGGCTCGCACAGAATTACACATCCAAAACATTCCTTGTAAATGGCGTTTATTATAATATAACTGGAACACCAAGCGTAAAGGTATACAGCACTGATAACTCAGTTCTCGCATATGTGAATGCCACATACAGAAACATGTCGTCGATCTCAGGCCTGAGCTCGGTTAATATTTACGTGTATGGTACTCAGAACACGCCTGGTTCAATACAGTACAATTTCAATCTGACATACCATAACAGCAGCCTTGCAGTATCCTCATCCAATGTTCCTCTGATATCCTCGTACCGTTATGTGAAAATATCACCTCTCTCTGCAAACACAATGGTGAATCTGAAGTTCTCACCAGTACAGAAACCAGTGATGTCGAACAATACCTACACGCTGTTCTGGAAGAACATGGTGTCAAAGAACTATGTCCTGAACAACAATGCGTCTAACGCATACTACGTAGTACCTCTGAACCAGACGGTTTATATAAACGCATCCACAGCCTACTTCAATCCCGTAACAAATTCCAACGATTATGCTCAGGCCAACTTCACATGGACCATAAATGGAACAACTGAATATGGCTACAACGTCTCATATAAATTCTATGACAGAACCAATTCTGTCAGCGTAAGGGTGATGAGCCCATCCGGTGGTGTGGCCTATTCTAATTTCACAGTTGTAGGACTGAGCAACAAGACACCTCTCACCGCGTTTAAATTCTCTGCATCCCTCAATGGAAAGGCCATAGGTGTATCACAGCAATATTATTCCGCTAACAATACATATTTCATATCGCTGAGCGTTCCTCAGTCAGCAAGTGTGAGCTACAGCCTCTATGGCACATCCCTCAAGGTATCATCATACAGCGTCTTTCTGATGTACAGCTGGCACTTCCCAGGCCAGACCTTCATAGGGCAGAACGTATCATACGCATTCCAGCATCCGAGCATTGCACCAGGTTATCTGAACCAATATGCGTATGCAAACGTTACCAGTGAAGTCGGAAACATAACGCATGTTATAATGCACGTGTACGTCAACGATACTACACCGCCATCGGCTACTTTCTTCATGACATACAACGGAACTTACATAAAGAACCCGATAGCCGGTAAGACCATAGTGATAAGCGCAAACAACACAACGGATCCGTACTATCCGTTCAGTCAGCTCAAGTTCCAGTGGAAGATAGAATATGTGAATGGAACCGTCGCCCAGCCTTCTTCCACAACCTATACGAATATAACATCGATGAACATGAGCTATCTCGTTATACAGTTCAACACCGTTAACAGCATGATAGTGTCATTGAACGTGACAAATCCGTCTGGCATATCTGGATATTACAATAAAACGGTCTCCATGATCGTACAGAGTCCGAGATTGGTTGTGAACTCCATATACTCGCCAAAGGCAGCATATCAGGGTTCCTCAGCCAAAGTTTATGTTAACGTGTCTAACCTCGGGACTGTCAATGCATACGATGTCAACATAACTCTGTATGTGAATGGTAAGGTGGTTGGATCTACAACCGTGAGCGAGATCAAGGCAGGCAAGTCATACAATGCAACGGTCACTTGGGTGCCGCCAACATCAGGAAAGATATCGCTCTATGCTACTGCCGAGGTTGGAAATGAGCCTTCAGCATTCGTGAAGGCCGGTGCACTGACGCAGGAGGTCAGCGTGAATCCGCCCGCCTACAGGACGCCTCTTATAGTTGTCTCGGTAATAGTCGTGCTTGTGATAATCGTCTACGTATATTACAGGCTAAGGTCAGGTGGCGGTAAATCCACTCAGCAGAAGACGACACAGCCAAAGACTGAACTGCCGAAGCAGCAGAAGAAGAAATAAAAACAAAATTTTTGATATTTTTACATCTGTTCTATCATTTTTATTCCTATCAGATTTCCGGCATCAGACAGGATCTCCCTATAAGCTTTCACTATACGTATTCTCCTTGCATAGGTTGATGGATCTGTACCGATGACCCTGCAGGCGCCATAGAAATCATTGAATTTCTGCACAAGTGAGACGAGGTATCCGGCTATGAGATCAGGTTTGAGATCATTGGCAGCGTCTTTCAGATAGTATGGATATACGTACATTATTTTTACAAGATCCGCCTCCTCTGGTTCCATTTCCGTTCCATAGGCCTCTACAGGTTCAGAAGCCTTTTCCAGTATGCTTGTGGCTCTTGCATAGGAATACATTATGAAGGGTGCGGAATTCGCCTCAAAGTTGAGGGCCTCATCCCACCTGAACGTTATCGGCTTCGGTGCACTTACCCTTATTATGCTGTATCTCACAGCTGAGGTTGCTATCGCCTCTGCAATCCTCTTCCTATCATCGTCGCTGAGGTCTGGCCTCTTCTCGTTTACGATTTTCAGAGCCTCTTCATAGGTCTTGTCGACAAGATCCTGAAGCGTCACTATGTTCCCGCGCCTCGTTGACATCTTACCGGTTTCAAGTGTTATGAAGCTGTAGTAGAGAAACGACAGTCTGTTCTCAATCCTGAGCATATTCCTCAGTACATGATCGAGGGATCTGGCGTGATCCTTATGATCCTCACCAAGCACATCGATCATCCATTCGCTGTTCTCAGCCTTGAGGAGATGATAGGCAATATCTCTGGCGAAATAGAGCGTAGTACCGTCTTTCCTGGTCAGATATATCTTCTTTCCAGGGATCTCTATGAATTTAGCGCCGTCGTCATCCTTCGTCTCAAGCATGCCTATTACCTTCTTCACGCTCCCATCTCTGAGTAGGTCTGATTCCCAGTCGAACTCATCGAACTCTATGCCGATCCTCTTCAGCGTTGAGGCGATACCGTCGAGCATAACGCCAGCGATCTTTCTCAGCGTGCCATAGACCTCAGGATCGGCGTTTTCATACCTTTCAATATTTTTTTCTATCTCCTTCTCGATCCCTGGATCCTTCTCGAGATCACGATATATCTTCTGATAATTCTCGAGGAGGCTGTCTATGGTCAGAGGGCCGCCATATCTGATATATGCCGTGTACAGGGATATCATCTGCTTTCCAGAATCGTTTACAAAGTACTGCCTCACAGTTCTGTATCCGTATCTGGACAGTATTCTGTATACAGAATCACCTATGATAGAATTCCTAGCCCTACCTATATGCAGTGGTCCGGTTGGGTTTGCGCTGGTATGCTCCACGCTTACCCTGTCGCTCTCCTGGAAGACGTTTGGATAGATCCCGAATCTTTCAATGGAATCTATAACCTCATGAAGCATGTAGGGGCGCTTAATCCACACGTTGATGTAGCCGCCTTCGGCAGCCGCCTTTTCAACATAATCCTTGCCTGAAAGCGAGGTGATTATATCATTTATAACGTTTTCTCCGCCATCCGGAGACTTCAAGATCCTGAAAACCCTGACAGTTATGTCTGAATGACCCGTGTCATCTAAGTATACATCATTCTCCGAGATCTTGAACCTCTCATTTACCGTATCAAATATTGATTTTCTCAAGTCCTGAAAAAGGAGCATGCGTGTTAATCAACACCGCATATAAAATTAATTTGATTCCTCAATCCTTGCGAATTTGGACAGTTCTTTGAAGAAACCTGGAAAGCTCTTGGATACTCTGGATTCGTTCTCTATATCTATCTCGAAACCGGAGACTGCGGCAGCGATTGCAGCGCTCATTATCATGCGGTGATCCTCATAGGCCAGCGTACTGGGGTTCTTCAGATCTCCCTTCTTTATGAAGAGATCCTTTCCGTTATCCTCAACAATTGCGCCAAATCTGGAAGCCAGGTCTATCATTGCCTCGTATCGATCGCTCTCCTTTGTCTTGAGCCTTGCATAGTTATCTATCTCCACGCCAGCATCAGAGAATATGCCTATTACGGCAAGCGGCGGAGCAAGATCCGGGTTATGATCCGCATCTATGGTTATGCGATTCTTTATGCCCGGGAGAACCCTCACCGTATCCCTGTCTATGGCGAGGTTGTCCCTGAAAATATCGAGCAGTATAGAATCAGGCTGAATTCTGGACATCCTCTTTATGTTGAAGCGCATGTCCACCTCTTCTGACAGAAGCCCGAGAACCAGGAAGAATGCCATGCTCGAATAATCTGGTTCTACATCTATGGTCGTCTTCCACACACCTGAAGGGTTTATGGTGATCGTGCGTTCCACATTGACGAAGTAACCTAGATCATAGAGAACTCTCTTCGTTATGTACACGTATCCTGGTGACCTCATGTTCTTCACCAGGAACTCGCCTCCACCCTTCTTCGCGTAATAGAATATCATGGAAGACACGAACTGCGAACTAACACCGTCTATCTCCACATACCTTTTCTTGGACGCGGATCCGTCCACATCGTAGAATCCGTCACCGTTGAGTGTGAGGCGTACATCGTTGGCTTCAAGGGCCTTGATGAGCGGTTCCATGGGCCTCTTTGCCAGACCGGGCTCGCCTGATACATGCGTTATGCAGCCGGAGGAACCGAGAAGCCCCAGGACTATCCTGTAGGATGTTGCGGACTCGCCAACGTATATTTCCTCTGGGCATCTCAGCGAACTCTTTATCCTTATGCTGCTGTCATTAACCGTTATATCGGCGCCGGCCTTCTGAGCTATGTCGATGGCTATAGCGTCATCCCCAGTTATGGTGACGTAGTTCAATATGACGTTCTTGTTGAGAAAGGCCGATCCGAGTATATACCTCTGTGTGAAACTCTTTGACGAGGGTAGGACAGCGGTACCGCTGCCACCAGCTCCATGTATTTTAACTGTCATATTTCCAGTAACGTATTCCCTGGTTGTTTATCTTTGTGACTATCCCGAAACCGATATCGGATCTTGCCTTGATGGCCGAGGATCTGTTCCTGAATATGCCGAAGATCGCCGGGCCCTTGCCGCTCTGTGATGAATACATCGATCCATTCCTCAGCATTCTGTTTATTACATTGAGGTTCAGGCCGAATATTGAACCGTAGACGAGGCCATTGGCCACAGCGGCATCAAAGATTCTCCCGCTGAATGCAAGGTTCTCAACGCTCCGTATGGAATTTACATAATGGCCATCTATTTTCAAGTTTCCGGATGAACGTTTGTTTCCATCTGCGCAAACCAGAACGGCGAAGTTCGGGATCATGCCGTGCCTCAGTATTCGCATCTTTCTGTTATCTGTAAGGCAGTAGCCGCCGTACATGGCCTGGCAGAGGTCATCCAGCGCGCCGGTTATTGAAAAGCCGGACATCTTTGATACTTCTGCGGCGGATCTCAGCAGATCGAGGTCGTCTATTTCCTTTCCCGAATATACTGCCATTCCCTTGGCCAGTGCCAGTATATAGGCGCTGCTGCTCTTCAGGCCGTAACCAGATGGTATCCTGCTCTCGACGGAAAACCTAAAGCATGTGCCTATGGATAGGGACCTGCGCAGATCCTCGGATATCTTCATCTCGCGATCACAGGTACCCTCCCTGACGGTAACTGTCAGCGGCAGATCGATTGAGAATGCACCGCCTATGCCGTCTATGAATGCGGATATTATGGAGATGCCTCCATGTGTTCTAACTCTGACGAATTTCATCAAGAGCCTCCTCTGAATACATCCTGAACAGTCTTTCCGGCCTGATGCCAAAGACAAGATCTAGGGTTCGCAGTCCCTGCCCTATGAAAACATCCAGCCCAGATACGGCCTTTCCTCCAGCAGCCCTGATAGATTCGAGAAATTCCGTCATAACCGGGTTGTAGACCATATCGATCCCTGTGGTTCCAGGCCTGAAGGAGAAGGATCTGAAGGGGTTTCCTTGGCCAAAAGTTCCAAGCGGTGTGCAGTTTATGAATATGTCATAATCCTTATCGGTATGCTGAAGTATGCCTATACCTGGAAAATCCAGCTTATTTTTGGCCCGATCCACATTCCTGGTGATAATGTCAATCTCACGTGCGCCATGATCAAGCAGATATCTGATGACTGTTCTGGCTATTCCGCCTGTGCCTGAGACAAGCACGCGTTTACCCGTAACGCTCGCTCCATTCTTCGACAGTGCATAATCTATGCCATCATAATCCGTATTGTATCCCATCTTCAGGCCATCCCGGTTTATGACTAAGTTCACCGATCCGATCTCAGACGCAATCGGGTCCAAGCGATCTAGAAACGGTATGACTGAAACCTTGTGCGGAATCGTGACGTTGAATGCCTCCATGAAGCCTGAGCTCTTCATGAATATCGGAAGGACAGAATCATGTACATCGATAGCTAGGTACATCGCATCGATGTCCTCATCACGGAATATCCTGTTGTAGACTATCTGACCAATTGAGTGAGATACTGGATGGCCAATGAGGCCTGTGATTCTATTTCCGCTCATGCTCTCTGATGAATGTGTTCAGCCCGTCGCTTATCATCCTCTCGGTCACCTTCATCGTTATCACGTTTCCGACCTCTGCAGGTACTGGCATATTTATGTAGCCCTCAGCCATCTTCTTGTCATTTGAAACGTATCTCACTATGTTATTGACGCCTATGTCTGATATTCTGACTCTCTCTATACCGTAATTATCTGCGAGCTTCATTATATGTTCTATGACCTCAGGCTTCGTGTTTCCATATTTTTCCCCTATGTGGGCCTCGACCATCATGCCAGTTGCGACCGATCTTCCATGGCTTATCTGTCCCTTTGAAGCGCCCTCTATGCCATGCGCTATGGTATGACCGAGATTTAGAACAGATCGTATTCCGTTCCTGTCATAATAGTCCCGGTTCACTATGTCTGCCTTTATCTTTATGCTCATCTTCACTATATCTGCGGAATGATCGTTAAAGTTGGACAGGTTTGTCTCTGATACCTTCTTGAACATGTCGCCACCTGCTATGATGCTGTACTTTATCACCTCACCCATGCCTTCCCTTATTATCTCCGGAGTGCTCTTCAGGAACTCCAGATCATCGATGATGAGATAAGGGTTGTAGAACGTTCCGATGACATTTTTCACATCAGAGAAGTCGATGCCGTTCTTTCCGCCTATGGAACTGTCGACCTGCGCAAGCAGCGTCGTCGGCACAGCGATCATGCGTATGCCCCTTTTGTATGTCGCTGCGACGAACCCCGCAAGATCGCCCACCGTTCCACCTCCTACGTACACTAGGAGCGAATTTCTGCTGACCTTCTTCTCGACAAGCACTTTTATTATTCTCTGATAGTTCCTCAGGGTCTTAAGCGATTCTCCATCGTTGAGCGTTATCTTAATCGTACTGCTTCCATAATCTTCCAGTGGTGGAATTTTCGGGCCGAAGAGCTCTTCCACCCTTCTGCTTATCATGAAGACGAGCGTATCATAACGACCAACCTCATCATTGATGTGGCCAGTGACGTTGTCCCCTATGACCACTGATATATTCTCTCCATTCATCGGCAGGACGAATCTCTGAGCATCCACATTTTGCTTATTGTTAAATGAATATAAACTTTTTTGTATTATTTATATATCTATATAATATATCGTATTTGCCAGTTGATATCACACTTCTATGACGGTGAAACGAAGTGTGGATGAACGCAGATAATGTTAATATCCATGATCTAAATACGCAATGAACTGACTACTATGGCCTTTCATGGTCTCGTTAAATATAGTGATATTACTGTTGATGGTTATCCAAAGATACAGTACCACGGTTTTATCGGCAATAACCGTACAGCCATGCTCGTGGCGATGAACGGTTATATAGATTGGGGTTGCCTTCCGAACTTCAATTCTCCTGCGGTATTCTCATCCATTCTAGATAAGAAGAAGGGAGGCTATTTTGCGATCTATCCATCAGATACTGCCGATGTTTACGTGGATCAGTACTACAAGGAACTCACCAACATACTTGTGACGGAATTCATAAAGAATGGAAAGGTTCTGCTGAGGCTGACGGACTTCATGCCGGATTCTGAATACGGAAAGATAAGCTTTCCAGAGGTGCACCGATTCGTCGAGACCTTTTCCGATCCAGTTCGCATAACGGTTGACTTCAAACCAACGTTCAACTACGCTACCGAGAGGCCACTGATAGAGAGGGTTCAGCATGGCTTTATCTTCAGCACCGAGAAGGAGAACATAGGCATATCCAGTGAGTATCAGCTGAGGAGGAATGCGGATCACGTGTATGCGGATATAGATATGGATCCGAGAAGTTCATCGTGGTTCGTTGCACTTTACGGCATTCACCATCTCTATCGCCCAACAGATTACAAGTCATACCTCCGCCTGCAGGAGACAACCGATTACTGGAGGAAATGGGCATCAAACTCCACATATGCGGGCATGTACCACAGCATGGTTATGAGATCCGCACTTGCCCTGAAGGTTCTGTTCTATGAGCCGACTGGAATGATGGTTGCGGCTCCAACCGCGAGCCTTCCGGAGGCCATAGGCGGCGAGAGGAACTGGGACTATAGGTATACATGGATAAGGGATACAGCCTATGTAATAGAGGCGTTGGCCTCCATAGGCTATAAGAGAGAGGCGGTATCGTTCCTCTACGATATGATGGACGTCATATCCAGAGAGAACAAGATCAGGACCATATACAGCATAGACAACTCGGATGATCTCGTGGAGAAAGAGCTTGATTTTGAGGGCTATCGCGGTTCGAAGCCTGTGAGGATAGGAAACAAGGCAGTCGATCAGCTGCAGATCGATCAGTACGGTTCCATAGTCAGGGCAATACATGCTATGGAAAAAGCCGGAGGAGTCGTCAATTCATACCTGTGGGACTTTGTGGAGGAGATGATGGCCAAGATCGAGTACCTCTGGAAATATCCTGATTCAAGCATATGGGAATTCAGGACAGAACCAAAGCAGTATGTGTATTCGAAGGTCATGTCATGGGCCGCATTCGACAGCGCAATAGCCATAGCCAGGGATCTTGGGCTCAGTGCACCGATAAAGAGATGGAAGACTATACAGGACGAGATATGGAACGATGTCGTCAGCAAGGGATTCGATTCGGAAACCGGCAGTTTCGTTCAGTATTATGGATCCAAGAATGTGGACGCATCATTGCTGCGCTTGCCCATACTCGGCTTCATTCCTGCCAACGATCAGAGATTCATCGGGACCATGAAGCGCATCGAGAACGAGCTCATGGTGGATGGCTATCTGTTCAGAAGATACAAGGAGGATGACGGGCTAAAAGGGGACGAGGGTTCATTCCTCATGCTCACATTCTGGTACATCGAGGATCTGATCCTGATGAAGAGGCTAAAGGCGGCCAGATCGGCTCTGGAGTCTATCATAGAGAAGGCAAATCACCTGGGTCTTTACTCTGAGGAGATCGACGAGAAAACTGGAGATTTCCTCGGGAACTTCCCGCAGGCATTATCCCATCTGGGAATAATAAGGGTTGCGCCAAAGCTTGAAGAGGCCCTGTTGAAAAGAGTATCAAAGATAAATGAATGAGATTTCATTTCACTACGCATGATGTTATCTCATCGATCCTCCTCATGTCGTCGTCGCTCAGCTTCACGTCAAGCGCAGCCAGATTCTCATCGAGATAAGCCTCTCTCGTGACACCAAGGAGTGGTATTATGGGAATCTTCTCGATCTCAGAACGCTTGATGAGCCATGCTATGGCAAGCTGGCTTCCAGTTATATCCTTCTCCTTGGCTATCTCTAGAAGATCTCGAACCACCTTTTCGTTCTTCCTGCTGAACTCTATGAGCTCTGGATAGTATGAGGATCTCGATCCGGATTCAGGGGTCTTTAGGTATTTTCCTGTGAGAACGCCCTGCGCCAGCGGAATATAGGCCAGAAGCCCCAGTCCGTATTTAACCGCCACCTTCAATTTATCTTTTTCTATATCGCGCTGCAGTATGTTATAAGGCTCCTGCATCGTCACGAATGAATGCAGCCTGTGGTCTTCCGATAGCTTCATGAAGTCCTCGATGTCTGAAGCAGAATGGTTGCTCTCGCCCGTGTATCTTACCATGTCAAGATCAACTAGATGGCTGAGCGTGGTCATCGTTTCAAGATGCGGTGTATTCGGATCCGGCCAGTGTATCTGATACAGGTCGACGTAGTCCATATCCAGCCTGTTCAGGCTTTCTCGTATCTGCCACATAATGTGCTTCCTAGACAGCCCCTCCCCATTTGGAAAGGTGGAAACAGGTCCTCTGACCTTGGTGGCAACCACGATCGATTCTCTATCGTATCCCTTCAGAGTTCTACCGAGAATTCTCTCTGAGTTGCCGATATGATCTATATGATCCTCATTCTTTTCAACTCTGCCATGGTAAATATTTGCAGTATCGAAGAAATTGATCCCTACATCATAGGCCCTTCTAACTATCTTGTAGAACTCAGCCTCATCTACTTTTTCAACACCATCCAGATGATACTTGCCAGATCCAGGCAGATGCCAGGTGCCTATTGCCACCTGTGAAACCATCGTTCCAGAATTTCCCAGTCTAACATATTTCATGCGTCTCTATTTCCGCATATATGAAAAAGTTTTCAGTATATCAGTTGCAACATCTAAGGCAAAAGCCACCTTACAAAAAATTGATAAAATATGGTGGTAGGTTCAGGCTCTGGCGAACTGTGCCAGAGAAGTTATCTCATCAGTTCCTTCCACGCCCCATCTCTTTACCTTATCTATGTCCACGCCTGCTTTCTGGGCCTTCTTCTCTATGAAGTCCATCATCAGCCTTCCTCCGAAGGAGATGAGGCCGCCGGTGGCAAGCTTCAGGAAAGCGTTGCCATGGGCATCCTTGAATCCGTCTCTTGCCGCCATCTTGGCAAGATGCCTGTAGGATGCGTAATAGACTGCCAGGCCATTCACATCCAGCATGCTGGTATTAAATTTCTTCGATTTGATCCTTCCCAGTGGCACGTTAACGAGCGGAGTCACGGTGAACTCGAATGGACGGCCGTCAACATAGGAGTTGCTGAGCTTGTTGATCAGCGCGATCGTGTCCCAGAGATCCTCAGGCGTTTCACCCTCCTGCCCAACCTGTATGGTGAAAGCAGATCTCCAGTAATACTTGGTCTCAACAGCCACTCCCTGCCATACGATATCCTGCCAGGATCCGTCTACGCCTATCCTAAGCGGAAGCGTCTTGTTGGGCATATGCTTCTTTGCCAGCTCTTCGCTGCCGGTTTCAAGTCCAGTTTGAATACCTATCCAGTTCCTAGGGCCAGCCTTGAGTATCTTTGAGAATTTCTCCATCATCTCCGGGTATCCTGCCGGTATGGATATTCTTCCGTGGGTTGGATTTGAGGTTTTAACGCCTGGAACACTCATAACTGTGGAGAACAGTTCGCTCAGCGCTTCTTCGTTTGGCTCAAAGAAATGGCCATGCTTGTAACCAAATATTTCGTCAGAATGCAGCCAAGCGTTATCTACGCCTCCTGCAACGTTGATCTTTATCTCATCCACGATCATGTTCAGCGGCATGTATCTTAACGGTCTGAGCGTGACTTCGCAGAAATCGCAGCCTACTCCGCATCCACGCATCACCTCAACCATGCCCTTCATGGATGGGTTTATAATCTCCGGTATATCCTCAAGCCTTGGATATGCTGACTGTGTTATTCCCCTTGCTAGGAATTTTTCGTCCTTCTTCAATACCTTATGGAAATTCTCATCATAGCTCATGTATCCATTGAAGAACATCTGCTTATCGATGTTGTCTTCGGCTACCTGCCTGAAAAGCTCTGCAACAACATCGTCCGTCTCTCCCTGCACATAGTAATCCACCTTGTACTTGTCGATCTCATCCCTCAATATGGTGAATTCCCATACTCCAGGGCCTCCGACTATCAGCTTGGCTTTCTTGCCCTCCCTCGCCTTGTTAACCTTTTCCATAAGGCTGTCCCATTCGCGTCTGACCCAGGCGTCCAGATCTCCTCCAAACAGCGCATAATAGGACATCGTTGTTGGTCCAAGGCCAAGCGGATCCATGGTGGATACTCCTATCACTTCCGTCTTCTCGTCAACGTATTCGCCCAGATAATCCTCATCGACGACCACTACGCTGTCTCTTCCGAAAGCTCTGACAAGTGACGCCTCTATCTTCCTTATGGCGTATGGTGCATACTTCACTATACCATTGACATTGGGAGGTTCTGGGCCTTTCAGAAAGCGGTATATTGGCCCGGGTATCGCTTTTCCAGGGGCACATGGTAGAAAGTCCAGCAGTGGAAAATGTCTGTATTCATAACTAAGTGTGGTGTCAGATACGAGCACGAATCTGGTCATTTTATCTTCATATGTAGACTCTCTTTATTCATAAACTTTTCCTCCAAAAACTGATAAAAATTGTATTGTCTGACAGTCTGGAAATTTTTTCACTATGAAATATCCGTTTATTTTTAATTGAAAAATATTATATTTAATCATAACATCGCTAGCCTATGAAAGTGGAGAAGATAATGAATTCAAATTTCAAAACGGTCAACTGGAACGCTACGGTATTCGATGCAGTGAAGATAATGAATGAAAACCATCTCTACGGCCTAGTCGTTAAAGACGACAATGGCAATGACGTGGGATTATTGAGTGAACGCAGCATAATAAAACGCTTCATACCGAGGAACAGGAAGCCAGATGAAGTTCCAGTCAAACTCGTCATGAGAAAGCCGATACCTAAGGTGAAAAATGACTACGATGTTAAGGATGTGGCAGCCTATCTTAGTGAAAACGGTCTCGAGAGATGCGCAGTTGTTGACGACTCTGGAAAGGTTGTTGGAATAGTCACGCTGACCGATCTGTCAAGATATCTGTCCAGAGCATCGATCACGGACATCCTGCTTTCGCATCGTACAAAGGATTATCAGCACATATGTCCCAAATGCGGCATAGGTGTTCTAGAACCAGTTTACAATGAGAAAGGCGAGATAAAGGTCTTCAGATGTTCCAACCCCTCCTGCGACTATGAGGAATGAGACCTCTAACCTTGCAAAATGACTAATTTTTAGATGTTTTAACATATAAACTGGAGCTCCGAAATAGAAATAAGAATTATATATCTTGAAATTTATAATCTGTATATTCTGAATAAAAAGATCGTAAATTCCTGTTCATGATATTTAAACGTAAAAAATTATATTGGGTCTGGCTCTATACATAAATATGGGTTCAAAGGATCTCATAGATAAGATGATAGTGAAGGTTCCGGAAAAGGACATGTCGGATATCGCTAAATCCAGCAAGATCGTCAACATCGATCTCACGGATGCCAGTCCGTTCCAGATCGTAATTGGAAACGGCAAAATATCCATCGCGGATGGAAAGGCAGAGAAGGCTGATGCTACGGTGAAATGCACGGATCAGGTGCTCAGCGATATAATAACCGGGAAGCTAAATGCGTTTTCTGCCTTCATGGGCGGTAAGGTCACGGTTTCTGGAGACCTGTTCTTCGTGCAGAAGATGATTACAGTACTGGGCAAGGCGAAGTGAGATCATGGAGATAAAGAACGTAACTGTGATAGGATCCGGAATAATGGGGCACGGAATAGCTGAGGTTATTGCTCTGGCGGGCCTGGACGTCAACCTTGAGGACGTATCCGAGGAGGTTCTGAACAAGGCGAAGGCATCCATAAGCGCAAGCCTGGACAGGCTGGTAAATTCTGGCAAGCTGAAAAACAAGGAAGAGGTGCTCTCCAGGATACATTACTTCACACAGATACCTGAATCGGTCAAGGATGCGGATCTAGTCATAGAAGCCGTTCCTGAGGTACTAGAGATAAAGAGGAGCGTCTTCGATCAGCTGGATAAGAGCACCAAGGATAATGCAATACTCGCAACAAATACATCCAACATAAGGCTCACAGAGATAGCTGAAGGCATAAAGAAGAAGGGTAAGGTCGTCGGCATGCACTTCTTCAATCCACCGGTCGTGCTGAAGTTAGTGGAGGTAATAAGAAGCCAGTACACTGAGGACGAGGTCTTCGATTCCGTGTTCGAATTCTCAAAGAAGATCGGGAAGACGCCAATAAAGGTGTACAAGGACACGCCTGGTTTTGTTGTAAACAGGATCAATGCGCCGGAATCACTGTACTTCTGCCTGGTTATAGATAAGGGGCTGGCGAAACCTGAAGAGGTTGACAGGTTCGCTAGATCCCAGGGTCTTCCCATGGGGCCATACGAGCTCATGGACTATGTAGGCATAGACACAGTGTATCATTCGCTCCAGTACTACGCAAAGGAGCTTTCTCCTGATTATTCCAAGTGCCAAGTGTACACCAAGCTGTTCAATGAGAAGAAGCTTGGGTTGAAGACAGGCGAGGGCTTCTACAGGTGGGTGAACGGAAAGGCTCAGATACCTGAGGCCAAGCCCACAAAGGCCGTAGAACTCATGGACATATTCGCTCTTGAGATAAACGAGGCTGTCAAAATCATAGAGGACGGGGTCGCTTCACCGGACGACATAGAGACGGGTGTTAAGCTGGGCATGAACAGGCCTTTCGGTCCCATAACGGTGGCAAAGGGCCTGACGAACGCTGAGGTCAAAGCGAAGCTGGAATCGCTATATCAGAAGTTTGGGGTTGAGATATTCAAGCCTGCAAAGTCAATAGCCGAGGGCAAATTGAAGTCGGTGATATCCATGCAGGTCGCTCCTAAGGCAGAGGAGAAGAAGGAGGAGGCTTCATACGTTTCTTCAAGCGATCCGGTGATAACTGAAATCAAAGGTAAGATAGCCGTCCTCCGCATAAACAATACTAAAAACAACCTGATCAATGCAGCAGTCATGGATGGACTGGAGAAAGCCCTGAACGATCTCTGGAACAGCCGCGACATCAGCGTAATCATCGTTACGGGGAACGGATCCGTATTCTCTGCAGGAGCACAGCTCGATTCATTCTTCAACAGCACCTTTGACTTCATGGAATTTTCCAGACGTGGTGAGCGCGTGTTCAAACTGCTCAGCGAGATACCAAAGGTGACAATAGCGGAGATGAAGGGCTACACGCTAGGTGGTGGCTTTGAGATGGCGCTTGCTTGTGACATAAGAGTTGCAACTGAAGATGTACAGATAGGCTTCCCTGAGGTTACGCTTGGCCTAGTTCCTGGATGGGGAGGCACACAGAGGCTCTCACGTGCGGTGGGTCAGTCCAGAGCAGCATATTACGTGCTGACAGGCGAGAGGTTCACCGGAAAGGAGGCTTACGATATGGGCATAGTATCGAAGGTCTTCAGCAAGGACACCATAGATTCCGATACGCTGAATCTTGCGCAGACAATTGCAGAAAGGGTAGCGCCAATATCGGCCGCTCTGGCAAAGAGGCTCGTGTTGAGGAGCACGAATACCTCGCTGGATGATGGCCTTGAGATGGAAGCCATCTCTATGGGGCTTCTCTACGGAACAGAGGATCTCAAGGAAGGCATATCGGCATTTCTTGGCAAGAGAAAACCAAACTATCAGGGAAAATGATCATTTTTTAATCATTTCCCTTAGAACCTTTTTATCTATCTTTCCCGTGCTTGTCTTGGCAAACTCCTTCACATTTATAAAATCATCAGGGATCCAGAACTTGGCGATCCTACCTGCATTGACCATGTCAAGGAGGTGCTTTCTGATATCGTCTGGCTTTGCCGTTCCTGTGTAGAATGCCACGGGTCTCTCACCCCATTTCTCATCCGGTTTTCCAACAACCGCATTTTCAATCACGCCAGGACAAGAACTTATGGCGTCTTCAAGTACGAGCGATGGTATGAATTCACCGCCCGATTTGACGGCATCCTTCTCCCTGTCAACGATGCGTATGTATCCATATTCATCCATCACAGCAAGATCGCCAGTGTGCATCCAGCCTCCACGCCATAATGATTCAGTGCCTTCGTTGTTCTTAACGTATACGCTGGTGAGCCATGGGGATCTTACAACGATCTCACCTATGGTCTTCTCGTCCTTCGGGACATCGTTCATCTTGTCATCTACCTTCTGGCAGGGCACCGCCGCCGACAATGGCTCTTATTCCGCGTCCTGCTATCTTCTTCACGTTCGGATTCGTGACGATGAGATAGAGGATCGAAGGTACCATTGCTATTACGCTCACATTGTACTTGTCGATTAGATCGATTATATGATCGAAATCGTACCTTCCAGGAAGTACGTATCTCCTTCCGGCCAGTATGGACATGTATGGTACGCCACATGCATGCACGTGGAACATGGGAACAAGCGGCATTATGGTATCTCTAGAGGTTAGGTTTATTGGGTCATCACCCAGAGCTAGACCAGATGAAATAGAATGGAGCACAATCTGCCTGTGAGTGAACTGAACCCCCTTGGGTATACCGGTTGTGCCGGAGGTGTAAAAGGTTGTGGCCAGATCGTTTTCCGATATTTGCGGAAGTTCTATATCGGAATAGGAATCCTTCATGAGATCCTCGTAGACGTACTTTGGAGAGAGCGAATCAGGGATCTGGCCTGTCTCGGAATACACTATCCAGCCCTTTATGAAATAGAACGCCTCCCTGTTCTTGGATAGGATGGGAACAAATTCATCCCTCACGATGACGTATTTGTCCTCGGCATGATCCATCGTGTAGTATATGAGATCCTGCGGATACCTAACATTCACCGTATGGAGAACAGCACCCACCATCGGAACGGCGAAATACGCCTCGAGATAAACATATGTATCCCAATCGATGACTGCAACTCTGTCCCCTTTCTTCACCCCTATTGAGATGAGGGCCTTTGCGAGTTTTTCGACCCTTTTGCTGAATTCCTCGAAGGTGAATTCCCTTCGTCCTGTATAATTTATCTTCTGTGCAGGGTTTGATGATACACCGCTCTGGAGAAGCTTATCTATGGTGAGTTCGTATCTATATTCCATATCTTTATATTGCATTTGATGATAATATATTTTCTGTGACTGTATGTAGAAAAAATCACATGTTTAGATATCCAGAAATAAGATATTTGTTTTCAAAAAAGATATGCGATAATGAGATCATAAAGCTTTATTGAATCAAAGAATACAGGAGCAATGTTTGATGGTGAAGACCTCAAGAAGATATTCGCCATGGATGGATTCCTCAAGAATATAGAGTTTGAAGTATCTTACATCAGGGAAGGATCCATAGAGATAAGCGTACCGTTGAGAGAAAATCTCATGCGTATAGGCAACATCATGAACGGCGGCGCCATAATGGCGATCTCAGACGCAGTTGGCGGACTCACAGTTCTGACCTATGGATCGGTGATAAATCAGGTTACCGTGAACTTCAGCACGGAGTTCATAAGGCCTATAGGCATAGGGCCGGTGGTATTCAGAAGCAACATGGTGCGAATAGGGAAGAATATAGCGTATGTCGATGTGGAGGCTATAGACGGAAAGGGAGACCTCTGCTCAAAATCCATGGGTACATATTATATATATAGATAAAAATAAAATATAATTATCTTAAATTATTCCTCCTCTCTCTCCTATCACCACCTCAGAGATGATCCCGTTCTCCCATGAATCGTCGCCAAAGTAGACTGCCAAAGCCATTGCGTCTCTATAGTACTTCTCTATCCCGAAGTCGTGTATGTATCCGTAGCCGCCGTGTATCTGCAATGAGCTTCTCGTAGCCAGAAGTGCAATCTCCTTGGCCTTTATCTTGCTCAAGGCCTTTGCATATTCGCCCTGGTTTCCGTAAAGATAGTACCTTATCAGTTCTATCTGCGTCCTTGCGGCTACGATCTCATCGAAGATGGGGGTGTAATCCTTAAGCGGGTGATCGAATGCGGTCCTCACCTTGGAATAGTCCGCTGCCTTGGCCATTGTTCCATCGGCAACTCCAAGAAAGATGGCCGCTATCTCGCCGTCAGAGTTTTTCAGTTCTGTCCTGAGCTTCTCCTCTGAACCAACCTTCTCGTAAGTGGACGAATCGAAATCAACATCGGAAAGATCCATACCGCGCAGGCCGAGATGGTTCTTGTTAACAGCGTGCATGCCGGATCCGACCGCATATATGCTGCTTCCATCGCTGACTATTATCGACGAAGCCGTTCCATTAATAACGTTCGCACGCTTTCCGCTTATCTTGCCGCCCGCCACCTTCAAAGGCTGTGCTTTGCTGCGCAGATAGTATGGAGAAAGATCGACGGTCACATCGATCTTACCGGATAATATGTCCTGCTTGCCGTTGGCGTCCGGATGGATCTTCAGGTACAGGTTTGTGAGGAATATCCACATCGACACTGAGGGGGATGCCTTCGCGGTCTCCTCCAGTATTATCATATACCCTTTCTCGTCTAGTCCTGATCCTCCCTTTTCAGCGGGAAGGGTTGCACCCAGAAAGCCCTGAGCCGCTATCTTCTCCTTCAGAGATCTCGGTATGCCGTTTATCTCTATATCCTTGGACACCGCTTCGATCTCCTTGCTGGAAAATTCTCTGACGGTATTCCTCAGTATTTCATATTCTTCCATCATTGGGTATCACCCACCTTGAGCATTCTGGCTATGACCAGTTTTTCTATCTCGCTTGTGCCCTCCCATATCTCCATTATCTTTGCATCCCTGAACGATCTCTCTATGCTTGAGGAGAGGCCGTCTATGCCCGTGATCTCCATGGCCTTTCTCGATACGTATACGGCTGTTTCAGCTGCGTAGGCCTTTGCCATGCTTGTCACGGCCGGATTTGGATTGAAGTTGAATATGAATGAGGCCGCTTCATAGGTAAGCAGCTTTGCCGCTTCAATGCGTGTTGCCATATCGGCTATGGTGAACTGGACGCGCTCTGGCTGCGACGTTATGGGCCCATCTTTCTGGAGTATGTTGACGGCTCTCTCCAGGATGCCTTCGGCTATTCCAAGGGCCTGCGCCGCCACGTAGGCTCTGCTTATATCGAAGAAGGTCATTATGTAGTAGAAGCCCCTTCCAGGTTCGCCCACAAGATTTTCGGCTGGAACCTTCACATTTTCCAGAGTTATCTCTGCAGTATCCGTTGCCCTGACTCCCAGCTTGCCGTGGATCTTATTCGATTTGAAGCCTTCGAAGTTGCGTTCCACGATGAATACGCTCATTCCCTGGTGCTTTTTCTTCTCCACCGATGTCCTTGCAAGCAGTACAAAGAAATCCGCTATGTCGCCATTAGTGATGAACATCTTCGATCCGTTGAGTACATAATGATCGCCCTCCTTGACAGCTGTCGTCTTTATATTTGCCACGTCGCTTCCACCGCCCGGTTCCGTAACGGCGAGACCCATCTTGGCCTGACCGGAAAATACCCTGCCTAGGTATTTTTTCTTCTGGTCGTCATTTCCAAAAAGGGCTATGACCTCATTTCCGAAGAACGGCACAAGCATGGATATTCCCATGCCGGCATCATACTTGCAAAGTGCCTCAGTGGCCACAAGGATGTTCCAGGGATTGGAGTAATCAAAAACCCCCTCCTTCAGCATCCTCTTCACAACCTCCTCAGGATATTTCTCCTGGAGATCGTATTTCGTGGCCTCCTCCTCGGTGAATTCTCTTCTGGCAAAATCCTCTACCTTCTTCCTGAACTCCCTCTGCGCCTCATCAAGTTCGAAATTCATATCAATACCTCTCAAAAACAACGGAGTAACCCTGTCCTCCGCCGACACACAGCGTTGCTACACCGTAGTCCTTCTTCTTCTCGTTCATGATCCTTGCCAGGGTACCCGCGATCCTTGCCCCAGTTGCTCCAAGGGGATGGCCTATCGCTATAGCTCCGCCGTGTACGTTGACGCGATCCTCTTCTATTCCCAGCTCCTTCATGGCGTTTAGTACCACTACCGCGAACGCTTCATTTATCTCCCACAGGTCTATGTCGGATACATCCATCTTGGCCTTCGCCAGTGCATTTCTCGTTGCGGGTACTGGCCCCTCACCCATTATGGAAGGGTCAACGCCTGCCCAGCCAAATGATACTATCCTCGCCATTGGCTTTAAACCGTATTCCTTTACCTTCTTCTCGGACATGATCAGTGTCAAAGAAGCTCCTGCATTAAGCGGTGATGAGTTTCCTGCAGTTATGACGCCATCATCTCTGAATGCTGGCTTCAACTTCTTCATATCCTCAAGTGAGGTGTTCTTCCTGATGCTCTGATCAGTATCGATGACCTTCTCTTCGCCATTTATCTCGACCTCTATGGGCACTATCTCGCCTTTGAAATATCCTTCATCTAGCGCCTTTGAGGCAAGTTGATGGCTCCTCAACGAATATTTGTCCATCTCATCCCTTGTTATCCCCCTAAGGGCGGCGAGCTTTTCTGCGGTTAGTCCCATTGAATAACCGGTATTCATATCGTAATGCATATACTCTGGCCTGACCATGAGCTTTATGTTTGGCTTGAGAAATGGGCTGTTTCCCATCGGTACATGCGTCATGTGTTCGTAACCGCCAGCAAGAACTATGTCCGAGTTTCCGGTCATTATCTCCATGGCACCAATGGTTATCGCATTGAGCGATGATGAGCATGCCCTGTCCAGAGCCATTCCAGGTACGCTGTCTGGTAAGTTTGCGAGCAGTATTGGATGCCTGCCTCCATATGTCCAGTTCTCGTCCATCTGGAGCGCGCATCCTGTTATCACGTCGTTTATCTCCTCCGGTTTGATACCGGTTTCATCGATGACAACGTTGATGAGCTTTGCCATAGCTTCGTCCATCCGTATGGAATTAAAGACATCTCGCTCAGGGTCGTTGGGCCTAGATCTTGAAAATGCGGTCCTTTTGAAGTCGACGAGGTACACGTTCTCTCCGTTCATTTCACATCGATATGAATAAGTTGAAGATGCAATATAAATTTATTCTGACAATATTTATATTTATCATATTCTACATAAAAAAATAATTCTATATATAAAATGGAATAGAAATATAAATAACGAAACATGCGAAATGCCTTATCCGCTTTGATTGATCGCGATGGCAAAGGTCATATATATGTTCATCATACTAAGAAAGTTAAAAGTGCGCAAATGGGATATTTAAAAATCCAGCATCCCGGCTGTCTCCTTGATTTCATCGAAGGTCGCTGATGTTGTTTTTTATAAATTTGCCATTCGCGGGCTTTTGTCGAATGGTTGGAATAGATATGTCGAAATTCGAAGATTGCAATATAAACGATGATCTGAAAGCAGATCTTGAAAGGATTGGTTTTGTTGAAATGACGGCTGTACAGGAACAGGCAATGTCACCTGCCCTCGATGGTAAGGATCTCATCATAAGGTCGAAGACTGGATCTGGAAAGACCGCTGCTTACCTCGTGCCCATACTTAACATGATAGGGCGCGGAAGAAAGCCAAGAGCACTTGTTGTGCTTCCCACGAGGGAGCTGGCGATACAGGTAAATGGAGTCGCGGAGAGACTGGGGCGCAGATCAAGGATAAGATCCACAGTCATCTATGGTGGATCCTCAATGGCAAGGCAGATAGAGTCTCTGGAAAGGGGAACCGATATCATTGTTGGCACTCCGGGCAGAATACTTGATCTTCATGATCGCGGGTTTCTGGACCTATCAGCTATACGATACTTCGTACTGGATGAGGCAGACGTCATGCTGGACATGGGCTTCATAGACGATATCAGGAAGATCATGTCATTCCTCAACGAGGAGAAACAGACGTTCATACTTTCGGCAACTATGCCGGAGCAGATCGTGGAGATGGCCAGCGATTTCATGCACGATCCAACTACGATAATGGTCGATTCTGACGAGGTCACGGTTAAAGAAATTGACCACTATTACACGATAACGAAGAGAAATAGAAAGCTTCAGGCACTGCAGAATTACCTGAAAACATATGGTCCTCAGAAAACAATAATCTTCTCAAGGACAAAGGCTGGTACCAAGATGGTTTGCGATTTTCTTCTAAACAAGGGTTACAACGCCGTCATGATCAATGGGGATATGAGCCAGAGCCAGAGAGAAAAAGCCATGTACCTCTTCAGGAACAGGGTGGAATATCTTGTTGCGACAAACGTTGCCGCAAGGGGCATAGACATCCGCGACGTGACAGATATAATAAACTTTGATCTGCCAGACGATCCCAAGGTTTACGTCCACAGAGTGGGAAGAACTGCAAGGCTGGGGTCAGATGGTCGTGCATTCAGCATAGTGGAGGAAAATCAGAAAGACGCTGTGCGCCAGATCGAACGCATGGCTAGAGTGAGCCTCAGACAGATACGGATGCAGGATTAGATTCTCCTGCAGTTATTTTCTTAAAAACATACTATTAATGTTAGTAAAAAATTAATAAATCTTTATGCTACACATACGATATACATGCAATTGCTTGACGATATCAAAGGTTTTCTGAACACCTTCAGCGAAACGATGTTTATGGATGTTGTCAATTATTCTCTTACCAGGGATAAATATGACTCAATGTTTCTGCGGGATGCTAGGTATCCCGAACTAGGTGAACTGAGATCAACACAGGTGGAAGGCGATAGCCTGATCGTTAAATTCGATGGATATGTTCTGAGGATACAGGGTACGGATAATGGTGTACTCAAATTCACATGGACCGATGGACCCGCCTTGCCTATAAGCGATCCGTCGTTCGTGAAGCCCATACAGGACGGGGAGAGATACCTGTTCGGAAAAAATGTCGTATCACTTCAGAAGGATGGGCTTACGGTGGCGGATCCCGAGGGTGTGGTGCTGCATCACGAGTTTTTTCCATCGTTTGGAAGCGATATAACACATTCATTTGAAATAGGCGAAGAAGATATAATAAGCGGCCTCGGAGAGAAAGCCGCACCGCTGAACATGATTGGTCACGTATATAGGCTGTGGAACCATGACGCAAACGGATCATACGGTCCGGATAGCGATCCTCTGTATCTCAATGCGCCAGTAATGCTGCACGGGCATGAGGGCAGATTTGTGCTTATCTTTTACGCGAATGCAGGGGATTCCACGGTGGATGTTGGTTATTCTGACGAGAGGCGCCTGTCGATATCCTTCAGATCAAAACCCTTGGAATATTACATAATCACGGGCGATCTTGATTCAATATACTCACGGTTTGCGGAGATAACCGGAAAGCCGTACAAGCCTCCATACTGGGCCTTTGAGTTCCAGCAGTCAAGGTACAGCTATATGGATACCAAGGAGGTCAGAGACGTTGTTGATGGCTTCATATCTCGCGGAATACCACTTGGCGCTATATATCTGGATATAGATTATATGGACAGCTTTAAGATGTTTACATTCGATCAGAAGCGTTTTGGAGACATTAAGCAGCTCACCGACTACATGATGAAGAATGGTGTGCGTCTCATAACCATAATGGAGCCCAGTGTTAAGATGGAGCCTGGATACGATCTGTACGAAGAAGGTTTAAAGAATGGCTATTTTGTGCGCTATCCAGACGGAAACGTCATGTACGCTCCTGTCTGGCCAGAAATGGCGGCATTTCCCGATTTCACAGATGCAGGCGCAAGGGAATGGTACAGTTCCAAGTACGATTTCATGCGATCCATGGGCATATCAGGATTCTGGCATGACATGAATGAACCTGCAATATTCGTTGCATGGGGAGACAACACTATGCCCAGATCCGCGGTTCACAGCATAGGCAGGCATGAGGAGGTGCACAACCTATACGGCTACTATATGGATAAGGCTGCATTCGATCACCTCTCCAGAAGCGAAAGGCCTTTCATACTTTCCCGATCCGGATGGGCTGGAATAAGCCAGTATTCATGGATATGGACTGGAGATACTGAGACCTCATGGAAGGAGCTTAAGCAGAATATAGTGACGATACTTCACATGTCCATGTCCGGCATAACATTGACCGGATGCGATATCGGGGGATTCACGGGTTCCCCCACTCCGCATCTTTTCATAAGATGGCTGCAGGCTTCGCTCTTCTTCCCGCTTTACAGGGTGCATTCAGATAAGAGATCGAAGAGGCGTGAGCCATGGGCATTCGGCGATCACGAAAGGGAGATAATTGACGTGATAAGGATGAGGCATTCATTTGTCCCGCAGATATACAGCGAGGCGATATCCTCATCTATCACGGGCAGACCGATCCTTCGCCCGGTATTCTGGGCCGATCCTAAGAATACGCTTGCCATGTCCATAGATGATGAATATATGATGGGTGATGATCTCCTTATAGCTCCGGTAGTTGAAGATCATGTGATTAACAGGGAGGTATTCCTGCCATCTGGAAGATGGTATGATATTTCAAATGACAGCGTCGTTGAGGGTCATATTACGTACGGTGTAAATCTAAGCACAGTTCCAATATTTGTCAGAGAAGGATCAGCCATATTGCGGGAAAACAACGGTATAGAGGTGCATCTGTACCTTGGATCAGGAAGGGCTAAGCGCACTTTCTATATAAGTAGCGGCAACGATGATGTGAAGGTGGACATCGAATTTGACGGCAGAGATATAAGGATGAATCCAGACAGGCCTGTCAGCGTGAAATTTATAGTGCTGCATGGATTCGGTTCTATGACTCCTACCTTAAATGGAAATCAAGTCAGGATTGAAAATGGGAGAATCTCAATAGAATGAAAGACTTTATAATTTTTATTTAATATTTTTTTTATCAATCTAAAAGTGTCGTATGAAATATACTTAGCAAGTTTTTTCATATTATATATAAAATTTCCATAAATAATAATGTATGAACTATTTTTATATTCATTATTGTAAAATTGATTAGTAAATAATTGTAGATTAAAAGTATTCTCTAGCCAAAATTTAAATATTGCTATGATCATATGTTATCGATGAACACTAAATACTTGATAGCGGGTATACTTATTGTTATCCCGTTTATAGTCTATTTTGCCATACCAACGTACAACAGGGTTAATCCGGAGATAGGTGGTTTGACATTTTTTTACTGGTATCAGACCCTGTGGCTTGGAATCTCTGCTCTGCTCTTCGGCATAGCGGCCTACATACTCGATAGAGAGGTGAAGCAATGAGTGACTACGTTGAGATAGCGGTATTCCTGGTGTTCTTTGTCATATTCGTTGCGGTCGGCTTCCTTGCAAAGAACTTCAGAAAGGGCAACCTGAACCAGCTACCCGAATGGGCTCTGGGCGGCAGAAGGCTCGGTACATTCCTTGTGTGGTTCCTGGTAGGCGCAGATCTATACACGGCCTACACATTCATCGCCGTACCATCTTCCATGTACGCGGTGGGTTCCATATACTTCTTCGCTGTCCCCTATGTATCTCTTGCCTTCGCCATAGCCATGATCACCATGCCTAAATTATGGACTCTCTCCAAGAAGAACGGTTATGTAACGGCCGGAGACTTCGTCAGCGATAGATTCAACAGCAATGCGCTGGCCATGATCATAGCATTGACCGGAATAGTGGCTGAGCTTCCATACATAGCGCTTCAGATAGTAGGAATGAGGGCCATACTCACAGGTATGCTCACTCCGCTCGGTGGAAATGTGAATTTAGCCAGCAATATAGCGCTGGTGCTTGCAATAATAGTGCTGATAGCATTCACGTACACAAGCGGTCTGAGGGGTACCTCGCTGACAGCGGTGATGAAGGATATAATAATATTCACCACCGTTATCGTTGTCATCGTTACGGTATTCGTGGCGTATCATTCAGCCCTGCACGAAGCCTTCACAATAAAGCCTGTGTACGCTGATCTTCCTCCTAAATTCTACAACGCATACTGGACGCTCTTCATAATGAGTGCGGCAGCTCTCTACCTCTATCCACATGCGATAAACGGTAGCCTGAGCTCCATGTCTGCGCAAAAGCTGAGGCTGAGCACGGCGTTGCTTCCGATATACGGTATTGGGCTCGCATTTCTGGCGCTCTTCGGAGTGATAATATACGGTGTTCCTGCAGCCTACCATATGCTTAACATCACCTATCATAACAACGGTGCGATGGTGGTACCCACGCTAATAGCGTCCGTAACGCCATCATGGTTCACCGGCTTTGCCTTTCTGGGAATATTCATCGGTGGTCTAGTACCGGCGGCAATAATGTCAATGTCACAAGCCACGCTCCTAACAAGAAATGTCATAAGGTATCTTGGCAGAGAGCTTGAGGAAAAGCGTGAAACCTTCATAGCGAAGCTATCTATGGTATTCTTCCAGCTCTTAGCGTTGGCCTTCGTCTTCATAGTGCCGGAAACATACTCCATAAGCCTGCAGCTGATAGGTGGAATAATCATACTGCAGACGCTGCCAGCAGTCTTCCTGGGCATGTATGTAAAGCATCTGGAGAAATACGCAGTCGTGTCCGGCTGGCTTGCCGGTATAGTTTCTGGTATATACTTTGAGGTCTACTCAAACTTCGTTTACTTCAAGTACAACATAATCAAAACGACTCTTATGCCATCATCCATGGGATTCATATTCGTGGGATTCACCGCACTTCTGATAAACCTGGTTGTCGTTGCAGTGGTTGAGGTAATAGTTTATGCTCTCCACAGGCAGCCAAAGACGATGCCAGAAAATATATGAAATAAATTTATAATTTATTATATAACTTTCTTACAATTTCCAGAGTTTCAAGACCTTTGTTAATACCTACGCTGTAGCTTGGTTTCCTTATCTGTTCTGCTTTTTTCTTCACCTCATCGTATTTGCTGAGGCCGATGTAGGGTATGGCATTTTCAAGTATCCTGCTTGTGTAGCCTGTGCCCTCAAATGCATGTTCCATCAGCGCAACGATCCGATCGATGTTTGAGAAGAAGAAATCTCTGCCATTTGGATTTGACGGCATGGTGCTGAAGACGTACAGCATATCCTGTTTTCTTATTGTTCCGTCATCTATCAGGCCAAAAACGCTCTTCAGATCCGTGGTATTGCACCATCCCATGGCGGCAATTATCCTCACGCGGATCTCGTCATCGCTGTAGTTATTGGCTGCCTTGGCCAGTTCAGAAATTCCAGCCGTTTTTGCAACGGCTATGGATCTTGCAAGGGCGAGGTCAGGATCGGCTGCCAGGTTGCCGAACGAGCTTGAAAGATCCTTTGCAAAGGCGTCGTCCACCATGGCCAGATCCTGCGTTACTATGCCTCTTAGCTTGGAGATCTTGTCATCCTCCCCCTTCTTCTTATCTCCTAGCCTCGCAACCTGTGATCTGAGATATGATGAGGCTAATTCCGCTATTTTCTTGGATTCCGGTTTGAGGAGATAAAGGCCTGTAAGCTGCGAGGAAACCTCCTCCACAACAAGGTGGTCGGTGTCATCAAGGAATCCCTTTATCCTGGACAGGTAGTCATCCACAGAGATCCTTCCGGAGATGAGGAATGCATAGAGATCGCTTATTATTCCCCATCTGTCAAGGTTGCTCAGCTTATCATAGTTCTTCATCACTGTTGCAAATGATTCTGAGTCATAGGCCACCCTGTAAAACCCGCTATTGTTAGCGTTCACCTTGATGAGATCCTCAACTTCGGCAGTGTCCTCCATCAATATGGATTTCTTCCCTGATCCGGTGATCACCGTAAGGGGTATGGGCCATTTGCCTTCCCCCCTCGTCCCATCAAGGAAGAAGCGATCCTGTGTGAATCTGAATTTCTTTCCGTCTTTGCGGACCGTTATCACAGGGTATCCCGGATTCTTTATCCAGTACTCCATCACCCTCTTCACCGGTTTACCTGACACTTCCTCTATTGCAGTCCAGAGATCTGAACCCTCAGCGTTTCCATACTTATGATCGTTTAGATACT
>NZ_JAGDXM010000039.1:33791-34063 GCF_023256435.1 Thermoplasma sp. | reverse complement strand
TGCGATAACATATGCTATAAAGATCACGACAAGTATCGTGGTCGCCACCGTTATATATATAAGTATCCGGCTCAACAATTTTGGATGAAGAGAGCTCATCAGATTGGTCAGCATCAAGACCACTATGCCTATGAGCAACCAGCCCCATATTGGGATCATGTAGTTATATAGCTCATCCACTGTATCGACAATGATCGCGGACATGGCAAAGAAGTTCGTAGTCTGCCAGAATATATAGAAAACGTAATTTGAAAGAGACGTGAACTTTCCGA
>NZ_JAGDXM010000039.1:0-33781 GCF_023256435.1 Thermoplasma sp. | reverse complement strand
CAGCAAATCCAACAATCTTTGTATATTCAAGAATGGGCAATGAGACAATTAGGAATAGGATAAAGCCAAGAATAACAGGCCACATAGCAGCAGGTCCTGCACTGCCAATGAACGATGACACCTCCATTGGGCCTATTATAGCCAAAACGCCGGCCATAGATATCATCACTAGCCCAAGTAAACCTATGCTTCCCTTGCTCAGTTGATTCTCATTCTCCGAATTATTATGCATCCGATCACCATCCTCATGAATATGAAATCAGAATTATTTAAATTCCTTTCCTAACCTTTTAAATATATTTCGAAACAATAATTACTCAGATAGATCAATCCATAACGTCATATGTCCCGTAAAATTTGTTTCGAACATTACACAAAATGAAGAGAAGTCTCATCATCATTAGCATTTATTGCATCGGCAGGAATCTTTGAGAATATCGATTTACTCAAGATCAATATTACAAAAAATCGGAAACGAAAATATTCATGGATCTGGATCAGTTTCCAGCCATCTTCAATTGACCTTTATCCACTCGATCGACGTTCGGGCATATTGGTGCATCATAAATATTTTTTAATATTGAAGTCACATGTGGTTAAGACTCATTTCTGATGTTTGTTCATATAATATTATGTTAAGACGAAAGATATCAAATATTTGCATATTAATCTACAATAATTAATGAAAATCTTAATTAATAAAATAATTGTTTCTCCCGCATGCAAATATCTGACAATTCGAGCACAACTCTAAAAAAGAATGTAATAGGCGAGTTCAGACTGATATGGCAGGCCATGGGAACTCTATCGATCGCCGCAGATGCCGCATATTTGCTCACCGGTGTCGCTCTGTTTGCTCTTGGTGCAACTCCGCTCTCGATCCTGCTGGGCATTATCTTCTACCTCTTCATAATGAACACAGGGTATCAGTTCTCGAAGTATATTTCATCCGCCGGATCATATTTTACCTTTACATATAAATCTCTTGGAAAGACTGCGGGTGTGTTTCAGGCATGGAACATGTTCTTCTATTCAATACTTGGATATGCTAGCTTTGGATTTCTCGGCCTCGCTTCCTTTATCAGTCTCATCAATCCATCGCTTAGCGGTGCATGGGTATGGATAAGCATTTCAGTTGTCGCTGCTCTGATCGCGTTCCTATTTACATACTTTGGCATCAAGGTAGCAACGGATTACCAAATCTTAGGTGGATTAATCGAGATATCCGTGCTAATAGCTGGATCTATAGCCATCATAGTATCTGCCGGTCATGCTAACACCTTGGCAGTTTTCACGACCAAGTATCTTCCTGGAGGCCTCTCACAGCTATTCTATTCAATGATATATTCCGTCGTTCTATTCTTTGGAACTACGCTTTCAATTACGTCCCTTGCTGAGGAAACTAAAAATTCACATGTTGCTGTCAGGAAAGCCCTAATTTCTACGGTCATAGTCGCGGGCATAACGCTCATATTGGTTTCATACGCGTTCACAATCGGATATGGGCCTGCAAACATGGCAAACTTCGCATCCGCTCCAGATCCGGGGATAATGCTCTTCAAAAAGGCAAGCTACATCCTTTACATACTGCTCATAATCGTAACCATTAACAGTTTTATGGGATACAACGTCTCAGTAAGCAACGCAAACTCGAGGATATATTACAGCTTTGCGAAATCCGGACTCCTCTTTCTGCCTAAATCCATGTCAAAGGTACACAGCAAATACGGATCTCCGTCGGTTTCGGCCATGTTCGTATTCGGCTTATCGCTTGTCCTTGCCATAATTTTCGGCGCGCTTTTCGGGCCTGTAATCGGAGGCTTGGTGATGCTGTTCGCTAATGGCTATTCGGCTTATACTGAGCACATAGTGGCGTCCATAGGGCTTCCATTCTATGCAAAGAAGATGAAAGATTTTCACCTGTTCCAGCACCTGATATTTCCAGCGATAGCCATAGGTGTGCTGATTGCGGTCATGTTCTTCACGATGTATCCTGCACCGCCCTCTTATCCATTCAATATCGCTGCCTATGTTGGCATAGCCTGGATACCCATTTCAGCAGTTATGACATTTGTGGAGATGAAAATACACCCTGACAAAATCGCAATGTATATGCAAGATGTATCGCCTCATGCGACCGAAGCTTGAAAAATAATATCAAAAAATTTTTTCAATCAATATTAATTCATTCCGGTGGCGGTAATGAGATCTTTAGAAGATTCGCATGCTCCTGTGTTATTTCTTCCTCTGCATATTTTTCCAGTTTTATGGAACCATCTTCGTTTATCCTGACCTTATGGAAAAAGAATTTTCTACTGGCAGGATCCGCTGTGAATAGCCTTATCTCGGAAAGAGATCTCAGATATTCCTTCATTGATCTGTCTGATATCAGCGCTGACAGCTGTTTCGTTGCAAGCCAAGCCCGCACATGGATGAGCAGCGCCTTTTTGTATCCAGCGGATTTTAGTGCAGCGATAGTCTTGTTGAACATGCTGCTAACATCGCTCATCTTCTGCTCACCGCCGAACGCGGTATAAACTGCGTCGAATCCTTTATCTACGATGGATCTGGCAGTCTTCTCGATATCATCGCCATAGTCAAATATTGAGATCTTGCCTTCCTCGTATCCATATTTATCGAAGAAAGCTACAGCCGCAGCCGTAGATATCGATTCGCATATTCTGTCTGGATAGCTTATTATCGCCACCTTCCTGAATCCCTGAAACTCATAGATCCCCACGAGCCTTCCCGTCAATGACCGCAGATACACTTCCTGCTCCAGAGACGCTCTGGATGAAGCCATTTCATTTGCCATAGATAAGAATAACTATCATGAATAAAACATTATCTCTTCATAAAGATTCAAAATGACATAAGCTCATATTTATGATTATGAAAATTCTAGGTGGTTCTATGCATAATAGCATATCGACGCAGCGTCGTCTTATATTTTGACTTTACAGATTGACATAACGTACGATGGACATTCAAATAATTTAAAAACTCCATACGTATAATATATCTATGAACATAGAAGTTCTCAGAAAGGAGATGGAAGAATACAATGAAGAACTCATAAAGATGAGACGCTATCTGCACGAGAATCCAGAACTATCATATCAGGAGGTCAACACGGCCAAGTATGTGGCTGACAAGCTTAGATCCTTTGGATTGGAGGTCAGAGAGCATGTTGGAGGTACTGGTGTTGTTGGTCTTATAAGAGGAAAGACTGGTAGAATGACCATAGGGCTGAGAGCGGATATGGATGCCCTGCCTGTAGAAGAGCAGACTGGCCTGCCATTTGCCTCCAAGAATAAGGGCGTCATGCACGCCTGCGGCCATGATTCTCATACGGCAATGCTGTTGGCCGCTGCCTACATTCTTTCCAAGCACAGGGACGAACTTGATGGAAACGTAAAATTCCTGTTTCAGCCAGCCGAAGAGGATGGTGGAAGAGGTGGAGCGCTGCCTATGATCGAGGACGGCGCACTCGAAAACCCCCATGTCGATCATGTATTCGGTCTTCATGTCCTAGGAGATTTTCCAGCAGGTACCTTTGCCATCAGGGGCGGTGCAATAATGGCAGCACCAGATGGATTCAAGATAACGGTGCGCGGAAAGGGCGGCCATGGATCCGCGCCTGCAGACGCTATCGATCCCATATACATCGGATCCAACATAATCAATGCACTCTACGGCGTAAGATCCAGATTCATAGACCAGAGAAAACCAGTCACGATATCGGTCTGTTCAGTCCATTCAGGAACAAAGGACAACATCATACCGGATAATCTGGAGATGCTCGGTACTCTGCGCACCCTTGATGAGGATCTTCGCGCCTTCATAAAGAAGAAGATAGGAGATACTGCCGCTGGCGTGGCAGAAGCATTCGGTGCCAGAGCCGAAACAGAATTTATAGAAAACGCCTATCCGGTGACTTATAACGATCCAAAGATAACAGAAGAGGTCAGGAGCGTCCTTGAAAGTATAAAGGGAATGAAGGTCATAGAAACTGAACCGCTCATGGGAGGCGAGGATGTTTCAAGATTCCTGCAGAAGGCGCCTGGCACCTATTACTTCCTTGGAACAAGGAATGAGAAGAAGGGCATAATTTACCCGAATCACAGCCCAAGATTCACTGTGGATGAGGACTATCTGAAATATGGAGCACTGTCCCATGTCCTAGTGGCCATGCATTTTGCGGGAAAGAAATGAAAGAACCGAATGCATCTGCATTGACCTATGTGCAGATGCATGCGCATTCCAAATTTTCCATCAATCCCCTTAGCGGGGAAGGAGCATTTCATCCTTTCATATGGCCATTGGAAAGACTGGTAATGAAGAGGGCAATGCTGACACCGAAACAGATCGCACATCTGGCAATGAGGGCTGGTATAGATATAGTTGCTATAACGGATCACAATACAGTCCCAGAGCTATCGGAAGATCTTTTGGAACACGTAATACCTGGCGAAGAATGGGGAAATTTCAGGGGGCATGCGAATATAATAGGCATACACGAACCCATAGCTCCGGAAGCAGGATATTTCAAGAGATATACTCTAAAAGAACCCAGAACCTTCTTCGAGGCTGTGAGGATAGCCCATGGTGAGGGCGCGTTTGTAACGATTAATCATCCATTCAAGAGCGATTGTTGGATGTGGGGGTCAGAGTCATATGAAAATGCAGACGCAGTTGAAATCTGGAATGGCCCGTGGAATGAAGAAAATGATCGGGCATTGAAAGCCTGGCAGGATCTTCTGATCGCTGGGCTTCATATTCGCGCCATGGCCGGATCGGACTTTCATGTTAAAGGACTTTTCAGAATAGATAGAAACCTTATAGTCTTTAGGGAAAAAGTGAAGACAACTGAACTAATAGGCAAACTTGATGAAGGTCAGTATTCGCTTGCTTGGTCAAGAGATTCGCCGACAGTTTTCCTTTCGAAGGAACTGGAATATCACATAATAAATTACAGATCCGGTCTTCGTCTCAGGATCATTCATGGCGATTCAGCCGAGGAGATGATTAACCCAGAGCCCGAAGGAAAAATCGAAAATTATAAGGATGCATTCGTGAGGATGGAGCTCTGGGATGGAAATTTACCTACCAGCTTTACCAATGCGGTATTTCTCTAAATTATCCATCATGAAGTTCGGCACCATAGTGATGCACTATCAGATCTTATCAATAACACCCTCATATTTAAAGCAAAGATTTTAGCCATGGTAATCCTATTAATTGCATGGACGGGCTACCCATAAACAAGAAGATACTTTATGGCTTTGGGCAGATCGGAGTCACGATGCCCGCATTCTTCCTTTCAACGTACATATTTGTTTTTTATGCACCTCTGCACGGTAGAGTGATCGTCGATTCGTATATTATAGGCGTAGCCGTCCTTGTAGGTACACTCGTGCAGGCCTTTGCGAACCCGTTCATAGGTCAATGGAGCGATAAGAGCACAAGCAGACTCGGAAGGCGAAGATTCTTTCTCCTGACCGGACTTTTCCCTATAGCTCTTTTTTATGGGCTCATATGGTTTCCGTTTTTGAGCGGCGTCACGATGGGTATACTCCTGGCATTATACCTGATCGGCTTCAATTTCCTTTATGCATATGTCGTATTGCCTTATCTTTCCCTTATTCCAGAGATATCCGTGACGTCAAAAGATAGGGTCATTCTCACAACAATTGCTTCATATTTTTCCATAGTGGGGATAATTTTGGCTTCTCTGCTTCCATCAATATTGCTCACGCTGAACGTGCCCTTTTCATACATAGGACTCATCGTAGCCATTCTGACAATGTTATCATTTCTGATCGTATTTCTATCCATCAAGGAAAATCCAGAAGTGAAAAGAATCCCTGAGGAGTACACCATAAAGGAGGCAATAATCCAGACTTTCAAAAATAGAACGTTCGACAGATATATCCTATCATACCTTTTCTTTCAGTTTGGCTTCTACTTCTTTCTCTCCTCTCTAGGCTATTTCATAGAGAACGTCGTACTCCCAGGTAACGTGCATTATGAAGCATACATCGGCCTACTCACCCTAATTGCTGTTCTTTCAACCATTGCGTTTTCTCCATTGCTTGTCTTTTATTCCAGAAAACATGGTGAAAAATCTGCCTTCATCCTGTTCACCGCCATCCTAGGTATAGTTCTCGTCTCCGCGTTTTTCGTCGGGATAATTCCGTTTGGCACACGCATCATTCAGATGATAGCGATAATGATTTTAGCCGGCATTGGATTGACGTCATATTTCATATTGCCAAATGCAATCGTATCTGAAATAATCGATGAAGACGAACTAACGACGGGATACAGAAGGGAGGGTATGTACTTTGGTATCCAGGGTCTTCTCGAGAGAATACCATCCGGTTTGTCTGGGTATGTGCTTGGCGCATGGATATCATATCTCTACCTACCAACCAACAACGAAGTTTACATAAGATCTCTGGCGCTCATTGGAGGCCTCACCATTATATTAACATCACTGTTATTCATAAGGGTGCCATTAAAGGAGAACATAAAGAAGATGCAGCGCTCATGAATATCACCGTTCCACAGGCACTGTATACCTTTATAAAATAGATCCGCGTGGAAATGCATGTCCATTAAAGATATACAAATACGCATCCGATAGATAGCCTAGGACGGTGGATTCGGATCGGTTAGATATCCTGATCTTCCGCATAGATCAGGTCTTAGCCTTAAGCGAGGCCTGAACATACATTCCTGAACTGCCAGGAAAATGAATGCCTGTGAGACATCCACCGTCATTTTCATCAATGGTTTCACAGGCAAGTCCATGATCCATGGGAAGGCTTTCAAGGATCCTGGCATCAGAGAGCGAAGACAGTATCATGGAATAATGATGATGAAGCCATGGATGATCGACGTGCATATTTCCCAAACCACCATATCTTCCCTGGATGTAATAAGGATTCTTCTCAGACATTATCCAGTTCGCTGTTTTCCTGAATACAGGATCATGAGACTCGGAAAAACCAAAATACGGGAACAGCAGTATTGAACCGGTTGGATCATCATAAAAATTATATTTTCCAGCCAGATCTGTCGAATACACAAACTGACCTTCCTTTATCATATTGATCATTATGTCTCTCCTTATATATTCAGCGAGATCTATAAGGCGTTCAGAAATAGCACCCTTCAGATAGCCAGCTAAATATCTCATGGAATACCATAGCGCAACATTGTTGTAGGTCACATATGGGTATTCAACCGGATCGTCAGAGCTGTTTAAGACGGTCGAGTAGAGATTGAATTTGTCGTTTTTGAAATGACTCAGGTCGGCAAGCAGTTCCTTAGAAAGGGAAGCAGCTCTAGAATCCGATAGAACTCCATATTTTATGGCGTGCGCCAGAAGCAAAAAATGATAAGCAAGCTGATCCAGCTCGAATCCATCATACAGTATACGACCATCGAGATATAAAGCATGGATACCTCTGTTTCTCCAATATTTCTTCAACAGATCATCGATAAGCTCTCTCGCCCGATCCTCATCGAATCGCTCGATCACCGGAAGAACCCAGAATATGAAGTCACGGGCCCAGTATCCCGCGGAAACATAATAATATGGACTTTTGGACGCCATTATACAGTTCTCTTGCGCATCGATACACCGAGAATTCGAGAGAAAGATGGAGAGCATTGCATTCGAGATTAGTCTGCTATTTCCATGAAGCGAATCAAATTTAAGGAGGAAATTATCGGCCTCCGACCTAAGTGTGACCATACCAATCCTCCTTAAGGAAATGCCGGAGAGAATCGCTCTGTCTGGCGTATCTCCCACCGTAATTATTGTACCATCATCAACCTCACTAAATGCGATAGCTGGCAATTTTCCAGAAACCTCCGAAAAGTATACTGGATTGCTGCTCCAGGGTGATCTCATTGATCTGACAGCATGCGATATGGGCCAGAATATCGTTGAGTCTGATGAAGTAACTTCAAACCTCCCCTTCCTTGATATGAAGAGTCCTGGTCTATCAGGTGGTATCACGATCTCGATACCATTCGAGAAGTGATGATTGCTTATCCAGCCCGGCTCAATACCCTCCGTCTCACTGAATATCCCTGATATAACGAAACAGTGCAGGATAGAAGCCGTGCAGATCGGAAAACATATTTTCAGCTTACCTCCGTCGAAGATCAATGAAAAATAATAATTTCCACCAACTGAAAGATCCTTCCTTTGAGATATCTGCGGAGACGTTATGATGGGCTGGGAATGCTTTTCTTCCAATCGTATCACCTGATATCCACGCTGATTACACCCTCTGGTAATTTTAGATCGAGACCAACCAGATCCTCTCTTCTTTGAAATTCATGCGGATCAAAGCCTTCTGGAGCTATCATATCCTGGAAACCGGTGGTCGGTACATTCCCCACATAGGAGAGGCGTTCATCTGTTCCCATAGCCTTCTTGATTATGGCCGATTCTCCCTCGAAGTTTATTCCCATGAAGCCTCCGATCATCATGGGATTGACTGCATAATCCACTCCCGGGATCCTCTGTGCAATATAGTATGAAGAATCCATCCATTCCTCTGGCTGCCATCTGCCATTTTCAAGGAATGAGTTCCATTTTACATCATTAGCGTCCGGCTGCAGTATAACCCTGCTCTCATATAGTCTTGAAATATAATCTGGCATGAAAGCGTCCAGGCTTATGGCAATTCCGAATTTTATCCCCTCAAGCTGGAACGGCCTGACATCGTCCATCGATCCGGAATCTATGCCTATATTCCTTTCCAGATCGGTAAGATAGACCTTCCTCTGTTTAAATACGACGTTTCCCATCGTATCGAAGACGTATGCCGTGTTGTATATACGCGGTGTTTCTGTTTCCTCAGGAATATTCCCGCAGGCCAAAGCATAGACCTGATACTTTCTTGACATCTCGGAGAAGAAAGATAGAAAGCTATTCCTTGTTTCCTCACCGACTGATAGAAATATGGATCTGAATGTTCCTGCATCCGATGACTTCGGAAATTCTCCACCATCAGCAGTTTCATCGATCTCTATTCCAAACTTATCAATTACATGCCCCAGTGACATGGGTAGCCCTGTCTCTTCAGGAAAGATCAGGAAATCGCCCGGTTGAGAACGCCTGAAAATATCCTCAATATGGTACCTGTATGTGTTCAGATTCAGGTCTCTTGATCCTATCTTGAGCTGTACTGCAAGAATACGCATGATAATATATTGAAATACCTAGCTTAATTTTATTCTTGCTTTTCCAAGCATAGACATCAGATTTTAAGATTCGTTATATATGATCTGTATTGATATATATAATTGACAAGGTTTAAGTATGTGATTTATGATATACTAATAACAGTTAGTATATAACTGTTGGAGACTGTAAAATGGAGAAGAAAGCAATAATAGCAATCATTGTTGTTGTGGTCGCAATAGCTGCTATAGCTGGAGGCATAGAGTATCATAATCTTACTTCTGGACCGGCGAAAACGTCCATTGTCTTTTCTGGCTGGGTCTCTAGCGGTGAGGAGTACACATTCGATGTGCAAATGGTGAATGAATTCAATGCCATGCATTCGAATATCTCCGTCAAATTCGTGCCGATAACGAGCAATTATTATGGAACACTGGAGACTGAACTCGCATCCAATTCCGGACCTGCAGTGTTCTATATGGAGAATGATGTTCTGCCTGAATTCGTCAAGGGAGGCTATCTGCTGAATCTCACGCCCGTACTGACCTCCAACACTACCTACAATCTGACCGGCTTCGCCCCACAGATACTAGATACATTCATGCAGCATAACCAGCTCTACGCTGCACCGAAGGACTGGAGCCCACTCTTCGTCCTGTTTAACAAGAACATATTCAATGCGGAACATGTCCCGTATCCCACCAATTACAGTGCATGGAACTGGACAGCTTTACAGCACACGCTGGTCATGCTTAAGCAGAACGAGAGCAAGCTACCTAATGGTGGAAGCGGGTACTACCCAATGGTTGTCGGCCCACAGTTCGCAAGGATACTGGCGTTCATGCATGAGGCCGGTGGGCAATGGATAAACCAGACAGGCACCGGAGCTTCGCCCAACAGCGCCGGCCTGAAGACAGCGATCAACTTCTGGTATGGACTGTACTCCAGTGGACTGGCCGGTCTCAACTCTAACCTGAGCGCTGGATGGAACGGTGGTGATTTCGCGTCAGGAAAGGTAGGTATGGTCGTAACAGGCACATGGACTGTACCTGTACTGTTTGCAAACGGCTCCTATTTCAAGAACGATACCTCGGCGATCGGATACGCCTTCATGCCTTACGATGTCCAGAATGCAACCATGATGTTCAACGTGGGCCTAGCGATCAACAGCCATCTGACACCAGCTCAGACATGGGCTGCTGAGCAGTTCGTCATGTTCTTCACAGGACCATCTGGAGAGAAGCAGTGGGTATCCAAGGGCCTGGCTCTGCCTTCAAGAACCGCGATACTCGAGAGCAGCTGGTACAAGACGAACTTCCCAATACAGAGCTTCGCCGGAGAACAGTTCCCGCATGCGTACGGATGGAACTACAACACAACCAATTTCCAGGCCACTGAGAGTGCTGCACACAGCATAATAGTGGATCTATTTGCAGGGAAGATCACACCGGACCAGGCATACGATGAGATCATAAATGAAACGAACACAAACCTTAAAGGTACTTCCACACTCTGACCCCGGTGAGGTCTGTGGAATCAAATATATACAATAAGGAAAACATAAAAGTGAGAGAGGGGAAAAAACGTAAGGATCCGGAGAAGGTCACCGGGATCATATTCGTGATCCCGCTCATGATCTTCATAACGGTCTTCACCTTTTTTCCGGCGATATATTCTTTTGTCATAAGCCTGTTTCATTATGATCCGTTCTTCCACAGCATATATTTTGTTGGCATCAGCAATTACGTTAACGTAGTAAAAGATCCAGCCTTTTTGATCGCATTGATAAATGTCCTGATATACACCGCAGTGGTCGTAACGATTCAGACCTTCTTGGCCTTCGGTTATGCCCTCCTGTTCAATACGGCTTCGAGGATAAGCAGAATCGCAAGAGCCATAGTGTTCATACCGGCCGTCGTTTCGCCGGTATCAATGTCGATCATATTCATATGGGTATTCTCCAACACTGGGCTTGTCAATTACATATTATCGTTCTTTGGAATCCCTCCGCATAACTGGCTCTTCAGCACTAGATATGCATTTCCGGCTATAATGGCCATGAATATATTCACAACCGCACCCTATTTCATGATCGTATACTCTGCAGGACTGCAGTCCATACCGCAGGAGGTCATGGACGCGGCCAAGATAGACGGCCTCAAGTCAGGACTCAGGAGGTTCAGATACATATACTTCCCATTGATGAGATTTTCCACCATACTTGTGGTGATCCTTGGGCTGACCGGGGCGATGCAGCTCTTCGATCAGATATACGTTATAACGGATGGCGGACCCGCCAGGGCAACCTACGTGCCGCTCATGTACATATACAACAGAACCTTCGTTTACATAGGCGACATAGGGCTCGCAGCTGCCGCGTCGTTTGTCCTTTTCGTGATCATACTTGTGCTGACGATCACGCAGAGAAAAGTAATAACTGAGAGGAGGTGGTGATGTGTTCAAAAGCGGACGAATAAAAAAGAATATTAACGTTGGTGAAGCTGCAAAGACCTATCTTATATACGCTATTTCCATAATTCTTGCCATTGTCTACCTTGTTCCCTTTTACTGGACAGTGATAAAGGCATTCAGAAACAGCATTTTCGCCAATTTCCCACCCAATATGGATCCACTCAGCCAGACGAGCATATCGTATTTCATAACAAATCTCAGAACAGTGTGGGGATTCGGCGACTTCCCGCTGTGGTATTTCAACAGCGTCTTCGTTTCCATATGCGTTGTTGCCGGAAGCGTATTCGTGGGAATGCTTGCCGGATATGCCTTTGCGAGGCTAAGATTTCCTGGGAGGGATTATCTATTCTATGCAGTCTTGGCTACACTGATGATTCCGTTCCCAGTTATATCCATTGCGTCCTACGTGTTCATGCTTGACCTGAACTGGCTCAGCACGTATCAGGGCCTGATACTTCCGCAGATTGCCTCTGCTCTGGATGTCTTCATAATGAGGCAGTACTTCCTCACCATACCGGAGGAGGTGGAGCTGGCTGCTAAGATCGACGGCATGAGGCCATGGCAGATATTCTTCAGGGTGAGCGCGCCAATGGCAAAACCGGCAATAGCGGCAGCAACCATATTCTCGTTCATAGGATCATGGAATAATTTCCTGTGGCCTCTCATGGAGGTTCACAGCCTCAACATGTTCACGCTACCTCTGGTTCTCAACTTTTTCAAAGGTGCCAATGGAACGCAGATATACTGGAACCAGATGATGACCGTAAACATTCTGACGATGATACCTACCATAGTAATATTCATCGTATTCGAGAAGTACTTCATAAGTGGCATATCTATGAATTATTACAGGTGAATTTATGAGCGTCATAATTCAGAATCTAAGCGTAAGATATGGGGATAAAGAGATATTGAGCAATTTCAATCTCAAAGTTGATGACGGCGAATTCTTCGTTATCCTTGGATCGTCCGGAAGCGGAAAGACCACTCTACTGAGGAGCATAGCCGGTCTGATACCTGTGGATTCTGGGCGAATATACATCGATGACAGCGACGTAACGGATCTGTATCCTTCGGATCGCAACATAGCCATGGTCTTTCAGAACTTCGCGCTCTATCCACACATGAAGGTATTCGATAATATATCCCTCAATCTGAAGATAAAGCATGTACCAAAGGAAGAGATAAGGAAGAAGGTGGAGGAAGTTGCGAAGATCCTGCACATAAGTCAGCATCTTGACAAATATCCAAGGCAGCTCTCCGGCGGTGAACAGCAGAGGGTTGGGATAGCCAGAGCGATGGTCAGAGACCCATCAGTATTTTTGATGGACGAACCGCTGTCCAACCTCGATGCAAAACTACGCCGCGAGATGCTGGGTGAACTTCGTTCGTTTCACGAGAAGGTCAAGAAGACGATCATCTATGTGTGCCATGATCAGGATGAGGCCATGGCCCTTGCGGACAGAATACTGGTCCTGAACCAGGGAAGGATCATGCAGATGGGCACTCCTGACGATCTCTATGATCATCCTGCAAACGTATTCGTCGCAGGATTCATCGGAAACCCACCTATGAATATATTGGAATGTGATCTGGAGCATAAAGACGAGGGGACAAGGATAGGCATCTCCAATGCGGGATACATCGATATTGATGAGATAGTCCCTGAGGGCAAGGCGTATATTGGCCTCAGACCTGAGATACTGGGTATGTCTGAAAAGGACGGATTGTCTGCAATTTTCGATTATTCCATAAATTCTGGACTCAACGTCGAGGTGCATGCTAAGATGGGAGAGACGCCCATCAGAGCGGTTATTCCAAAGGATGAGGTATCTTCGGAGCTTAGAGATCTAAAGAACGGTGAAATGTTTCACATTGAAGTAAAGCCAGGCAGAGTGTATCTGTTCGATCGCATGAGCGGTTCGCTGATAAGGGAGGTTGACTATGGTACTTCCAGAAAGATCAAGGAAGCTGATTGAGGAGGCCAGAGGCCTGAATATTGAAGATAACTACAGGGACATGCGGCACTGGGTCTTTACCCCCGCATGAATACTTGCAGTCCTATAATTACAGCATGGTCAAGGGAACTAAGGCGCATTTCATAGCATATCTGAACGGCACCATCGTTCGATCGGATATGCACAGATCCAGGGTAGGTTACTGGAAGGGGAGTCTAAACCACATTGCTTCAATGGATGGGTATCTGAACGGGAAACCGCTGTCATCAATCTTTTCTAAATATGTGAGAGGGCTCGGATACATATACAGGCAGTATCATGGGATGGAAAGGATAGATTACATATCCGAGGCGGATGGATCACTGCACATACAGATGCTATCTTCCGACAGACAAGATCTATCGCTCTCCTTCCAGATAGGGCACTCTGCAGCGTGGCCTTCCAGATCGACGGCGGAGACCTTTGATTTTGTCATTGATGATAAGCGAGTTTCCGTTTCGTCCGATATCGCTCATACATCGATCATAATAAATTCTCCTGATCGCATCGAAATAACGGCGTCAGATGATACCGTGTTTGTATCGTTTCATGACCTAACTGAGGCTGAGATAATCATATCAGACACAGATAGTGATGGCAGCGGAGATATGGATGAAACGCTGAAGTACCATGAACAAGTTGCAGATATAGCTGTGCTGGAAACACCGGATCCCAAATTCAACAAACTTTTCCTTTGGGCAAAGCACGATCTCCTTGAGTTCTATTCCATTACCGAGAAGGGAAGCGGTTGGTTTGCAGGGTTTCCGGTGTATTCATGGTTCTTCGGCAGGGATGGCCTCTGGATGGCGCTAGCTGCGAATATGGTTGGCCTATCGGATCTGACGACCAATCACATGTCCACGCTCTTCAGATATTCCGATCATGGAAGGATTCCGCACGAAATAGGGCTTGGAGATGGCGGCGATCAAGGCTACAGCATAGGTGATGTTCGATTCAACACCATGTACATGTCCATAGACAGCAGTCCGCTCTGGCTAATGGTCAACGCATCGCTTGAGAACTGGAGCCGAAGGTTCTTTTCATCGCAGGACGCGAAAGTAGTTTTTGACTTCTGTAAGACATGCGATGTGGATAATGACGGCCTGCTGGAGAACGACTTCAAGAGTGGGCTGATAGGATGGCCTGAGACGTGGGCCAACATCAGAAATGGTAAAACGGTTGATGTGAACGCACTCTGGCTGGAGGTACTCAGGCTGTATGGAAAAAAATTCGGCGGTACAGAGTATGTAAAGGCCAGAGACAGATACATGTCCACCTTCTTCTCAGATGCACAGCCTGTGGATTTTGTCGACGAAAGATCGCATATAATAAGGAGTGCCATGCAATTTGTACCAGGCATATTCATGAAGGATGAGTCCGTCAAGCAGAGGATACTGGACATTTCGCGCGGCGTCATGACGCCATGGGGCATCAGATCAATGTCCGTCTACGATCCCATGTATGATGGCGGATACCATACAGGTACCGTCTGGCCCCTGATGACCGGATGGTTCGTCATGGCCGCATACAACAATGGCGCTCCTGATCTGGCATTCGAACAACTGAGATCGTTCGTGGATCTGGCATTTTCAGCCGCAGATCCAGGTAGAATAAATGAGACCTACGACGCCATGTCACCAACCCCCACTGGACAGTTTGCGCAGGGCTGGTCATCAGAGATAACGCAGACCACCTCAGAGGGTGCCAGCAGATGAAGGATCTGATCAGAGTCGAGAAGGCTGATCATCGGCCATTCACCATATCATGTCCCTATGGATACTTCATCAGCTACCTCGATCTCATACCAGACAGTATGGGATATCACAAGAAGGGTGAGATGAATGGGCTTTGGTATCCGCCTGTCCGATTGCTGAAGAATATTCATGTCAGGGGGCCAGATGGTATCTCTGCGCCATCAAAAACCGTGATAGACAGCGGATCGGCAAAATTCTTCTATGAAGGATCGACACTGACCCTAGGATTCAACAGGGATCATGATTTCATCATTGCACTTGAAAACCACGACGGATCCGATCGCGACCTTGTCATAGATCTCCTCCCCGAGACCATCTGGTTCAGTATCAACGATACAACCATCGATGTCAGAAAACGATCAGTGTCTGTGCATAGCCACATGTTTCCAGAAAGCTCAATCATAGTATCCACGCGGAACGACTTCACGCTGAACGGAAATACATTGATCGTCAGGACAGGAAGACATGCACTTTTGAGAATATACAGTAGTACCGTACATGGAAAGAAACCTTTCATTAAGATAAATTCATATGCTGACATATACAGATATTCTAAACTCAGATCCAGCAAGGAAGATATAACCAGAAATTTCTGTATGGCCAAGGAAAACATGATCAGACTTTCGCTAATAGTGCCTGGAATCGGATACGGCATCACCGGTGGGCATCCTGATTTTCCATGGTATTTCGGTATAGACACACTGCTATCAATGAATGGAATGATCGATGCGGGTTTCTTCGATCTGGCTTATGGTTCCCTCAACGTACTCGCCAGATTCAGCAGGTCTGGTCGTATACCGCATGAGATCATAACCAGCGGAAAGGTTTACAACGAGGGGGATCTTGAAGAAACCGCACTTTTCCCATATTCTGTCCTAAGATATGTGGAATGGTCGGGTAATCTTGCAGGTTCGACCCATCTCATAGAAACGTCGTATCTATCGATCAGATATCTTCTTGAATCTGGATATCGTGGAAGAGGCATAATGGAAGATGCCAATGCTGGACAGGGTATAGATATTGATACGATAACCTTCGCCTTATTATCGCTCTCCAAACTCAAAGAATTCAGAGATAAGGGCTCTGAAACGGCAGCTGAGTTCGCAGACGATATCGAACTCGATGCTAAGATAAAAGATCTTAAGAATATGCTTGATTCATTCTGGCTACCAGAACGAAATACATATGCAAACAGGATTGCGGATGGTGTACCCATGGATATGGGTTTCTGGACATCGATCGTACCATTCTATGCCGGATTATCTGATGCCGAAACTTACAGAAAATTCACATCTGAAGAAGGGGGCTCAAACGGCTTTCAGGGGAATAGGGTATAACGGTAGACGAACACGGAAACTCCATGCCAATAAATACGGGAATGTTTGCCATAGCGGCAGCCAAATACAAGGACGTTGAGAACGCAGCAGAATACTTCAGGAAGCTGAATGCGAGTTTCGGTGCCTTCTCCCCATGCTCCTTCCCGGAGATCGCAAACAATTCACAGGGCTGCTATCTTCAGGCCTGGTCAGCAGCAATATACGTTGAATCTATAGTGGAAGGCCTTTTGGGAATACACGCAGCTAACGATGAACTCGTCTCTGAGGGGCGATCGTTTGACGCCTTGATCGGAACGGGAGAATTGAGGAATCTCAGGTTCAAAGGAAGAGAGTACTTGTTCAAATTCTAAAGGCCCGCTTCCAGCATAAACGGGGCTAGCAAGCAAGTGAAGGTATCCATGATCCGAATGCCGAATTCATCGTTTCGCGTCCTCTATGGACATAACCGTGAACGACTTCATCACTATGTCCTCTATCTGTGAATCATAGCCGCCCACCTTATACTGCCCTTTCTCTGTTTTAAACGTGAAGTTGATGATCTCCGTGTCAGAATCTATCTCTATCACCTCTCCCTCCGACCTGAAATGATCACCGGTTGATCTGAACGTTCCATCAAGCACGCCTTTCATCCTTTGACCACTCCTGAACAGCCTCTTCAGATCATTCACAAGCACCCTCTGGGAATAATATGTATAGGAAGGCTTAACAGGGTGATTCCTTATCTCCTCTCCGCGGTACCATCCCACGAAGAAATTATGCGTGATGAACCACGACATGTCCTTGTCCCTTATCACGTATCCATACCTTTCGATCTCCGTGTTCATTGCGACGCTTCTCGGCATGAAAACAGAGTTCTTCTCATCTGATATTACGGTGTAAAACTGGCCAGGCGCAACATATTTTATGTCTATATCCAGATCCATGAATTCATTCTCAAGATCAGATTCATCGATATCTGCACCGAAGAAGAGAAGTTCAACGCGACATCCCTCCCTCACTTTTCTTGCTATTGAGCTGCCTAGGTATCCATAGAGTTCCCATGTCGTCTCTATCTCCAGAGTCTTGCTTGCCTCATTGATAAGTTCTATGGAGTTGTTTATCACACTCCTGATGTTCTTTGCATTGATCAGCGCTGTGGTCTCCCTCCTTGTCTCCATTGCACGGTTGGCCCAGTTGAGGAAATATCTTCTGTTCCTGCTTATTATCTGTTCCCTTGCTTCAACGACAGCCTCTGGATCGACAGCTTCGTATTTTTTCGGACGGCCCAGCAGTATGTTTATGAAACCTTTCCTCTCCAGACTCGACGTGATATCGTACAGTTGAGGCTGTCTGAGCGGGAGATATCTGAGTATATCCTGAGCGGCCATGCTACCATACTCCAGCAACAGTATATAGACCCTCGATTCATTCTCTGTGAGCCCCAGATCCTGTAATATCGATATTATGTTGGCATGATCTGGGTTGCTTCCGAGTTCGTTGTCCGTCATGACGTTCCAGATATGACAAGTTTTGATATAATTTTATACTAATAGCAGATTGTATAGCAGATACTACAGAATGAGGTAAGAAGAAAAAAATTGGGAACGAAGCTGTAGAGTATCAGGCCTTCTCTATTGCGAGCATCTCCTCAAAAAGCTTCTTTGTTCCGCTCATGCCTATCCTCAGCCTCTCGGGATCGATCGGTCTGCCACTGGCGTCTATTATCCTCTCCACCTCACTGTACGTGTGTATGCCTCCCGCGGCCTTTATGCCAATATCTGATCCAAGCTCGCTGGCCTTGCTGGCCATCAGCCTCACGTTTTCTGGATCTGCACCAGAGACATTTCCTAGAGATTTACAGTACTCCTTATCTGCAAAGCCGGTGCTTGTTTTTATGAAATCCGGGTTCGATCTTATCACCGAATCGTAGATCCTGTTCTTCTCCTCACGAGTCAGATAACCGTCCTCAGTTATGATCTTTATAACAAGACCCATATCCTTTGCAGCTTTAACGATATCCTTAAGATCCTGATCGACAAGATCCCAGCGGTGGGATTTCACATACCCCATTGGAACGACGATGTCTACTTCATCCGCATAATCCGAATCTTCTATGATCTTCTTCCTTGAAGTTGTGGAAAGCGATCCGAATGGAAAATCTAGCGTGACGTCAAGCTTTATATGGTATTTCTTGGACTTTATGAGATCAAGAGCTAACTTGCCGTATATGGGCTCGATGCAGACTGCATAATTGCCCATCATATGGGCCTCCTCCACGAGATTTCTTATGTCGTCCTCGGTCAGATACGGCTTAAGCCCGCTGTGATCAACCAGCCGCATGATCTGTTCTACAGTGTATTTCAAAGATTCACCCCTTGAGGTATGAGTAAGCCTCTTTTGAAAGTTGCTCCTTGTACTCCATCGCCCTTTCCCACGTCTTCTTTCTTATGAGACCAAGATAACCCCCAAGGAACATCAGCATGAATATGATAGAGCTGGTGAAAGCAAGGACAGGTCCATACTTGATGAACAGTGCACCTTCGATTATGGAGTTGAAAGCACCTATGAAGTTGAGCGAACCGTTGTATATTCCGTATACGGTAGCAGAGGTTCCAGCTGGCGCCAGATCCACCGCATTCACGGCCCAGGATCCTACCGTGAGATTCATGAGACCGCTTCCGATGCCAAGGAATATTGCCGTTCCGATAAGGTTATGCGCTTTTCCGGTGAAGTAGGACATGCCTACCATTATGATCATGAGAACCATGGGTATTATAGCGCCGAGCCTTCTCGCCAGCGGCTTGTTATCAGGAAATCTCTTCAGAAGACCGTCGTTGAACGGGCCCGAACCAAGGAATCCTGCGATTAGAGCCACATCTATGGCTGCGGAATAAAGTCCGCTTTTTTCAACTGTATGCGCGAAGGTAGAGAACATCAGCGGTGGAAGCCAGTACAGGAAGGTGAAAAGGACATAACCAAATGAGAGAAAAACAAGGAATGTGCCCCAACCTGCCTGCGTTCCGAATATCATCTTGGCTGAGATCTTCCAGCTGATCCTGGACGGAAGAACCTTTTCTTCCTTCTCCTCATCGCTCTTGCCCTCCCTGATGTACGCTAATTCTTCGCTATTGACCTTCGAGTCCTCTGCAGGTCTATCTCTGACATAGAAATACCATATGCCGGCAAATATAAGCCCAAGAACACCGAACAGTATGAAAGCTGCCTGCCATCCAAAGAGCGTAACGAGTATGCCTCCGGCAACAAGGCCGATGACTGGCCCAACCGCCTGTCCAGCACCGGCCAGCGTAAACGACTTTGATTCGTCGTATCTGTTTGCCCAGCCCTTCACCACTTTTGAGTTTATGGGCCAGACAGGCCCCTCACCAGCACCCATTATGACTCTGACGATGGCCATGCTGATGAAATTGAATGTCGCAGCTGTTAGAGCCGTGAAAACTGACCAGATTGCAAACATGGTCGTCATAGACTTTCTCAGACCAAGCTTATCCACTATCCAGCCGCCAGGAAAATTGAATATTGCGTATGAAAGAGACCAGAAAAACAGTATCAAGGAAATATTGTGTATTGCAGTGGCAGTGAGAGCCGTTGCTGAATGAGACCATCCAAATGCATAGGCAAAGGCAGGTTCTGACACGATCCATATCTCCCTGTCCGCGTAGTTGAACAGAATGGCCGTGAACAGCAGAGAAACTATGACCCATCTCACCTGACTTTTCCTAACTTCGGTTTTATGAACAACAGAAACTTTTTCTTCGTCCACAGTAGATAAACTCAATGGATATATTTATTTATTTCGTATGAAATATTTTCGATGTCATCCCTATATTTATTATTAACATGGTATATAAGAATGGAACGGATGTAAGAATTCTCAGGAGCCTCTGAAAAATGAGAAATATTATACGCCTCTTTGAAATGCGATATCTATGAATGCTCAGGCGGTGGTCATAGCTTCCACGATATTGATATTCATACTTTCAGCCGTGCTATCCATCTTTCTCACACTCAACTATGTCAGAAATCACAGAAGATCTTCGCTCTTCTGGTCTATAGGAATGTGGCTCTTTGCCTTCTCCGTTCTGCTGGAAACAGTTTTTGCCTATGGTATATTCAATCAGTCCCTGATAAAGATTTATCTTTTTGCGGTTGCGGAACTTGTCCTCTTTTTATCGTTTGGTTCGGCAAACATTTCCGGCGGAAAATGGTTGAGCTATTATTACGCTTATTCCATGATTGTATCAATTTATCTCATAATATCGCTGATACTGTTTCCTGTGGAGAGAATAATCCTCCATTATGTGGTATTTGGCCCGCTTCCATTGGATGATACCATCGCCTCTTCCCTGATAACATTTCCTGCAGCTGTGGTCATAATAGCCATAGCTGTTCTAAGTTACAGAAGAAAGAGGGATTTCAGATTGTTCTCCATAATTCTGGGCGTCATAATAGTCAGCATCGCCGGCACTCTATACATAGCGAAATTTCCTGCCTTTTTGTATTATGCAGAGTTCATCGGCATCGTCCTCCTCTGGATAGGGTTCTTCGACAGGAGCGCTGTGTTCAGAAAGGCTTCGGTTAAGGCTTGATACTTACGCTGAAATGACTATTTCAAAAGTAATATGTAATGCCATAGTCATATATCATTATGAACGCACTTGTGGTTGGCGCAGGAAATATAGGTGCAGGAATAGCTCTGAATCTGATTGGCGATGGATATGAAGTTGATATCGCGGATAGAAGCAGAGATTCTCTGAACAAGATAAGGGACAGAATACCTAAAATTAGGACAATGGAATTCGATGCCCTGGATCATGCTTCATATAGCATTCTGGGGAATTACGATATCACAATGAGTGCGCTGCCTGGCAGCATCGGCATGACATTTCTGAAGAATGCCGTGAAAACCGGCAATAAGATTGTGGACGTTTCATACACGCCAGAGGATCCATATCAGCTGAACAGTATTGCGGAAAACTCTGGTTCTATCATAATACCGGATATGGGATTTGCTCCAGGTCTGACAAATGCCATAGTTGGTTACTTCGTGAGAGATCTGGATATCGTTGAAAATGTACGCATATATGTAGGCGGAATACCAGATCATCAGGTTCCACCGATAGATTACACCATTACATGGTCGATAGAGGGACTTATCGATGAATATACCCGGCCTGTGAATATAGTTAAGGACGGTAAGAAAACACAGGTACCACCTCTCTCCGGCATCGATATGTTGAGTATAGGAACGTACGACAATCTCGAATCATTTTATACTGATGGACTCAGAAGCCTGATCAGGAACATTGCATGCACCGGAGAAATGTTTGAAAAGACCGTCAGATATAAGGGCCACGCAGAAAAGATGGCTGCCATCAGAGACCTTGGCTACTTCTCCAGCGATAGAATACCTGGATGCAATCTCAGCATGTTTGAGATCTCTGAACGTCTTTTGTTAAAAACCTTATTCAGACCAGATGTACACGACGTAGCGCTGATGCGCGTTGAGGTGGACGGTGAGCGATCCGGACGAAAACTGAAACGAACTGCGGAGATGGAGCTGCACTATTCCGACGAATTGAAGAGAACAGCCATGGATCTTGCCACCTCTTTGCCGGCCAGCATAACTGGAGAATACCTCATGAACAGAAACGTATCCATGTCAGGAGTGATCTTTCCGGAGGTGCTTTCAAGAACACAGGGCTACTTCGATCAACTAATAAAGAATCTGATCAGAAACAAGATCAATCTCAGGATTACAGAATCATAATCTGAATATACCCATAAGCATCCTTTTACCGTACTTACGGGAAAATTAGCAAGAAAGCTCCGACCTTCAGTGAGGAGATGAATTGCGGAAAGTACATAAATGCAGGGCTAATAGTATGCATGGAGAGTCCTGTGGATAAGTCCTTCGAAGAAGGCATGCAGGATACTTCCATACAAAAACCAGTAGAGTACTGGTTTGGAATGCCTCCACAATCTTTCCCAAGCATTGTGGGCAAAAAGCACATCCAAATTGCATGCAGACAGGGATGCATGCAAGCGAAGCACTGATACCACTCAAAGGGGCAGCGTTCAGGACAGGAACGACCATGAAACTCAAGGATGGAGGATCTGCAAAACGCTCCCAGACCGTGAGGGATGATGGAGTAACGGGAAGCAAAAGTAGAACCTCCGAAGCTTCAGCGAGGAGAGCATGTCAGAGATCAAATATTATTTTTGCATAGCCTTCTTCTGGCTTGACGGCGAGATCACTGTATGTTACAGCCTTTATCACATTCCTGTATTCAATGCCTTCTGGTACCTCAGATCCATAGAAATACGCATCAAGCTCCCCATCACTGTATTTCGAGGTTATACGATAATACAGAATGTAATAGGTATCCAGATAGAAGAGTATGCGCGATAGAAGATTCACCATTATGTCCTCTGGGGTTTTACCAGATATTACCTCATGCATCTTCTTATTTTCCTTCAATCTGGAAACATCAAGTATTAGATCGGCCATTGCATACACTGCATTCGAGAATAATTCCTCATAACTCTTTCCGTAAACAATCACGCCGATATCGCTCTCATGATCCACAACTTCGTAGCTCAACATACTGGCATCATCAGAATACATAAAAAATTTTCATCATTGGGTCGAAATGCGTTAATTTCGAATGATCCCTTCCAAGTTCAACCTCGGATTTTAGCCCTTGAATCGTTATAATGGGATCTTTTTCACTATGGGGATCAAATTGCATTATGGATTTTCATTTTCACGCAGCTTCGAACATGCCGAAGCGATGAAACAGGGAGTAATTTAAATACAGATAGTCTTTGTATACAGCATCATGTGTGATACCATTATTTCTATGCCAGAGAATAATGAAGAGAAGGATGTAGCGTATTTTGGAAAGAACAGCGATAGGGAACCAGGAGAAATTCAGGTTGTAGAATATTATCCTCATGATGAACGGAAAGGATCGATCAGGGCCACATATACTGAGGTCGAGTACAATGGTGATGTAAATGCCGTGGTTATATCAAGGCCGATCTGGATGTGGGGAGCAGAGATGGGGTTCAATGAATTTGGAGTTGCTATCGGAAATGAGGCCATATTCACGAAGAGGAAATTCGGTAGAACAGGACTGCTTGGCATGGATCTACTAAGATTAGCTCTTGAGCAGGGGAAAACAGCAAAAGATGCGATCGAATCGATAAGGGACTATCTGGAGAGGTATGGTCAGGGAGGATCTAACAGCCATACGCGGAATGAATATTACGATAATCTATTCTTGATCGCGGATTATGAGAATGCATATACCGTAGAAACCATCGACAGAGAGATATTCATATCCAAGATAGATCGCCTTGGTTCGATCTCCAATTATCCCGTCGATAGCTCAGATGTTAGCGTCCAGAATAGGAAAGCGCACAAATTGAATATGATCTATACAATGTTCGGGCATGGTAAAGAACGCGCATCACAGACAAACAAACTGCTCAGCGATTTCTCTGAAAAAGTCAATCCCGAATATATGATGAAAATCCTACGGTCTCATAGAGAAAACAACTTCTCACCGCATAGAGGCACCAATTTTGATATTTGCATGCATGCAGGACGCCTTACCAGAAGATTTCAAACTGCAAATTCCATGATCGTTGAAATCAGAAAGAAGTCCGTCATGGCCTGGTCAACGTTTTCACCGAATCCGTGCATTTCACTCTACAAACCGCTGTTAATCCAGCCATATCAAATCGGATTATCGTACGATGAAAAATACTGGATCAAAGCTGAGGAAATTCACCGGAAATTGGAATTTCTGAATCCGGCAAGATATCAAAAATGCATGGATCTGACGAACCATCGTCAGGAAGAAATACTGAATTTAGTAGATCTCTGGAAGAAAAACTTTCAGGGAAACGATCGGGGACTCAACGAACTCTTTGCTAAAATAAGGTCAATCGATGAAGATCATATTAGCGATCTTTCTAGATTCTGTTCTATCTGAATATAATTTCACAAAAAAGGAAAATTTATCTGCATGAAAAAGTATAAGATCGACATGAAATATAAATTTCCAGATAATTTTCTATGGGGTACAGCTATTTCGGCATTTCAGACGGAGATGGGCACTTCGGAAGACTCAATATCAAACGCCTCGGACTGGTATGTCTGGACGCATGATAAGGATATAATTAGGAAAGGCCTCGTCAGCGGCGACCTACCAGAAAACGGAGACGGTTTCTGGGATCTCTACAGGACCGACATAGATAACGCCGTATCTCTCAACAACAACTCAATTCGATTAAGCCTTGACTGGGCCAGAATATTCAGAAAACAAACCTTCGATGTTCCTTCCAATATAGAAACAGAGGCGGGCGAAATAGTTGACGTTCAAATCCCCGGATCTGGCCTGACTCTTCTTGATAAGCTGTCGGATCATAGAGCCATCGATCACTATAAGGATATATTCGAATATGCAAGGAAGAGGGGACTTAAGGTATTACTTACCGTTTACCATTGGCCGCTCCCCATATGGCTTCATGATCCGGTCAACTGCCATAAGGACATAAATAACTGCGTAAGAAAAGGCTGGATCGATTCCAGGATCATCGTTGAATTTGCCAAATACGTGGAATATGTATCAAAGCAATTCTCGGAGTACGTTGATATCTGGGAGACGATAAATGAACCTGAGATAATATCATCGCAGGGATATGTGTTTGGGAACACAGCAGGCTTCCCTCCTGGCCTTTCCGATATGGGATTGGGATTTACCGCCTTAAAGAACCTTGCGCTTGCCAACAGCATAGCCACGAAGATACTAAAACGAAATGATCCAGGAAAACAAGTTGGTGTAGGTATAAACCCGGCATATTATGAGGCATACTCTGAAGATCCTGCCAGTAAAATGCTGGCCGGATACATGAAATACCTTAATAACCATTGGTTTTTGAACGCAGCTGTACTCGGTAGCTTTGATACTGACATGGATGGTAATGAAGATGTGCACATAAATGCAATAACGCCACCCGACTACATAGGCATAGACTACTACCAGAGACTGATAGTTAAATATAACGGCAACGGCGAAAACTTTTCCCTGTCGAATCTCGAATTCATGCCATGCCATAACTGTACCGATTTCATGTGGGACATCTATCCCTCAGGTATGAGGCATGTCCTCAGAGACAACTACGGCACATACCATAAACCCATATATATACTCGAAAATGGTATAGCAGATGCAAACGACGCGAAAAGATCGTCATTTATCATTGACCATCTAAAAGAGCTGTGGGCTTCCATTAATGAAGATAAACTGCCTGTGAAGGGCTATTTTCACTGGACCTTGATGGATAACTACGAATGGGCACGCGGGTTTTCCATGAGGTTCGGTCTGTATGAGGTAGATTACAATACGAAGAAACGCATCAAAAGAAGATCTGCGGACGTGTATGCACGAATATGCAAGGAGAATGGTCTCGATGATACAGAGTGAAGAGCTTCGCAATATCATGATGAAGGCAAACAGGATAGTTGCCGTATCACCTCATCCAGATGATACGGAACTGATAGCTGGTGGATACCTCTCATTGATGGCTCAAAGAGGTGCCGATATCTTACTTATCGTAGCAACCGATGGCAGTAAGGGAACGAGGACTGAAGGCCTAGATATGACTGAAACAAGGAAAAAAGAACAGATGAATGCAGCTGCCATCCTTGGAATAAAGAAGGTTGTGTTCCTTGGTTTCAAGGATACCGAATCTCCAGATCCTCGTGTGCTCAGGGAATCGCTGTTACCAGCGATGCGTGAATTCATCCCAGATATTGTAATAACAGTAGATCCTTTTCTGGAATACGAGGTGCATCCGGATCATGTGAATGTGGGTCTTGCAACGCTCCAGTCGGTTCTCTTCTATCCGCTTCCAAACATAGGAGGTGGGAAGGCAGGGAACAATGAGATATATGCTGCGGTATCCCCAACAAACAGATTCAACGTTATAGTGGATATTGAAACGTCTTTCGAGAAAAAGATCGATGCCCTGAAAGCCCACGCCTCACAATCGCTTGATCTGGAAGAAATCAGAAGGATCAGCAGTTTAGTTGGATCGATCAACGGTTACAGATTCGGTGAGGCTTTCAGGGTCCTTAGACGAACGGATCTGCATATTCACCTTTCTGAGGAATACTTTAAGATGGTGTAGTAAAATGATAGATTCGAAGATGCCACAGATCGCCAAACTACCGCTGTCAAAGAAAGTACTCTATTCTCTGGGGCAACTTGGAGTGGAGATGCCTGCGTTTTTCCTCTCCACGTATATATTCATATTCTATGCTCCCCTGCAAGGCGAAAAGATCGTTGCATCTTCACTTGTGGGATCGGCCGTATTTGCTGGAACTTTAATCCAGGCCTTTTCCAATCCATTTATTGGGAATTTCAGCGATAAAATGATGTTCAAAGTCGGAAGAAGGAGATTTTTCATACTCACCGGATTTATTCCACTTACGGTATTTTTTGCACTCATATGGTTTCCGTTTCTTAGCGGAATGTCTATGGCGATCCTTTTGGCGCTGTACCTGATGCTCTTCAATCTGTTCTTCGCTTATGTCGTTCTGCCTTACCAGGCGCTGATACCTGAGATAGCCATTTCATCTGGAGATCGAGTTGTGCTCACGACAATTGCCTCATATTTCACCATAACCGGTATCATCCTGGCATCTATTATTCCGTCTATCTTGCTCTACCTCCATTTCTCCTTTTCAACAATTGGCGCCATAATTTCCGTTATAACCGCCATCACCTATCTAATAGTCGGAATCACGATCAAGGAGAACAGGATCGACAATCCAGTACCGCGAGATTATTCAGTGGCAAAGGCGTTTGTTCAGACATTTAAGAACAGAACGTTCGATCGATATATTATCGCCTATCTATTTTTCCAATTCGGCTTCTATTTCTTCGAGGCATCTCTGGGTTATTATGTAGAAGACATTGTAATGCCTGGGAACGCTTCCTATGCATCCTTCATAGGACTTTACACCCTTGTGGCCGTCATTTCAGCCATAATTTTCTCACCAGTACTGGTGAAATTCACAAAGAAATACGGTGAAAAACGTGCCTTCATAGTTTTTATGTCATTTCTCGGTTCAGTTGTTCTGCTGGCATATACGGTTGGATTAATCCACATCATAAGCAATGTTGTACAGATGTTCATAATAATGATTCTCGCTGGCCTTGGTCTAGCATCATATTTCATACTTCCTAATGCTATAGTTTCTGAAATAATCGACGAAGACGAGATGCTTACTGGATACAGGAGAGAAGGAATGTACTTCGGGGTGCAGGGATTACTTGAGAGGATTCCTTCAGGCCTTTCTGGATTTGTCCTCGGATTGTGGATCACTTATATGTATCTACCAACGCACAACTCGCTGTTCATAAGAGATCTCAGCCTCATAGGCGGTATCCCCATAATTATAAATGCAATCCTATTCATCTTCGTACCTCTAAAGCAGGATATTAAAATAGCCCACAAAATGCCCTGACCTTATGATAATTTTAAAGATCCTGCCAAGGATATGCACTCTTTCATAATATTTCACTTAATGGAGGCGAAGATTACCTTGAATCATCATGAGATCAAGAGTATGAATATTCGATTTTGTACGCCACCCTATGATCAAGCTGACATGAACATAATATACAACGTATAAGACCAATTGCTGAATCTCTGAACAACAATGTAGACGATATTAACTGCATCGAAGGGTTTTGAGCATTCTGAGTTTATAGGAAAGATATTTTGCAGTGCAGACATTTAAAATATCAAGGTAAATCAAAGAACCTACTTGTTCAATGATGATATTCAGAAATAACAAAAACAATGAAATGAGAGAACGCCAAAGTTGAAGAGCCTGAAATTTTTCATCTTTCTCAGTAAAGATCCCAAAAAAATCAATTTTAGAGTAATACGCGTAAAAATACATCCAATCTCGCTGCATTATATGAATTATTGTCAAGATGTAGGTATTAAATAATAATTATTTAAATGATAATATTAATATATGCTTGTGATGATCATATTCTATATGAAGGCTTTGGTTTTTCACGGGATCAATCAAATAGATCTGGAAGATCGTGATGAGCCAGATGATCCCAAAGAAACTGAAGTCATCGTACGTACCGCCTATTGTGGCATATGCGGATCCGATCTTACGGCATTGAGGACCGGGAATTATGTGCCTAACACAGTGATTGGGCATGAATGCTCTGGAAGAGTGGTCAGGGTAGGAAATAAAGTAACAAAGGTCCGTCTTGGAGATCGCGTAGTTTGCTCAAGCATCGTTCCATGCGGATCATGTTCATATTGTCTAAACGGAAGACCTGAATTGTGTGAGAATGCCATGATGATAGGCATATCAGTGGATGGTGGAATGGCCGATCTCGTGAAAGTTCCAGAGAAGGCTATTTTCACGATTCCAGAAGGCTTGGATCTTCTGACTGCATCCCTTGCCGAGCCATTGGCTATAGTGCTACATTCGATCAATATAGCATCATCACCGCTTGGAAAGACCGTTCTGGTTCAGGGTGCTGGGCCCATAGGCCTGCTTGAGGAGCTTGCATTGAATCATGCAGGTGCTTCTAAAATAATGATTACGGATATCTCATCACGTAGACTCAGCCTTGCAAAAGATCTATTGCCTTCAGTTGATATTGTCAATCCAATTTCAGATAATGTATTTTCCTACATAGAAAGAATCACCAACGGAAATGGAGTGGATCTGATATTTGATACCACAGGGTCATCAAAAGCGATTGAATCCGATTTTACACTGGTCAAAAGAGGCGGGAAAATTATAATCGTTGGCATTCCAGAGGAAATTTCAGGAGCCGACTTCTTCACCACTGTTCTCAATGAAATATCAATCTATGGATCTTATGAAGGATATAATGAAATGCCAACCGCATTGACACTTCTGTCAAATCCTGAAATTCCGTGGCGTAAAATCATAACATCGGTTCTTACGATCGATTCGGCCGTAAGAGATGGATTTATGAAACTTTTAAGAGAGCCTGCTGAGGGCAAGGTTTCGGTATCGTTAGGAGGCGATATATGAATGGAATTTGGTAGTAATGAATATTTGGAGAAAGTTAAAGAGGTGACCAATGGCGATAAGAAATATAGGGACATGATAAAGAACGAGGATGCCAGCTATACCTTTATCATACAGGCAGATCCTGCCAATGGAGTTGGCGAAGACATAATCATAGGATATCGGCTCAAGAATGGGGAGATGTCTGACATCTGGAAAGGAGAAAGAGCAACAGATTTTGTCATCTCCGGAAAGTATCAGATATGGGTCGATCTTTTGACCGGAAAGCAGAGCGTAACCAGTGCCTTCATCTCTCGCAAACTTAACATAAGGGGCGAATTTTCAAGGATATTAAAAATGGCTGGATCCACTGAATACTGGCTTACTCTCCTCAGAAAGATTCCGACCGAATTTCAAGGAAAGTACTCCAGCTATAATATAAAGGGTAATTGAGGTGATGATCATGTCTCGCATAACGGGAGGAGAAATTTTAAAAAGAATACTTGAAAAGGAAAATGTTCGGTACGTATTTGGAGTTCCAGGCGATCAGCTTTATCCTTTTCTCAATGCTATATACGACTCCGACATAAAATTCATAACATTTCATGATGAAGCTGCAGCGGCTCATGCAGCAGATGCCTGGGCGAGGACAACTGGAGAAATAGGAGTGGTTACAGCTACTGTTGGCCCTGGTGTGGCTAATCTGGTGGGGGGAATATATCCCGCATCATCGGAAAATATACCAATGCTGGTTATAACCGCACAGAATCAGACCTTTCGTTCTTATCCTGATCATGGTTCAATGCAGGCACTTGATCAATACTCTCTTTTACATGCAGTCACCAAATGGAACGCCGTGATAAACTCCTGGAATAGAATAACGGAGATCACGGAGAGGGCCATAAGGATGGCATTTTATGGATCTCCTGGACCCGTTCATATAGATATACCATCAGACATACTGCATCAAACCGGCGAAGAAAATGACGTGAAAATAAAGAACCCGAATGAGTACAGGGCTACTGGCAGGATACGTCCTGACGACGAAACAGTAAAGATGATCTGCGAGGAGATCAGAAGGGCAAAACGACCATTGATACATGCAGGCGGAGGCGTCCTTAGATCAGGTGCCTCAGAAGAGCTTCTGGAATTGGCAGAACTTATGAATATACCTGTGACGACTTCCATCTCTGGCAGAGGATCAATACCTGAGGATCATCGCCTGGCGCTCATACCACAGAGCTACGGCGCGATAAACGCTCAATCAGAAGCCGATCTTGTAATTGTGCTTGGATCCAAACTGGGCGACCTTGATTTTTTCGGTAGGCCACCCATATGGGGGGATCTGGACAAACAGCGATTCATCCAGATAGACATATCTGGTGAACAGATTGGAATGAACAGGCCAGTAACTATTGGTGCTGTAGGCGATATCAAGGCTACATTGAGATCAATTATAGAGAGACTTAAGGCAGAATCTGCTATGCCCGAGGAACGGGAATATATTGCAATATATAAGGATCTTGAGAAACAGTGGACTGGACAATTTGAGGAATATATGACATCCGATGCTGTTCCTATGCACCCCTTGAGAGTAATAGCTGAGGTTAGATCCTTCTATCCAAGGGATTCTATAGCTGTTATCGATGGCGGAAACACCACAGTATGGAGTCATTATGCAAATAGAGTCTTCCTTCCAAACACCTTCCTGAGCAGCTCAGCTGGTGATTCAGGCTACATAGGAACGGGCATCGCCTATGCAATAGCCGCAAAACTTGCCAGGCCAAGGAATAAGGTTTACTGTATTACAGGAGATGGCTCATTTGGCTACAATGTTTCCGAACTTGAGACTGCCAGAAGACTGGGCATTCACTTTACTTGCGTAGTACTTAACGACGATTCATGGGGTATGATCAAATCAGGACAGACACTCTATTACGATAAAAGATATGTTGGTGTGGATTTCGGGTCTATGGACTATGCGGAAATTGCCAAGGGCATGGGCTGTTTCGGCGAGACTGTTAGAACCCCAAGCGAGCTGAAAGAGGGCTTGCGAAGGGCAGAGAAAAGCAATCTTCCAGCAGTTCTGGATGTGAAAATAGAGAAGGGACTGACACCACCAGATTTTCAGACTCTCGCTGAAATCTGGCTCGAAGGATGCGAGCCTCCACCCAAGGAGATTAAACAGGAAACAACACAAATCATTCAGTGATTGCAACTTTATAAGCGACAAACACTCCCTTCATTTATATTAAAAATCATCGTAAAAGTTCAGTTGATGTTTTTCGAATCTTAAAAATTAGAACAATAAAAAATTGAAAATGTTAATAATAAATTCATTCAATTAGCTACGGCAATGCTTCATCCGAAGAGATAGCCCTCTGAATTTCTATATCAGTTTTACCCGCTTTTCTAATTGCCTCTGGATGCTTTCTATTATATATCAAAACACCAATCGCTGTAGCTATTATGAAAATCGCAGCCGTAATTATTGAATAATCAATTGGATATGCGGGAGGCACGAAACTATAGAATATCGCAATAGCCAATATTATAGTAGCAACTGCAGGGGCAAATGCATGTAAAAATGGATTGAAGCTCTTCATCTTATGATAGGATATTCCCACTCCAAAATTGCTAAGTATATGACCTATAAACAAAGCAGCAGACGAAGCTGAAATTAGATAGAGGAAACCAATCGCTGGCGTCAGGAATATTCCAGCCAATAGAGATATTAGATAAGATAGTCCCGCCACGAATAGTATCGATGTATATGGCGTCTTATATTTAGGATGCACCTTTGAGAGAAATCTTGGGCCTAGACCATCTCTGCTTATTGAAAAGATCATTCTTGAACTTGTATTCAATGGTGCCAGAGATCCGGCGAACAGACTGTTTATTATGAAGGCAAAGAGGAGAATTGTAAACGGCAGTCCTATATACTTGTCGGTAACTATAAGACCAGGAACGCTTGACTGGAAGAATGAAGGCATATTACTTATCCCCCATCCTATTGTGAGAGCATACGAAGTTAACACAAATACCACACCGGTTATCAGAAAGCTTATCAAAAGCGCCTTCTTTATATTCTTTGTCGGTTGCTTGGCCTCCTCACCTAGAACCACTACTGCAGATGATCCTGACATAGAAAAGATCGCAAGAACCATCCCTACGAATATTGGAGACCAACCATGAGCGGGTATAGGCGTGAATGGTAGTATGGAATTTGCCGGGCCAGCCTTAATTATTATAATGATTGATGAAGCGATCAACAGTATAATTTCTATGACCGATGCGGTAAAGCTGTACTCCAGTGAGGGTTTTATACCTATATATGCAATAAACGTTATTATCGCTATAAATGCAGTCATTATGGGTATCCATGTATAGGTTCCTATATTCACATGTAGAAAGTAAGATATCGTCCCGGGTATGAATACACCGGAGGTGAACAATATAGCATTCGTTATAACATTGAAGTAACTGAACCACATCATATATCCGATTATCAGTCCGTACCTAGGCCCAACACCTATGGCATTGAATGTATAGAATCCACCAGCACCGTTAATTTTCTTCGAAAACTGATAGGGAGTATTGATCCATACTAGTACGCCGAAAATGGAGATTATATACGCAAGGGGCAAAGATCCTACCGCAAACTCAGCTGCACCGGTAAGGGTTGCTGCGACTGCACCCAGGGGAGCGATCATGGCCACAGACTGTCCCAGCAGAGAAGCAAAACCAGCCGTGTTTGTTTTTAAGGTCTGATGACTAATGATATCATTAGTCATGATTATAATATTGGTTCGCTATATTTAAGCATTGTCTAAATATAATATTCTCACTAATATTTAAAAATCTCATCTGGATAGTGGTCTCTATAATGTCTAAAAATATTACACAACCAATCATATGACGAA
>NZ_JAGDXM010000038.1:3240-4057 GCF_023256435.1 Thermoplasma sp. | reverse complement strand
ATCATATACGATAACGTCAAGGTGGAATCCAAGGACTTCAGGAACAAGGGTAGCCTGATCGTTCATGCCCATACTGGTTTTTCTGGCGATGAACGGCCTTATATACCAGGATCCAGCGTGAAGGGGGCGATGCTGACAGGTCTCATGGTTCAGGCAGCCAGGTCTTCCGTTCGTAATTTCAAGCCATCCGATCTTAACAAAATATACGATGTAGTCAGCAAGCCGCAGCTCAAGGTTAAGGGAATGAATCGAACCATCACATACTCCTATGCATTTGGTCGTGCCTTCAGATTCTCAGACTTCATGCCTGTTGGAGAATACAAGCTATCCATAATGACCATAGAGAGGAAAAGAGGAGCAAGTTCAAAGGGAGGAATACCAAACGTGGGTGTCTTCCTAACATCGGGCAAGTTTGAGGGCGAATTAGATTACGATGCCGAGGAAATGAGGACATTTCTCGATTTATTTAAGAACGACGATTCTCATCAGTGGCCATTTCCGTTCGAAGGTTTCTTTAGAGACATAGATACGGTGAAAAAAGCACTTGATGAAATGATAGAGGGCATAAAATATATAGATCAGAACTGGGCACAGATACCAGATGTTCACAATGGAAATCCGATCATAACGCTTGGAAGATACAGGGGCGCCAAGGCAATGGCCATTTCAAATTTCATAGGAAAAAGGGTAAATACCATGTGGTACACACAGAATGGAGATAGGCCAGGGTTAATCATCTTAAAGGGGTGACGCTTTGGGTTCATTACTCATATGTACGGTTGGCACCACACCAATGGTGGTCACCGAAGTCTTCACC
>NZ_JAGDXM010000038.1:2400-3230 GCF_023256435.1 Thermoplasma sp. | reverse complement strand
ATATACACAGACGACGAGGAGATAAAGACTGGTGTCAATGCTGCTATAGGCGCCATCAGATCCAGGTTTGGAAGCATAAGGTTTCATCGATACGGGATACGGTATCAGGACATAACCGATTACGATTCCCTGAAGGATTTCCTGAAGGTATTTGTCAGAGTCATACGGGATGGGAAGGATCACGGTGCGGACAGGATATATCTCAATGTTACAGGCGGGAGAAAGATACAGGGAATAGTTATGTCCATGTACGCGGGCCTGGCTGGCATAAACAAGGTTTACAACGTGATAAACAAGGATGTGAGGAATTATAATGAAAACTTCGAGAAGATAAAGGACGAGATCATGAAGGATTTCAGAGATGTAGATGAGAAGACCGCGACTGATCGATATCTTAAGGATGAGAAACTGTACGATCCTGTCTTCTATCCAGATCCAGAGAGCCTATCCTACATAGAACTGCCCGTTATCAGCCTTCCAAGGAACGAGATAGAAATGCTGAAGAGGCTCCTCAACGGTATTCCGATCGAGGATAGCGGTGTGCGGGATTTCACCATAGACGCATACGTGAAATCTGGCCTTATATTCAAGGATAAGAGCAGGGTATACCCCAAGGAGATCGGCGAAATCATAAGAGACCTGCTTCAGTAGGGACATGAAATATACCTTCTACATAACTCAGGATGGGTCAGTGGAACGCGAGAACGACACCCTGGTCTTCATAGGCAAGGATTTCAAGAAGCACCTTCCAGTTCTGAACGTGGAGGATATAATCATAAGCGGTAAGGTGAGCCTCAGCTCATGGGCCCTCGATTACCTCTCGAAGATCG
>NZ_JAGDXM010000038.1:1940-2390 GCF_023256435.1 Thermoplasma sp. | reverse complement strand
ACGGTACCTACATGTCATCCATAGTCCCAATATCAAAGAATGAGATAGGTGCGAATACAGTCAAGCAGGCCATGGCCTATTCAAGCGAAGAGAGACTGGATATAGCCGCCGAGATGGTTGAAGGTATACGCCATAACATAATCAGGAATCTGCGTTATTACAACGAAGATGGGGCCATAAGCGGCATAATCGAAAGAATAAGATCCTATGCGATCAAGAAGGACAACATAAATTCCATATTGGGTGTGGAGGGAAATATATGGTCTGATTATTATTCATCATTTCCTAAGATATTCAAGGGCTATCCTAGTTTCAAGAGGCAGTTCCATCCTCCACCGGACAGCCTCAATGCGATGATTTCTTTCGGCAACGCTATGCTGTATTCTTCAGTTCTGACGAAGATAATCGCATCAGGGCTCAATCCATCCATAAGTTTTCTGCATGAGCCAT
>NZ_JAGDXM010000038.1:0-1930 GCF_023256435.1 Thermoplasma sp. | reverse complement strand
AGGAGGGCGACTTCGAAGAACGGGATGGCGGGGTTTACCTCAACGATACCGGCAGAACCAAATTCGTCTCGGCATATAGAGACAGGATGGAGTCCAGCCTGAAGGTTGGAAAGGGATATGCAACTTATGAAACCATAATTGGAGAGGAATGCTATAAACTGTTGCGTCATGTATCGGAAGGCAAGAGATACCGATCTTTCAGGATGTGGGACTGATGTACGCCATCTTAGTCTATGATGTTGACGAGAAGAGGGTTTCTAAGATCAATAAGTACCTGAAAAGGTACTTGATATGGGTCCAGAACAGTGTCTTTGAGGGTGAGATAACGGATGCATTGTTGAACGAAATGATGGATGGCTTGGACGAGCGGCTGAAAGAAGGCGACTCCGTGATATTATACAAATTCAAGACAAAGGGATATGTTGACAGATTCATAATAGGGGAGAAGAGGGATCTGAACGTCATATGATGCACTACTGGATCCGTAGATCATTGAGCAATGGTATGTTCGTGGATTTGTGTCATTATCGCTACATAATTTATTTATATCAGAAAATGTCGGTAAGGGTATTTAAATAAAGTCAAAAAATGAGGCTTACCGAAATTTTCAATTCTTTCGTTGGTAGATATCGTATTATACGATATTAATGTTGTATCTTATATACATTATATAATTATTCATGCTATAAATACATAAAACGGATTGGAAATCGTTATATACAGTATGGAGATAAGATCACAGACAACGGGTTTCAGAAATACTAGTTAGTATGGAAGTATTTTCTCCCAATCTATTTCCGTTTTCATTTTTTTCGTTTCAGAAATACTAGTTAGTATGGAAGTTTCGACCTCCCTGATGAACCTCTGCAGGTTCTCATGGGCATGGAGGGTTGCCCCATCCAGCCCATAGTGATCCCAGAGCTCTACTGGGGTCACTTTTGCCAACTCTCTCATGCAGGCATTGAAGCCTGCATGAGACATTTTCCCATCAGCTCTAAGCGCCCATGAAAGCGCCAGAGCCAATTTTAACTCTTCAGCGGTCATTCTTACCTCCGCCCTCTCGGGCAACAAAAGTATGTAACGCAAAAGGGGGAACCACCTTGCGGTGATCCCCCCTGCTGCGATAAAGAACCGGTCTCCATTGGACCGGCATGGCTACGCCGTTCCACAGTACTTCGCAGCCTGTATCCATCGTACAGGAGCTCCGTACAGCTTTGCGACGTATTTTCGCGGTGAGCTGATTCAACTGCCATCTGGATCCATCGTCCTCGTGGCTATCCTCAGCCCATCCCTCCGCTCAGCCATTGTTTGGGCTACAAAAAATGCAGACAGCGCAACCGCACAAGTTATGCACCAGCTTTACAGCCGGTCAGGAACTACCTAATGCCCGCGCATGCTTCCATGCGGGATGCTCCAGAGCGCGGCCTCTGGCGGTCAGGTTCGTCCTAAGCCACGCCGTCTGTTTCCGATCTCCATTGGATCGGCATGGCTACGCCGCTTCACTGAGCTTCCAGCCTGCATCCATTGCGCAGGCCTTCCACGCAGATCCACGGCGTATTTTCGCAGTAGCACAGTTCACCGGCCTTTAGTTCCATCGACCTACGGCCATCCCCATGCTATCCCTCTGCTCAGCCATATTGTTTGGGCTACTTTTTCAGTTAAGTGCTATTCGGCAATTAACTATTTAATCTTTTTTGGGCAACAAAAATTTACAGGGCGCTGGTCATCTCCAGCACCCCTAATTCAAATTTTAACTGACGGAGTTCTTCCTCCGTCAGCACTTTGCCTTCCGGCAACCTGTCCAGTAGCCGGAAGACTAATGCTTTATCGCCGGGCTGCATCCTTATCGCAACCCGGTTGACCGGTATAGAAAAACCGGTCAGATCTGAGAGCACCTTTGCGGTGCCCTCATGTCCTATGGCAGAGGTGA
>NZ_JAGDXM010000031.1 GCF_023256435.1 Thermoplasma sp. | reverse complement strand
CGTCCGCAACCGCCACAGCCGGCAGTACGGTTGCAACCACTGCTACCAATACCAATATCATTTTTCTATTCATCATTCAGTCTCCCGACCAGTGGGTCGACTATTATAAAATACCTTTATGATAATAACGATGTAGGAAAACAAAATATGTATTTATTTTATTAAGGAAAAAACTGGAAAAATAATTTATGACCTGCATTGCGATCTTTCAATTCTACTTGCATGAAAATATTAATCATTGTCATTTATTTTGTCTATTTTTGTCATACCCTAAGACTGGTACCGCAAAATTATAATCATAATCTAACGCCCGCATATAAAAACTGTGATTATTTTAAGAATTCAGTTCAACTGTTTGCATCATAAATCAGAAGATTCGATAAACCACCTTTTAATAAATGACTTTGAGCAGATGATAAATATTCCGTATTCCGATATGCTTCCCGCCCTGAAACTCTGGTCTTTCTTAACCCTACATTTATGAAATCAGATTTTCTCTTGATAACGGGTATTATGATCCCGATATTGATATAATTGTCTCGATAGAGAAGCTACCTACATCTTACCAATTATATAATGCACATTTGCACTGAACTATGGGCCTGGCCGGATTCGAACCGGCGATCTTCTCCGTGTGAGGGAGACGTCGTAGCCACTGGACCACAAGCCCTTCTTACCCTTATGGATCGGATAGATATAGATTTTTCAATCGAAGTGACGCTTCATAAATTATCGGCTTCAGGATAAAAATTATTAACATAAAAACGATATTTGAATGTGCCCGGAAAGCAGCTGACGCTATTCGAAGAGGATAGCGAGGAGATCAATTGTAAATTCTGCGAGATAATCTCAGGAAAGATAGCGTCAGAAATGGTCTATTCCGATGAATATTTTGTTGCGTTCCTTGATTATAAGCCTCTCTTTAAAGGACATACTCTGCTGGTTCCGAAAAAGCATTTCAGAGACATATATGACATGGATGACCTAACGCTACAGAGAATGATGAAGACCGTAAATCTTATATCGATGGCCGTGGAGAGAGCCACTATGTCAGATGGTACCTTCATAGCAATAAATAACAAGGTAAGCCAGAGCGTACCCCATGTGCATGTTCACATAATCCCCAGGAAGCATAAGGATGGTCTCAAGGGTTTCTTCTGGCCGAGGCAGTCTTATGCAGAAAACGAGGAGAAAGTTTATGCCAGCAAGATAAGGACACAGATTGAGGCGCTCATAACCGGCAAAGCATGATCAGATTTTTCATACAGTAAATAATCAGCAACCGTGGCTAAGCTATACCCTTTATTTGTGGCCAGCTCATCCTTTTTCCTGAGTTACTACGTCCGACTTTCATGGACCATTCTCTCCGTATACATGCCATTCAGACCCACAGTATCTGAAGAAGGAATAGCCTTCGCCATTTTCTTTATTGGCTATGTCATTGTGCAGATACCGTCTGGCTTTGTATCAGATAGGTTTTCCGGTGGTATGGTCATAGCTTTGTCCCTCATAGGTCTGGCCGCCTCCTCCATCATGTCCGCACTTTCCCCGGACATCCTGTGGGAATATATTTCGAGCTTAATTATGGGTTTCACGGCTGGATGGATCTATCCGGCATCGATAAACGTAATGAATCATTACTACAGAGATAGGAGGAGCATCTATGTGGGATACTACAGTATAGCTTGGCCTCTAGCGATCGTGGTATCCGGTTTTGCCCTTCCATCTCTTGCGATGGCAGTTGGATGGCGGTGGGGATATTACTCGTCTGCTATCGCGTCGTTGATAGTGGCATTTATGGCGTTAAGGCTAAAAACAGATAAAACTGGATACAGAATAGATCTTTCGCTAATCAGAAACAGGAATGTTATCTTGCTGTCCCTGGGTGGGCTCATATTTTTCCTATCATACTGGTCGCTGACGCTCTATGCATACAAGTATTTTGTTTCAATAGGAATAGATCCGGTCATAGCAGGCCTGATATTTTCCTCAATGGCAATCTCGGGTTTGTTTTCAACCTTTTTTTCAGGCTTTCTGATATCGAGGATCGGAACAAAGAATGCGGTTGTCATTTCTCTGATATGTTATGGCCTGCTTATACTGGCATTCTCCTTCGTGAGGTCTGATCTGCTTCTCATCATCATATCGCTTGTTATGGGATTTTTCAGGTTCATAATCACACCGGGTAACTCTGGCCTTGCAATAGATATAGGGAGGGAGAGGGCCGGAAGTGTTTCAGGAATAGCCAATATGTTCTGGCAGTCAAGCGGAATAATTGGACCTGTTATTTCTGCCATCATGATCGTAGGCATAGGCTTCAGGAATCTCTGGACAGTACTGGCATTCATAGTGTTCCTTTCCAGTTTAATTTATTATTTCATTGACCCATCATTCCATGCAACAGCTCATCATGCTGATATCACGGAGAAATGACTGTGCGACAAGCTTTATTCCCTCATTCACAGTCGGAAATACATGCGGCGTGTCAATCAGCTGCTTTACGGTTATTCCTGAATTGACAATAACTGAAGCTTCATTGATCATATCTGCGGCACCTTCAGCCACCATCTGTACGCCTATGATCTTCCCGGTCTCACGTTCGGATATCATCTTGATCATGCCATATGGATTTCTCAATATCCTTTCCTTTGCCACATCCGAGGTTTTTATTGTTCTGATCTCATAATTTATTCCAGCTGAAACTGCATCTTCCTCAGAATATCCAACAGAAGCATATTCTGGCTGAGTGAATACGGCCACTGGGAAACTGGATATATCAATCTTTATACCTGCATGATCAAATATATTCTGAGCCGCAATGACGCCTTCCTTTGCTGCAAGCGTCTCAAGCTTATATTTCTGTTTCACAGCGTCTCCTGCTGCATATATCCTCTTATTTGATGTCCTTAGATCTGCATCCACAATTATACCCTGCCTGTCATATTCTACACCTGTGTTCTCAAGGCCAAGATCAATGTTTGGAGATCTTCCGGTAGCGACAAGTATTTCATCAGCTTCTATTTCGTCTGAATTTTCTTTTCCGCGAACAGTCAGTATCTTTTTACCATTTCTTATGTATACCTTCTCCACCGACGATGAAAGTGAGAAGCTTACGCCATCCATTGCCATTTCATCCATTATCTTTTTAGCCATATCGCTGGGTATACCTGGAAGGATCTGATCCGCCATCTCTATTATGTGAACCTTGGTTCCAAGCCTTGCCACCGCCTGCCCAATTTCTGATCCTATTGGGCCAGCACCTATTATTGCTATGCTTTTAGGTATCATTTTCAGATTCCAGAGTTCATTGCTCGTTATATATCCCGCATCACCTAGACCTGGTATATTTGGGATAGAAGGCTTGCTACCTGTGGCTATCAGTACGTTATAACCAAACAGTTCTGTTCCATCCTCAAGTTTTATTTTTCGATCACCGATGAATACAGCACGTGATTTATACAGGTCTATGCTGTTATAAGATCTAAGGACATCTTCATATTTCTTCACCCTCTCATTTTCAACGGCCGATCTTATAAAATCAAGTATCTTTGAGGTATCGGATCTGTATTCGCCAGCTTTCAAGCCCGGATATCTCGGTTCAGATATGTATTTGAAATTTTTTGCTGCAGATATTAGCATTTTGGATGGAACGCATCCAACATTAACGCATGTCCCGCCAAGCGGCCCTATACCGACCATGGCTATTTCCGCCTGACCGGATGTGATCTCAGAGGCTTTGATCGCCGCTGAGAATGCAGCTGCTCCATATCCAATGATGAGGAGGTCGTACTCCTCACTCAATCTTTCTCACCTCGCCTCTGTATCTCGTGGTTCTGAAGACTTCAGCGTTTTCCAGATTTTCCGGATTGACCTTAGTCTCGTCCACTTTAACAATGGCCTTTCCCTCCTTCAGCGATACCTCTGCATCCAATACACCGTTTACAGCCTTGAGCCCTCTCTTCACAGTGACGACACAATCATCGCATGTCATCCCATATATTCTCATTTCGACCTGCTTCATAGTTATATATTGACACATAATATATTAATTAAAAAGTAAAAAAAAGTTTACCTGTATTTCCTGATATTACATCTGGCTTGCTCTATGGATACAGCAAAGGAAACTATACTTTTATTCTCTTTTCATTATTATCTTTAGTTGCATCAACGTGCGTGAGCTACTCCTAAGCTAAAGCTTCGGATCTTCC
>NZ_JAGDXM010000037.1:18332-34735 GCF_023256435.1 Thermoplasma sp. | reverse complement strand
ATAAGATAGATATTCGGTCTATTATTGAACGATATGTCATATGAAGTAAAATCAAAATCGGATATCTGTTTTCTGAGACTTCGAATATTATACAATATATCTTTCCTGCTTTTCTGTTCTCTCTTCGGATGATCAAGATAAATTATATTACGTACACCTTCAGGTATAAATTTGGAGCTTTTATTAGTGAGAACATCGACTTCATAACCAATATCGTTCAGAACCTTGATAACATCAGATGCCAATACCTGAGTGCCACTTTTAACCCAGAAGTCGTCCAAAACGATAGCTTTCACAGAAACTTATATTAAAATAATTCTTAAACCTATGCAATACAGATGATACGAATTTCAAAGAGCAAAGACTCAAGTCGTTAGTTATCTTCTATTTGAAACTAATGAATAAACTGAGAGAAAACATTTTCATTGAGCAACGGTATTATAGAATCGATAGTTCAATGATAAAGATATCCGTTATTATCTCTGCTCATGATAGACGAACTTATGTTAAATCCGCTATAGAAAGTGTTCTGGCTCAAAGCTTTGATCGTGAGAGCTATGAAATCATACTGGTCAAGAATTTTGTTGATGAGGATATTGATATTTTCTGCAGTAAGTGGAATATAAAAAATATATTATATAATGGCAAGAGCCTTGGCCAGAAGATGGCACGCGGCATAGATGAAGCTAATGGTGAAATTATAAGTTTTCTTGATGATGACGATCTGTTCGAAAGCAATAAGCTTGAGACAATATACAGTAAATTATCCAACGGAATAGAGTTGTATCATAATGATATCAATTTCATTAAGGAAAATGGATCCCGTCTTAGAGTCGATTCTACGAGCCATTATTCATACATTATAGATATATCAAATTTCAAAAACATGATAAGGAAAATACGAGAGGCAAGGGCTGAATGGTATATGAGCTGTTTTTCAATGTCAAGGAAATTAGCTCTAGAGTTGAAACCTCTCTATGAAACGATGCAGGCGAGTTTTGATAAAATTACATTTTATTATGCTTTGGCTAAGGCATATCGCATACTTTGCGACTCTGATAAGCTTACCCTTTATAGGCTGCATCCAAGCTTGACAACTATAAAGGATGATATGCCTGCATATTTTAATACTAAAGCAAGATTTTTTAGATCAAGTACTGACTCCTTAAAATCCCTTCTGCATTATTGCAAAAATTCTGATACCAAGGACTTAATATATTATATCTTTCTGCATGAATATATAATATTTTTATTCATGACAAAAGAGAGAAATTTTCCAGTAAAGATTATATTCGCCTTTGTCCGTTTATGGGTTCGATATGGCATATTATCAGATACGATATGGCTGATTTTTCTTATTTTCAAGTTTTTTATGCCTACAAAAGCCCATTATATACATTATAACCGTATGCTTGGATATTATGAGACAGGACAAATTATGTAAAGATGTTTATTATAGGTAATTATATACCTATATGAGGTTTCTCATAACTGGTCACAAAGGATTTATCGGCTCTCATATTTATAGTGAATTCAGTAACAAATATGAGGTATATGGATATGATATAGGCGATTCTTTCCCAGATGCGAAATTTGATGTAATAGTGCATATGGCTGCAAGAGGACTAATCAGAAAATCCATAGAGATGCCGTATGATTATTTTCAGGACGATCTGGCATTGGTTCTGAAATTCCTGGAGATCGCAAGGAAGAATGACAGTGTATTTATATTTCCGAGTTCTGGATCGACCGCAGAACCAACCAATCCATATTCATTAGCGAAGAAACAAGCCGAGGAATGGATAAAACTTTATGGCAAACTCTACGGTCTTAAATACTATATCCTAAGATTCTTCAACATTTATGGGGATGGTTCCAGAAAAGGGGCAGTTTATCTATTCACAAAAGCTGCTCTGTTCGATGAAGAAGCTGTGGTTTATGGAGATGGCAGTCATATAAGATATTTCCTCTACGTTGGGGATGTCCCCAAAACCATAGAGAGGCTTCTGAATGAAAAATATAGAAGCGGAGAATATGAAGTAGGTTCTGGGAAGGGGACATCCGTAAATGATCTTATCTCCCTTATAGAGCATATTACCGGAAAACGCTTAAAGGTGAGGCATGAGAATTATATATTACCGGAAGCGGAGAAGCTGATTGCATTGAATACGATCGTTAAGGATCCAACGCCGCTTGATGTAGGGATTAAAAAGGTGATAGAATTCATTAAATCTGACTATAAAAATGATGTTCAAAGATAACATTTCATATGAAAATACATATATACCCTGAATTAAAATTTACATTTCTATATATCATATCTACGGTATATTTTTATATTTACTTGTATTTTTATTAGATGGGATATGAAAACTCGGTATTAGATTGAAAATATCATCGTCCACAGTTATATATTAAAATTTTGATCTTTTTCCATACTTGCATTGAACAGACATAATTCGTTCTTAACATGAAACCCATATTTGGAAAGAATAGATGGATGTGTATAGAAAATTAATGAATAAATAGACAGATAGTTTTTCGGCGTCTCGGGCTTAAAGACTCAATGTGCAATCTAAATTTATGCGTATTTCAATTAGTGCATTTATTATAACTTTTGCAAGACTTTTAAATTGGTAATAAACTATATTATAATAATGTTTTAATACATTTTACAGATTTCGGTTAATGGCTGTTGAGGGAAGACTCATAGATGTATCAAAAGCTACCATGACCAACAGTACGTTGAGAGTATCCATAACGAAAAGAATTGCAGAAATTCTTGACGTCAAGGAGGGTGATATCATTGGATATTATCAGAAAGACGACAAGATTTATCTCGGAGTTATAAGGTGAAGGACATCAAACAAATGCCATATAGATATTGATTGATGAACAATACCTATTATATTATGAGGCGTTTTTCTATCAATAATCTAAAATTTTTATATTTTAATATTTTAAGATTATGTAATCTGTCATACTAAACAACCGATATATAAAGCAAGCCCGTACGCTCAATATGAATGTTAAAAAGTTTTCTGTTCTGCTGATCGTGGTAATGACTCTGCTGACGTTTTCACTGGCAGGAGTGGGTCTGATCCATACGAGCCATTCGAAAAACACGAAATATGATCTGGCTGATGTATATACACCGTCTGTTCATAATAATAAGTATAATACACTTTATAGCATCATCAGCCCCGTTTACCGATCATCAATCATTGAATCCATTATAAATTCTGGATATATGGCCAGCAGCCCGTATGGATCATCCTCCGGTGATGGAAATACACCACTGCTTGTGAACACCATAAACACGCTGAATAATAATATCTACAGCGGAAATAACATTGGAACGAATTTCTTCGGAATAACAGGTGCCGCTTATGATGGAATGAACGGCAATATCTATGTGGCTGCGATCGAGCAGGGATCCGTGAACGCCAGGAACGTTCAGAGCGATCTAAATGGTACATTAATTGTGGTCAATGCCACGCACAACACCGTAGTATCCACCATCCCTCTGGAGATCTCCTCTCCAACGTGGGTGCTGTACGATTCTGTGAATGGATATCTATACATTTCAAGTTCTTCAAATGATTCGATAAGTGTCGTGAGCCCCAGTCTCTCCAAAGTCATATCCAATATACCGCTTAACAGCAGTGATGGACTGCCATTGGCCCTTACGTACAACACCATGAACGGGACGGTTTATGTCTCCATGGACGGTGCTATAGCATCCATAGTTGGAACTCAAGCCGTATCATACGTATCAAGAAGCACAACGGCAGGCGTGCTATCCATGGCCTATGATCCATACAACGACTATCTATATGCGGCGCAGCCAGCAGGCTTCAACAATGTAAGTAAAACGAATCTGACCAGGGATGTCGGCGTTGTGCAGGTCTTTAACGCGAAGAACTTCGCACTCATAACGAACTACACCATCGGCGGGTTCGCAGACTCCGTCTCATATTATGATAATCAGATTTTCGTAACAGGCCCTCTCAGCCAGAATCTCACCATAATCGGTTCAAGCATCAGAAATGTGTCAATCGGGTATGGAACGATATACAATTATATGAACAGTTACAATGGATACGACTATGCAGTATCCGATTTCAACACTAGCCTCATGCATGACATATTCAATTCGATATACGACATAATTCACAATAAAACGTTCTCATACAATGCGACTCTTGCCGAGATCTTCGGAGGCGATCTTAAGGTCATAGATCCGTCAACGTCAAGCATAGTTTTCAGCCATGAATTCAGTATGCTGCCCCTCTTCATGGCATTCGATTCGATGAACGGCACCGCATTTCTGACAGATTCATTTAGGGGAACGGTGACCGGTATAACCTCGTCATTCAGCACATATTCTGATCATTTTACTAGCACACCCTTCTCCAGCGTCATCGATGACATGAACGGATATCTCTACGTATCCGATCCCCTTGAAGGCCTGATACTGGTCTACAATTCCACCAATGAGAAATTCGTGGGATCCATAGACACCCATGGTTTGCCAACATCTCTGGTATACGATTCACACAATGGACACGTGTATGCGGTCGATATCTACACCGATTCCGTCATCGAAATAGATGGAACGTCTATATTAAACGGGACTTTCCAGATGCTGCCAAAAGAAGGTATTAGCGTCATAAACGAATCCGGTGTTCTTCAATCCCAATTCAGGTTCCCAGCAATGGCCACGTCTGCCCTGTACGATCCGGTGGACAATTCGATATACATATCGCTGACTCTCATTTCCCAGATCAATGGGGTGTATGATGAACTTGAATACATCAATATGACAAGCGATGCGAGATCATTCATTCAGCTGGGGCTCTCCTCAAACGGTGTTGGAGTTGCTGGAGGATTAACGTATAATACCACGAACGGTATGGTCTACGTGGCATACTACACAAGCATAAGCCCTGGTACCCGTGCCTTCTCCGAGATATCCGGAACCACCGTCGTAAAAAACGTCACCTATCCTTCATCCATTTCCCCTGGCTGGTACGTCGATCAGGTACCGATCACGATCACATATGATCCGATCCATGATTTCATAATAATACCGACATACGAAGGTTTCGCAGTCTTTAACAATGCTAATTTCAAAGACTTCTATCCGATCTTCAATTCAACAAATTCGATCTTCAGGATAATCACGTCTGCATACTACGTGCAATCTATGGATATGATAATCACTGATGACTTTGCCACTGCATCGAATGCCAGCGGCCATACATACGTCTCGGGACAGGTATCGTTCATCAATGCATCCAGCATGGAACTGATCGGAAACGTCACCGTGGGTGAAGGGCCTATATCGACAGCCGTATCTCAGAACGGTCTCATATACGTATCCAACCTCATATATGGAACGATATCGGTATTGACAAACCGCACAAACGACGTTGGAACATTGATCATAACCGATGAATATGCAAACTCAACCGTAACTCTGAACGGACAACCCATAATACTGACAAACGGAAATGCCACAGAAACGGTTACTCCAGGCTTCTATTACATAAATGTCAGCAAAGCCGGGTATTATCCATACTCCAACTTCGTATACGTTGCTCCCCTGACCACGAACCATGTCACCGTATACATGAAGCCAATATCTTCGTACGGATATCTTCAGGGCTTCGTCGATCCTTCCTACGCCCACATATCTGCAGACGGTGTATCAATACCCGTTTCAAACGGCTACTTCAATCAGTCTCTGAGCCCGGGATTGTATTACATAAGTGCATTTGCATCAGGATACAGCACAGCGCTCATTGAGGTGAACATATCACAGGGAAAGACGACGTCGGTGAACCTGGCTCTTCAGAAGATATCCAGATATGGTGTGATAAACGGAAATATGATGCCGTTCAACGCCTCCGACAGCCCATCGGTATTGATCAATGGAACCGTTGCAGCGCTCAACCTCACCGGATATTTCTCTGCCACGGTTCCATACGGTACATACACGGTATCTGCATATGAGAACGGCTATTATCCGCTTTCCATAACGATCAACGTATCCAGCACTGAAACAAATGTATCGCTTAAGCTGGTCAAGGAGCCCGCACCGACATCCACAGCTGCGAATTCTGGGATTAACGCCTATGGCTACAATGCCACCGTGACCACACCGAAAAATGTGAACGATTCCATAGTCCTAAACTATACCGCAACCAGTGGAAGCATAGTGATCCAGGTACCGCTCCAGTATCTAAAGAATGCAACCATATCCGACATTCTCAACAGCAAGGTATACATCAACGGCACGCAGTATAAGGATTTCAGCATAGTGATAAACTCGAATTACAGCGTCTATCTTGTCGTATACGGCGTCAACGGAGATCCGCAGCTGAGATGGGTATACGTACCGTCGACCGTAAGTACTCCTCCACCCTCACCAACACCGACACCCATAAAGACGAAGCTTCCGAAGATCAGCTACTTCGATATCTATCTTATAGCGGGAATCCTCGCCATAGTAGTCGTAGTGGCTGCAGTCGCTGCGATCTACTACAGGAGGCGCAGATAAGCTGGTGTCGCATAGATGCTGAGCAGGCTGGTGATGATCATCATCACACTGGCAGTGGTTACGACCACCATCACGGCAGACGCGGTGGTGGTTTACAATTACCATCCCATGCGGAATCTAAGCTCACAGTATCTCATCCCGACAAACGATACCTCGCTCATATTCCTTAATGAGGATCATCAGCAGGCATACGCATTCGTCAGGAACGGGAGTCTAGGCCTCATCCTGCCGTACAGCATAACCGATCTGATCCTGGCAAGGGCAAAGCTCTCCGGATACATAAGTACGGGAAACGTAACGGTCAGCTTATTCTCCACTTTTATGAATATAGAGATATTCAGCGTATCGAATATTTCCTTAAAGAATCTATCTGAGCACGAGATCAGGGCCATAAACTTGCTGAGCTGGAATAATAATGGCCCAGACATTGGGAGAATCTATATCTCGGATAATATCGATGGAAATGTGGTCATGGGCAATCTATCCGCCGTAGAGTCAGCTATATATTCATATCGGATGGGCATAAATGGATCATCGGAGGCGCTGAGAGATCTCAACGAAAGCGCAGAGATATCCATATTCCTAAATTATGTCGGAAACGGCATTGCATCCGCCGCAGTGAACCACACTGGAGATCGGACCTATTTAAGAATACACTTCACGTCCACAGGCAATATGACAAAGTTCATGGAATATTACGAACTGCTGCTTCTGCAATATATGGTACCTCCGCTGCCGATGAAAACTATCGGTCAATCGACCATCGAGATCATATTCACCGGTTCATTCTATTCCTTCCTATCATTCCTGTCCTCATACTGGAATCTCATCCAGCAGTACAGAAACGGTAATGTATTATGATCCCTAAGCGAATACGTTCTTCAAATATATCGAAGTTCATTCATCTGACCAGATTCTATCTGAACGAAACATACTTCTCCAGGATATTCCATCTCTCCATTGTATTGATCGTTATACTCTCAGCCATCATGGCATATATTAACTTCTCCCTGTCCTATTCTTCTGATTTTCCGGTCAGAAGTGCTTCATATATACTGCACAGAATAAGCGGATCGGAACACATACTAATCTCATACTATCTGTGGTCAATACCGTTCCAGGCGATCATCGTCTTCGTCGCTTCTATGATAACGGCCTTCATAGTTGCGGGAAATCAGGAGAGCAGAACCAGATATCTTCTTGGATCCCTTCCCGTCCCACGCTATGTCGATGCGCTTTCAAGATACGCAGCAAGCGCATTTTTATCTTATGCCTTGGTGATGGTGTACTTCCTCTTCAGTGTAGCTTCTGTATCCGGTGGATCCAGGACGCTTCCACCGGTGCAGGCGTACATCTCTATGCTGCTCATCTTTCTCATCGTACTTGCAATATCTGCCGTCACGCTGTTTGCTGCCATGGCCACGGCCAGGGTTCTGGTCTCGGTCATCATCGTATTCACCGCATACTTTGTCATACTTTCCTCTCTAGATCTGGCGTTTGACCTGTTCGGCATGCCATCGCCCGTGTTCCTGATCAACAACGATGTTTCGGCCATATCCGGGATCTATTCCAACGTGAATTTGCTCCCCTTTGGAAATCCAGGAACGATTGCACCCGAACCGTTTACATACCTCTTTCTGCAGGCGTTCACGCTGATCGTTTATACATGCGTTTTCCTGACGATCTCCATATCTATATATTCCTGGAGGGATGTCATATGACCGCGATCCTTGAGCTTAGAGACGTGAAGAAGACTATAGGAAAGACAAAAGCTCTGAACGGCGTCTCGATCGAAATCGATAAACCTGGTTTCTACGGAATGATGGGCCCCAACGGTGCAGGGAAATCCACTCTGCTTAAGATAATACTTGGACTCGTCCGACCAGACTCCGGAACCGTATCGATAATGGGCAAGCGCATCCAATTCGGTTACGGCGGTCAGCAAGTGAGCGGCATCGTAGAAACGCCTGAGTTCCCTTCCTACCTTAAGATCTCTAATATTGCACGTTTCATCGGACTGATGCGCGGCCTCTCCGATTCAGAAATCGATGAGAATCTTCGGTCTCTGTGCATCACCGCAAATCTCTGCGATCTCATGGATAGAAGATATGGAACGCTTTCGCAAGGAATGAAGCAGCGTTTTGCCATCTTATCTGCATTCATTGGATATCCGAAGGTTGTTGTCCTCGACGAACCGTTGAACGGCGTTGACGCATATAATGCGAATCTGATTTTGGATTTTCTAAGAAAAGCCAAGGATATGGACATAGTTGTTCTTTCAACCTTCCACGATCCTGATCAATTCAGAGATATATGCGATCGCATATTCGTATTGATCTATGGAAAGATCATATCCGAACTTACTGAATACCGAAAAAGAAAGATCTTCAAAGTTAGATCAGATCTTGTCACTTTCCATCCAGAATGTTCTATCGAAATTGGGAATTACCTGGTCTTCGGTCTTGACAGAGATCCTCCAGATCCTAAAGATATAGCTTCGATGCTGGATGTCGACGTTAATGCTATAGAGACTGGAGACGGCCTCTTGGAGCGGTATCATCTGCTTCTAGAGGATCATTATCGGAAATTTCTGAGAGCATCTACAAATAAGGAATCATGAAGTATATCCTCTACTTATGGAAACAATTAGACTTCAACATTAATTATGATATTTAGAAAAGTCCTTGCATTAACAATACCATGATCCAGATAAGGGCGTAGGGTTTTTAAAAGAAAACTTATCAATATAACGAAGACTATTATAACCAACAGCATTTTAAGAGTATCCAAAACAAAGCTAATGCAGAAGTTCCAAATATAAATGAATGCGAAATAATCAGATACTATCATAAACAAGCTAGAATATTCATTGCGCTCATTAGATGTTCTTCATCGCCAATGCATCAATATCCGAATCAGGAAACTAATAAAACGCGCAACCTTATGAATAACTATAATTGAATCCCAAATGGCGCGAATTCATTATATTTTCATATAAATCCTATCTATGATTTGCTCTAATGTATTTGAAATGATGTTTATATAAACCTTGCTCCATGTTAGACTATGGCTGAAAATGTAGCCAATATTAAAAATGCAAATAGACCGGTGGGACATATACGATGGACAATAGTCTTGATGGTCTTCGGCTTCATAACGTTCGATTACATCGACAGGGGACTAGTAACATCTGCGCTTCCGGTGCTAACATCGGAATTTCATCTGACTCCACTTCTGCAGGCCGCGATCGGTGATGGATTTACCTATGGATATCTTATAATGAACCCAGTGGTGGGTTATATTCTGGACCGTTATGGATCTAGGCTGGCAGTGACGAGATTCGGATTAGGATGGGGTACAGTGCAGACTATTACAGCGGGTGCATTCTCCGCAGCGTATCTGGTCATAGCAAGAGTCTTCCTAGGAATAATGGAGGCTGTTGGCTTTCCAGGAGTTACAAAGATAACAGCAGAATGGATGCCTAGGCAAGAAAAAGCTAGAAGCGGAACCATAGGAGACAGTGGAGTGAATATCGGTATCATACTTGGCTCGCTTCTGCTTCTGGGGGTGGATTTGATAATACCGCCAAGCGTTGCATGGAGATATGCGCTGCTTATCAGTGGTGCTCTGACTATTTTACTTTCCTTCAGCCTGATATTCATATTGTATGACGCACCTGAAAAACATCCGAAGATCAGCAAGGAGGAACTTGAATACATACGTTCAAACCAGGAGAAGGCTGTTGAACAAACCAAGGCGCCAGTATCAAAGTGGTTCAAAACCAGCGATTACTGGGGATCAATGATGGGATTGGGTGCTCAGGCCGGTATATTCTTCGGTCTCTTAACATGGCTACCCCTCTATCTTTATGAAGCGAGGCATTTCACACTGACATTCACACTTGCATACACGGCGCTTATATGGGGCTTCGGTTTCATCGGTGAGATAACCGGTGGCTTTGTCATTGATTACATAAACAGAACACACGGACCAAATATCGGCATGAAGATCGGTTTCATGGTGAGCTCACTTGGAGTCACTTTCGGCCTCCTTGCCACGGCTCTCGCGAAATCTCCTATACTTGCCGTTGAGATACTTGCAACAACATTCTTCTTCCTGAGATGGTCCGGAATACAGTGGGCTGTCAGCTCGTTCCTTGTCCCTAAAGAGTATGCAGGTCAATGGGGTGGACACATAGGTTTCTGGGAAACGCTATGGGGCATCATAGTGCCTCTGGCATTCGGTGCACTGCTCTCCGTCACTCACAGATATGCACCCGGCATATACATGTTCGTGTTGATTGGCATAGTATACTTTGTCGGAACTGTTATAGTCACAAGATATCGCCCACTGATACTAAAAGGGGCCGTTCCCTCATGAGGGACGGTTCCAAGTTTTTTTGAACACTAAGATTTAATGTATTAGATAACAAGTATATTAACAAAATTCGGTTTCTTTGATTATGGCATCTGAAGAAGAAATGAAATCTGGAGCTGATATCATAGCCGAATATTTGGTGAGAAACGGTGTGGAATATGTTTTCACATTAACCGGACACACTATACTGAGTCTCTATGAAGCAATAAGAAAAACGAATATAAAATTGATCGCCGTGAGACATGAACAGATCGCTGCGCATGCCGCGGATGGCTATTTTCGCGCATCGCATAAACCTGGTATAGTCATTACACATATTGGTCCTGGACTGTTGAATGCCACCACTGGAGTTGCTACGGCTGCGCTTGATTCTTCTTCTCTCATAGTGATATCTGGAGATGCCCCATCCGTTTATGAGGGGGCGGGACCACATCAGGAGATAAATCAAGTTACGGATCTCTCACAGTTTCTCGTTTATGTACCATTTGTGAAACGGGCATGGAGAGTCAATCATGTTGAAAATATAGAGCGGATAATGGATCGTGCCTTCTCGATCTCTCTCAGTGGCAGGCCAGGAGTTTCGCTTGTTGATGTGCCTATGGATATCTTCTCTTTAAAAACAAATAAATACAAGTACTTTACCGCTGAACATAGAATTAATGAAGTAAGATTTGTCCCAGAACACGATCTTATAAGAAAAGCTGCGGATTATATATTACAACATAGAAAAATACTGATTCTGTCGGGAGGTGGCGTTAGACTATCCGAAGCAAATAGGGAAGTAGAGGAGCTTTCTGAGGTGCTCAATGCTCCAGTTGTAACAACCATGGGGGGAAAAGGGACATTTCCAGAGCATAATGAAAGATCTCTAGGCTTCCTCGGGGGATGGGGGAATCCCTATGCCAACAAGGCTTCGCTTGAATCCGACCTGATAATAGCTATCGGTACAAGGTTCGGAGAGGTGAATTCTAGCTCTTGGATAGATGGCTATACATTTGATTTCAAGAAGACTGATCTTCTGCGTATAGACATAGATGAGAAGGAAAGATCTAAAGACTATTCAGAAGATATGTTTCTTCTGGGCGATGCCAAAGCAACCGTGTCAGATCTCGTCATTGAGTTGAAGAAGAGACTTGCTGATCGAACAGCGGTGACATCAAACTGGTATACTGAATTCAGGAAAGACCTAGATAATTATTATATGGATTTCATGCGATGCGAAATGGGTGGTGAAAGAATAAAGCCTAATTATGTCATAAGAGTTCTTCAGGAACTGATCGACGAAGATAGGGCAATATCTCTTATAACTGATGTCGGCTGGAGCAAAAATGGTATAGCCCAATACTTCAGGATAGATGATCCGTTAAATTTCATAACGCCGGGTGGTCTGGCAACCATGGGATTCGCTCCAGGCGCAGCGCTCGGTTTCAAGATAGGCGCACCTCATAGAAAGGTGATAGCTGTAGTTGGTGATGGAGGCTTCAGTTCTACGATTTCTGCTCTTTTCACCGCAGCTCAGTACAAAATTCCAGTGGTATTCCTGGTTATGAACAATTGGAGCTTCGGCACAATACAGGGTCTTCAGCGGTCTTATTTCAACAAAAAATTCATAGGAACAGCATTCACAGGATCTGGGCAGGAACTATACAACCCTGATTTTACGAAGATAGCAGAAGCTTCTGGGGCGCTTGGATTCGACGTTAAGACTGGATCGGATCTGAAGTCAACTGTTAAGGATGCGTTGAATTCTGAAATGCCCGCTGTAATAAATGTGCCCACCGATCTGGAGCCAGATGTACCCATAACAGGACATTGGTCAATAACCGATATCTATGCAGGAAACGTAAAATATATGTTCGATAGGAGGTGAATCTATGATAAATGCTGATCCATATATCAACGGCGAATTCGTCAAATTCTCCAATATAAAAAGGACTATCAATCCCGCAACGATGCAATATGTAACCGAATATAGCGAGGTTGATGAGGCAGGAGTTGACAACGCTCTAACTGCTGCAGAGAACGCATTCAGAACCTGGAGCAAGTTGAATGTAACAGAAAGAGCTTCTTTCCTCAAAAGAGCTGCTGATTATATCGACATGCATAGACAGGATATAGCCGACCTGATAACTGACGAAGAGGGAAAGACAATAGCCGAATCTTTAAATGAAGTAAACAATGCATATAAGGTACTTTATTATTATTACGGCGAGGGTAGAAGAGTTACTTCTTATGTGGTTCAAAGCGAACAGGACGAGGTCTTCGCAGGAACAATAAGAATGCCACTGGGCATCGTCTATGTTGTCAGTCCATTCAATTCTCCATTCTCAATACCATTCTGGAACATAGCACCAGCACTGTTGCACGGAAACAGTGTTATATTCAAGCCCTCAAGCATAACAACTGGAGTTGGCCATATGGTCTCTATGGCTTTGCATCATGCTGGGATACCTCCAGGAGTATTCAATACCCTGTTCGGAAATTCAGAAATGATATCACAGAGACTTCTTAACAGCAAATCAGTCCAAGCATTCGCCTTCACTGGCGGCACGGAGGTTGGAAACAAGCTCTCTGAGATCAACGGTAGGTATAAGAGAAGACAGATACTTGAACTAGGCGGAAAGGATCCCGCCATTGTATGCTCCGATGCAAATCTGGATCTTGCAGTTTCTAGTTTGCTTTTTGCATCATTCAGTAACGCCGGACAGAGATGCACAGCAGGCTCAAGGATCATCATCGAAGAAAAAATATATGACGATTTCAAGAGAAAATTCATTGAAGGATCGAAGAAAATATTGGTTGGCTATGGTAAGGATAAAGGGGTAAAAATGGGGCCCGTGGCCGGATCGAAACAATATTCTAAAGTGAAGGCTTACATAGATGATGCTATAGCCCGTGGAGTAGCCATTGGGACAGATAAGAGGGAATACAGTGATAAGCCAGATGGGTATTTTATCTATCCCACGATTTTCACGGAAGTAGACAAGGATGACGTGCTATTCCAGGATGAAATCTTTGGTCCAGTGGCTGTTCTTACATCTGCTAAGGACGTAGACGAAGCTTTCGATCTGGCTAACCATACCAAATATGGACTCGTATCCGCCATATATACCACAGACATCAGAAAGGCGTTCCGGGCTATAGACGAAATCGATGCAGGAGTGACCTTCGTAAATCAGGGACCAACTGGAATAGAGTATTCGCTTCCTTATCTCGGTCATAAGGAATCGGGATTCGGTGAAGAACTCGGTCTAACCTCTATAATGAACTACACAAAAACAAAAAGTATATACATAGACTATTCGTATAATAGGAGGCCTTTTTTCTGGGATATGAAATAGATTAAATTTTCAAAATCAATTTTATATCTGTAGAATTTAATATCCTGTCTTTGAGCCCTTCGATCATTGTGTGGATATCCGCCAGTGTCAAAGTTTTCTTAAGCAAATCGGCTTCCCTACCAACAACATCACGAGCTATGATGAAGTCATGTGGCGTATATATAATCGAACCACGAAATGTGATCTCCCTTCTGACGAAATAAGCCTGATTCAGGCTGTATTCCTGTGATTCGAGACCACTTACAACAGCTTCTGAGCCAGAGGCTATAACTCCCGAGAGCTTCTCAATATCATTTATAGTCTCCATGGATCCTACGGTATCAAGAATATTGATCGGGCCTGTGGACACGCCGAGAGCGTCATCGATGCTCTGGTAAACATCACCAACATGCTTCTTTAGTTCCTCCCTCTTTATTCCTACCTTCTCTACGATCCTAACATCATCAAACCCCAAGCATTTAGCTGTAACATATGAGGATATACCCACACTTCCGCCGCCTATTACAATCATACGTTTATGCCTATCGCTGAACTTCATGATCGCATGAACTGCGACGGCCATGGGCTCGATCAAGGGGGCAAGTTCTGGATCTATTTGTTCATCAACGCGGATGGCGAATTTTGGATTGAGATCAAAAAATTCCTGCAGAGCACCTTGTGCGGTAACTCCTATGCTAATCTTATTCCTGCATGTATTGTAATGCCCATGACGACAGTCCTCGCATTCCCCGCAGTAATAGTTAGGGAAGACAACAACCCTATCCCCCTCCGAGAGATGATCACCTGCCAGATCGAGTCCCTTGCCCTCAGATATGATTCCAGTTATTTCATGTCCCAATATGAGGCCATCGTATACTTTACGTTTTCCAGCGAGTATAGATTTGTCAGAACCACAAACGCCGATGTAGTCAGGTCTTATCCTTATGAAAGATCCATTAAGAGGAGATAAATCAGCCGATATTTTCTCAAAATTGCCTGTTGCAGGATGATAAATGATCTGCCACATAATCATTCACGATTATCTCAATCCTTTGGAAGTTCACCAGGAGGCGTATAAGCCCAGAGTAGTATCAGAGTTTCATTGCCCGTATTAACATGCCTATGCATTACACCCTTTGGGATGAACATGTAGTCAAACTTTTTGAACTTCATTTCTTCATTTCCGCTCAACACAAGACCCTCACCCTGTATCACGAAATCTATCTCCTCCGACTGAGGATGATTATGCATCGAAGACGACTCTCCAGGCTCGAAATAAGTTATCCCTGAGACAAAATACTGCGAATTGCAAAGTTCCTTATCGATAGCCCTGAAAACCTTTCTGATGTATCCTTCCTTGTCTCCGAGCCATATCTTCTTTCCGTCCTTTATTGGATCTATTAATTTTATTTCCATTGTATCACCATATATTTCAATTGATGTTCCTATATTACTATTAATTATAACCTGTTAGAATGTAATATCTGGCCGAGTCCGTATTTTATGTTGTCCATTGATTGACACTGACTATCTATGATCTATAATATTGATATCAAGTTCAGCAATCAAATCTATCCTGTTTGAGACAACCTTAAAATATTCCGTATCAACTTAACAATCATGAAAAAAATACTCATTCTTCATGGAGTGAACTTAAACATGTTCGGCAGAAGGGATCCTGAGGTATATGGAACGATCACACTGGATGAGATAAACAGGAAGATAGCAGATCTTGCAAAGGATATTGGGGTGGAAGTGGAATTTTTCCAGACCAACGATGAGGGTAAGATGTGCGAGCGCATTCATCAAGCATCTTTGGAGAATATCGATGCAGTAGTCATAAATGCCGGTGCATGGACCCATTATAGCTACGCAATAAGGGATGCTCTGGCAATACTTAAGGTACCCATAGTGGAGGTGCATATGTCGCATATCCATGCGCGTGAGGAATTTAGGCATACCTCTGTCATAGCGCCAATAGCTAAAGGTCAGATAACTGGCTTTGGTGTGGGAAGTTATCTCCTTGGACTTAGGGCGGCTGTAGAATACTGCTGAGCGCGCGGGATGAAATTATGAGAAAATAAGATTTTTATTAGAAATTATTTGCTGAATAGAGATCGCATAACTTTCCTCTCCGCGTT
>NZ_JAGDXM010000037.1:10333-18322 GCF_023256435.1 Thermoplasma sp. | reverse complement strand
CGCGTTTCGAATATGGTAGAGGACCGTTGGCTTTGAAAGGCCAGTATCCCTTGATATATCTTCGAGGCTGAATTGCCTGGGCCAAGTATAAAACCCGGATGTGAAAGCCGCGCGTATGATCTTTTTCTCGAGTGGTGTTAGATCCGTGATAAGTACATCGCTAAATAGAGTTTTTATGTTATCAATTATGGAGTCTCCGTCCCGTAATCTTATGTAATCCATAGTGACGACGTCATTGTGAGACTTAACAGCCTCGATTATATATTCTAGATTTTCCTTTGAGAACAGAAGCACATTAAAAGCTTCAATTCCACCATCCGCATATGTTGGAAACAGGGGTATGCCACCATTAGCGGTTATTGATGGAATTATGCCATGAGAATGCTTCATGCCAGTTATAAACGTGTAAAGCTTACCTTTGACGATAGAAAAATTCTCGAAATCTTTGCTGAAGGCTTTCTTTATATCAGCGACATCATTACCTACGGTGAATGCGACTATATAATTGATATTGGATGTGCTATTCACGGCATTGATTGAGATTATTTTTTCTCCAATTTGAGAGGCGGCTCGAGATAGCCCACAATCACTCTTAATGGAGAAATTCATAAAGTACATATACATTAATCAGCTTGCTGCTATTTATATGTTATGATAGGTCATTACCTGTGTAATAAGAAAATGTAGATCCATAATTATATATAAGATTAATAGTATGGTATAATTCTGGAAAGTAAAGCATCATTCTTTTATCATTTTAATGTAAACTCATTTAACAATATATTTTTAGCATTATCTGTCTCCCTAGAAGGTTTTAAAGGTCTTGATCTCTTTCTTATACACAGTTTCAAAATATTTCTTTACTGTTCATATCTGATCTTTGATTTTATCGTTTATCCAACAGATGTTCAGATATTATATTAATCCGCTGATAGAAGATTTATTATCTTTTTTCAAATTCATAGTTAAAGATGACTTACTATGTCAGATCATCCAAAGACCATGGCTGAAAAGATACTTAGCAGGGCGTCCGGAAAAAGCTCAATAGCTGGTGATTACGTCTGGGCTGTTCCTGATCTCGTTTATCTGAACGATCTCATGGGCCCGGTAGCCTTATCGGTAATAAGAAAAATAGGCATAGGAAAGATCAATTATGGAGGGAAGCTCATATTCATAGTGGATCATATATATCCTCCCAAGGACGTATCAAGTGCAAACAATATAAAGATAATAAGAGAATACGCGGAGGAAAACAATTTCGTCTTTATACAGGGAGGCGAAGGGATAGAACATACGGTTCTGATAGAGAAAAAGCTGATCAGGCCTGGTGATCTCGCGGTGGGAACTGATTCCCACACTGTGACGCTGGGTGCTGTTGGATGCATGGGCGTCGGCATGGGAATAACCGATGTTTCCGCGATCATGGCGCTGGGAAAAAACTGGTTCCTGGTTCCGGAAAGCATCCAGATAGATTTGATCGGAAGACTTAGAAAATATGTATCCGGTAAAGACATAATTCTCAGTGTACTGAAGATTCTTAAAGAAGACGGTGCAAACTACATGTCTATGGAATTTCACGGTGAAGCCATAAGGCATCTTTCGATCGATCAGAGGATGGCCATAGCAAATATGACTGTGGAAGCTGGGGCGAAGGCCGGTATGATAGAGCCGGATGAACTAGTGGGCAGATTCTTCGATATCGATGAGGAGGATCTAAAGAACGTCAGATCGGATGAAGGATCGCATTTCGCACAGAGAGTGGACATCGATCTTGATTCCATCGGACCGCAGATAGCTGTACCGTACTCCCCTGCAAATGTCCATGATGTGAAGGAATACGTCGGTGTTAGGGTCGATCAAGTATACATCGGCAACTGTGCAAATGGTACCATAACAGATCTTCGTGAGGCTGCTGAAGTATTGAGAAACCGAACTGTGGCAAAAGGGGTAAAGCTGATAATAGTGCCAGGCTCCAGAGACATCTACAGACAGGCACTGAAGGAGGGACTTATAGATGTTTTTCTGGACGCCGGCGCGGTCATATCACCTCCGAACTGTGGTGCATGCGCCGGTCTGCATATGGGCGTTCTCGGAGATGGTGAAACCGCAATATCAAATACGAACAGAAACTTCAAGGGGAGGATGGGAAGTCCTGAATCGAGAGTATATCTGGCCAACACCTATGTTGCAGCCGCCGCGGCTCTTGATGGAAGGATCATAGATCCGGAGGCATCATTATGAAGGGTAGGGTATTTTTGATCGGTGACAACATCGATACTGATGTCATCGCTCCAGCAGGATATCTGCATCTGGGAATTCCTGCATTGAGAGATCATGTCCTGGAAGCAGTAAGGCCAGACTTCCATACCCTCGTTAGACCTGGAGACATAATTGTGGCGGGCAAAAATTTTGGATACGGTTCTTCAAGGGAACAGGCTCCTGCTGTATTGAAAGATATTGGAATAAGCCTGATCCTGGCCAGATCGTTTGCCAGGATATTCTTCCGTAACTCCATAAACATAGGGCTTCCGCTGGGTATAATAAAAGATCTGAATAGCGTAAAGGACGGCGATATCGTTGATTACGATATCGAATCGGGAAAACTATACGATGATTCGGGTAACATAATTGCATTGTTTGCAGGGCCCACAGGTCCGCTTTCGGAGATATTGGCTGAAGGCGGCATGGTAAACTTCATAAAGATGAAGCTTGGAATAAAATGATAAAATTGAACTACGATTTTTTCCTCTGGGTTCATAGATGAATGAAATCTCAATTTTTGGTGTGTTTCTACTTCCAATTTTTGGATATCCTATGAGAGTTCCAAGAAACGGATTCTCATATGACCGGATATTTCATCATCTGAATTTAGATTAATAGATTCACTAAGGCTTAAATATAGAATGATGATTGTATTTATATGTATTATCTTACCTTCAGTATTTCCAGCGAATGCGGATTATCCGACGCAGCTTACAACACACAGTCAAAGCTCTTCATCCTCAATGTGCTCACGGAGGATTTCAAAAAAAATTCCGTTGTGGCCATAACCAGGTCTGATGATATACCAGGGCTCAAGAGCCATTTGATTAAAGATTTCGATTCCCTAAACATATCCAGACAGAAAAAATACAGCCTGATAATCGGTCGGAAAGTTTCCCATGGAATAATGGGATCTATAGAAAAGAATGGAGGTATGCCCATTTATCCATTGCTCGCAAGTGATGGGGTCGAAATATTTCAGGCCCTCGTACTGGAGAAGGATAAGGTAGATGTAATACTTGACGCAGTATCAAGATATAATCATATTGAAAACTTTGACTCCATGAGACTGGAGGCATCCGTTTCCATACCCGCCATGATGGCTTCCAGTATGGCTGATATAATGTTCGACCTGACCGATACCGAAAAGAACGTTCTTTTAAATGCATATAGGATGGGTTATTTTTCGTGGCCAAGAGGTAATGATCTCTCCAATTTAGCTGCTTACTTGAAGATGGCCAAGCCTACGGCCCTATATCACCTTAGAAATGCAGAGAAGAAGATAATGAAGATGCTATTCTGGCACTGAAATTTAAAAAATATCTACGCTTCAAAAATTATGGAAATAAAGAGATAAAAAATTTTTGAAGAACTATATCTTCACGACGCGATCTGCTCAACGCGGAGCCTGGATGCTTTCGGTCCGAGAATTGCGAGGTCAAGCACCACTATGATGATGAAGACCCATATTATACCGAACGATGCGAGGACTCCATGCGGCAGAAAGAACGCAGTTATTATTGGCACCAGTATGGATGTAGATATACGGCTCACGCTGTAAACCGTTCCAGCAGCGGTTGGCCTGACCCTTGTTGGAAATATCTCTGCCTGATAAGTGTGGAAGAAGTTTGAGAAGTTCCATAATGTGAACGTAACGATAAAACCGAGTATGATAACGGCAACGACGTTTGCTTCTATGGCGAACAGCGTACCTACGACACCGGCAACCAGTGCGCTGGTTATGATCCCCCATTTCCTCTCAACTTTGTCTATTATGAAGATGTTGAAGATGCTACCGAAGAAGAATCCAGAATAGATCAGGAAGGTGAATTCAAGCGTGTGCACCAGCGATATGCCCTTGGCCAGAAGGAACAGAGGAGCGAGAGCAACGAACCCATAGAATATACCGCTCTGGAAGAACTGGAATATGAGCATCATTATGGTTCTGCTCCTTATGTCCGGAGCGAATATGTCTCTGTACCTCGATTTCTTAGGTGAAATATCCGTGCTTTCCCTGACATCAGGGAGTTTTGCCATGTTCTTCTCCTTCATGATCCTCTCTTCCCAGTTACTGACGATCTTATCGGCTTCATCGTATTTGCCATGCACCTCAAGCCATCTGGGAGATTCATTTAGTCTCGTACGCACCGCCCATATGGCTATGCCCACTATACCCATGAACCAGAATATTATCCTCCACGAATAGAACGGCGGCGCTATTACCTTCATCTCATAGACTAGAAATGCGATCACCGGTCCTGCGGTAACTGCTACGGTGTACACGGTGGCCAGTCTCTTTCCACGTTCTTTTCCCGGCATCATCTCAGTCGTGAACGTGTCAACTATCGGGAATTCGCCACCTACACCTATTCCCCCTATGAAGACGAACACAGCTATCAGTATGGCTGAAGACATTAGACCAGCCAAAATCATGCCAACGGAGAATACCAGAAGATTGTACAGAAACACCGTCCTCCTTCCCTTCTGATCCCCGAGCCAGCCGAAGAATATACTGCCGATGAATTCGCCAAGGAAGAAAGAGGTAGGCACAACCAGTGTAGCCAGCACATGGCTGAAGTGAAGGACGGTGGCCACAAGCGCAAGTATCGCACCGTTTCCAAGCAGCATCAGCGTTTCTGCCCATTCCCCTCCTGTCACCATGAGCAGAAAATTTCTCTGGGGTGTCCCAAATGGCAGCCTTTCTAGCCTATCTGAGACGCTACCCGTATATTTCTTTTCCTCGACCATGATATGTTAATGTTTTACCCACATCATAAATTATCGATCTAACATGTTACAATTATTTCAAGATCAATAGATAACATTTCAATATATTTCATATTACGTTCTTTCTTCGCAATATGTCGATCTCCTCTCTGGAATATCCAAGATCAGCGAGTATCTCCTCGTTGTTTTCTCCCAGAGAAGGCGGATCTCCATCGCGATACGTATTCAGTGGTGAAGTGGGAACATAGAGATCCTTACCACCATAGGATTCTCTCGCCATCTTCCTGGAAGCATGCACATCAGATATGAGATCCCATGGCCTGTTCAGGGTCGCGTAGCTAATGTTGGATTTTTCCAGTTTACCGATCAATTCGCTTTCTTCATACTGTCCGAGGACACTTTGAAGATACGGGATGAGCGATTTCCTGTTCTCATACCTCGCCTTGTTGGTTGGGTATTTATCCTGAATATCAAGAGAAAATTCTCTACAGAAGTGCTTCCACTGTTCGTCTGTGGTGACCGCAACGAAGACATCCTTAAGATCCTTTGTTTTGAAGAAATCGTATATGCCCCATGCGAACCCTTCTTCGTTTATCGGCTTCAGTTCCTGGCCGGTTATCTGATAGGTTGCGATATGCTGGCCAACAAAAAACATAGCGGTCTCGAACAGCCCGACCGATATCTTCTTCCCCTTGCCCGTCTTTTCAACCTCAGACAGAGCATTCATCACATTCATGACGCCGAACATAGCAGCACCCATATCGACGATGGAGGCGCCCACCCTCATCGGCCTTCCGGTCAGGCCCGTCATGTAGGCCAGACCGCTGTGTACTTCGATCGGATAATCTAGCGACTTTCTCCTCTCATATGGGCCGTCCCCATATCCCCTGATGGAAAGATAGACTATCCTCGGATTAACCTCAGCGATCCTCTCATAGGATAGACCTAGAGAATCCATCGTACCGTATCCAAGGTTATCAATTATTACGGAAGAGGTTGAAACAAGCTTCAAGAATATTTTACGGCCGTCTTCACTCTTGAGGTCTATCGTTATGCTCTTCTTTCCTCTGTTGTAGAATGGAAATGCTCCCGCGCTTGATCCGGTCAGCGATCTCGCTATGTCGCCGCTCCCTGGTCTCTCTATCTTTATGACCTCGAATCCCATGTCTGAAAGGAGAAGACCTGCTGTCGGGCCAGCAACTATATGTCCTATTTCAAGAACTCTCATGAACCTCACCGTATATCTTTACAACATCGTCCAGACGAAACGCCCTTCCTTCCATGACGGAGTGATCCTTCACCATCTGCACTATCTTTCGGATCTCACCATCGGTAGCATTTATACCTCTGGAGGAAAGGGCCGCCCTGATCGCATTCTTTCCCGCATAAACATTGAATGAATAGTGATCGGAGGGAAAGGATCCTGCATGAGTGCCCGCTGTGACCGTTTCCACATTTCTACCAAGAACCGGCATGTTATCCATAAAGAAGCGCGATCCTATTTTTTCCATGATTAGATCGAAGACGTATTCGTAGGCTTTCCTAAACGCCTTGACGTCGTATTTTTCAATACCCATATCGTTCAGGTACCTTGCCATCGTTATTTCATCGCTTATCCCGTTCCTTTCACCGATACCCATCACGGTGGTATCAACATGATCTGCACCGGCATCTATTCCGGCAACGGCCTCCGCAATGGACAGGCCCATATCATTATGGCAGTGTATTTCTACCGCCACATCCAAATTTTTTTTGACCTCCCTGACGATACTCGCTATCTTATTCGGCGTTCCGGCTCCCTTGGTGTCAGGAAGCTGTACAACATCTGCACCGCATTCTGAAAATTTTTTCGCCATGCGCACGACGTCATCAATTCCGTATGAAACGACATCCACTATGGCTATCTCAACTGTTCTGCCGTATTTCTTTGCATGCTTGATGCTCAGGCATATATCTTCCATATCAAAGGAGCCAAATGGAAGATGAAGTGATATGTTGGAACCGGTCTGAGCGATCAGGTCTATGTCCTCGATCACCGTTCGTCCAAGAGCGAAAACCTCAGAGAACAATTTTTCTGAAATTATCTTCTCGGTCACCTCCATCTCTGAAACATGGGCGGATGGATATGAAACAAGCGCACGTTTAACACCGGCTTCAGAGATCATCCTCGCAATCCTGATCTTCTCGTCAACGGTGAAGGAAAGACCTGGAGTCTGAAGCCCTTCACGGAGAGTGTCGTCAGTGAGCATAATAATTGATTGGTAGTGATTATTTTAATAAGGCATCTAACATGTTTTATCCCTTGCGTCTACTTATGCCTGGTATTTTTAGTCTGAATTTCCTCGTTTGACTCGTTGCCTGCTTCTGCTTCCTCACGATATGGGCCGCCTCTCCAATTATGAGGCCGGTGGCGAAGAACAGCAGAATGGAGAAGACGTCTCCGTTCACCGCTGGAAAGAAGAAGAGCACAGTAAGCCTTCCTATGAAGGCCAGGGACCATACAGAGACAACCCATACAGGTCTCTTATAGTATGTCCTCTGATTCTTTGTGAAAAATATTATGCTTTTGGATGTGTGAAATGATACATAGACACCAAGGATAAAAGCGAAAATAGACAGGATCATTGACACGATCAGCATATTGAATGAAACAGCAACGGTGAATATCAGATACAGGAGTGGGGAAAGAAATATGGATCTTCTTGAAAACTTGCCTCCAAAGGCTGTCCTATATGTCTTCCTCAGTAGCAAGATGCCTACTATTAACCCGTATGAAATGTACTTGAACGCAAGGAGATACTGCATCACAAGGCTGTATGCGAAAGTATACAGCCTGTCAAAATCTATCACTCAATGATGATCGTTACGGTTGAATTAAGTTTACGCCAGATAGAAACGATATTTAGATATAGCTTGATAAATGGAAGAATCAGATACTCCTCACTAAAGCTTCGGAGCCTGTTGCTGGTCTCCCCTCCACCCTTGAGTGAAGTTTCAGAT
>NZ_JAGDXM010000037.1:0-10323 GCF_023256435.1 Thermoplasma sp. | reverse complement strand
GTCAACTTTTGTTGGATGTTAGAAATCTGATAAACCGCTTCAATACGGATAGATTCTCAGGAAATAGTGAGCTTAAGAATAGACCGCAATATTAAGTTCCGGAAACATGACATGAAAGTGGAAAATGCCAAGTAGAAACATTTATATATTAGAAACTTGTAAGTATAACTAATTTAAAAGAACAAGCATAATCTGCATATACTTATTTAAAAATTTAGATTAATAATGTATAGTCAAAATAAATTGAATGATCATGATGCTGGTGTATTGTCTATCTTACAGTAAAAAGAACGTGTTTGGTGACCATTTGATGATGATAAGAGGCGCTAACTCCGCAAGTACGAAAATAAAAAAAGTTACGGCCCAAACTAAAATTTTATCATCAACGGGCGCATGAACAACGATGTCAGATAATCCATTTTTCGATAAATATGCTGAAGGTTATGCAAAAAGCGTTTCTCATGCTAAGGGTGCGGATCTTGATCTTCTCATGTCGATCATACCGGATGGCCTGAACATATGCCTGGATGTGGCTACCGGTACTGGGTTCACAGCAGCCGCGTTATCACAAAAATGCAAGCGCGTGATCGCCATAGATGAGACGGAAAACATGATAACCAAGGCACGGGATCTCATGAAGGATCGTGGCATAAGGAACGTAGAGTTCATCAAGACACCGTTTGAATCCTATGAGACCGATATCAAATTCGATGCCATCACAATACGGAGGGCTCTTCATCATTTCAACGACAAAAGCGCCTTCTTTAGCAAAGCTTCGAAATTAATTGCCGAAAATGGGACCATAGCGATAGCAGATATGGTCTCACCAGAAGACGATGACGAAGACAACTTCAACATGCTGGAGAGGATCAGGGACCCAACGCATGTCGGTGCTCTCAAGATAAGCGAATATCGCAATTTGGCTGAACTTCATGGCCTCAAGATCTTATCTATGAACACGACCATTGAGGAACTGACCTTCGAAAAATGGCTTTACCCCGTACCGATGGATTCTGAAACTGCAAAGAAGTGCCTATCGTTTCTGAATGGTCTAACGGCCGACCAGCTGAGGAGGATGCGCTTTGATCCAGAGAAAATGGTGCTGAGAAAGGAAAGATTGATAATAGCTATGGCGAAAGCAGATCAGCCGAAGATGTAGATGTAGAAGGCCGTGATGATGAGTATGAGTATCACAATCTTGTCTATGGTAACAGGATTCAGGTTCTTAAGACCCGAGAGAAGCCCTCTGTTGGCTGCATATGATATCAAGGCAAGGGCGATCACGCTAGCTGCCACAAAGGCGAATGATATGTAAAACAAACCGTAATTACCATATATACCAGCAGCAACAACAAATGGAAGGACGGCTGGATCAGGAAGCACGCTCACCGTCAGCGCGGTTTCTTCGACCTTCGTGGATCTCCTTGATTCCATTATGGTGTTCACGAACATATAAACGCAAACAACCCCTATTATGACGATGGCGATTATCCTGAAGGAAACGAAACCAAAAAAGTACATACCAAGGAATATTATAGCCAGAGAAAGCGCAAGGGAAAGCAATGAGTGCGCAAGGCCCAGAACAGAGGCTATGAATGCGGCGCTGGAAGCTTTCAATTTCCTTTTTATGGAAAGAGCTGCCAGTGGCAACCAGTGATCTGGAGCCACCATATGCAGCGAAGCGAGAAGTATGACCGAACCTAACAGGTAGATGAAATCAATCATCAGTTTTCCTTCTTCAGATACCTATCGAACCACTCGGTCTTTCTCTTCAGCCTGTCCAGCATGTTTTTTGGAACACCTGATCTGGCATGTTCATGATTATCACCGGGATATCGGACCAGAGATGCATCCACATTGTTGAGCTTAAGTGCAACGTAGAACTGTTCTGCTTGTTCTATTGGGCATCTGTAGTCCTCCTCTCCGGTTATGAGCATTGTCGGTGTCTTAACCTTTTTCACGTAGTTTATGGGTGAAAATTCCATCAATTTCTGCATGCCCTCCATGGAGTACGGATCCTTCAAGTCCAGCTCAAGAGTGTTGAACCAGAAGCCGATATCGCTCGTGCCTATCATGCTGAACAGGTTGGATATGGATCTTTCAGATATTGCGCAGGCAAATTCGTTCGTCTGCGTCACGATCCAGTTGGTCATATATCCTCCGTAGGAACCGCCGGTTACACCGATCTTTCCTGTGAGTCCATATCTGATCCTGCATTCCTTTACGAACTTCTCTATATACTGAAGATCCTTTCCACCCCAGTCGCCTATGCAGGCTTTCTCATATTCCTGCCCGTATCCTGTGCTTCCGGGAGGATTGCAGAACAGTATGTTGTATCCGTTGGAAAAGAAATACTGAAATTCTATGAAATACGTGTGTCCGTAAGCAGTGTGCGGACCACCATGTATGAAGAGTATGGACGGAGCATCCTTTGATGCTACCATGGCAAAGCATTCGCCGCCATCCATATCAAACGACTGCGCCTTTATACCTCTGATGTCTGGATTCAGGTCGTACTCAGAATCGAAACTGACCACTGATGGATGCACCATATCAGAATAGATGTAGGCGAGCGAACCTCTGAAGTCGAAGTCCACTATGTTGCGTTCCTCAGGCGTGATCCTCCTGACTTCGTCGCTGACTTCATAGATGAAGGAAGACGATCGATCCTGCCCAATGGCGTATATTTTATTGCCATAGAACATAAGCCTGTAGTGCGAACCACCGAATGAATCTCCTATGACTGAGTTGTATGCATCCTTTCCAACTGATATCATTAGATCCTCCTCAGGGAATACTATGTTTGAGATCCTTCCCACATCCAGTCCGTAGTAACCTGAAAAGGCTATTCTGCCGGAATCAGACACCGCAAAATCGTTTATATCGGCAGGCTCCTTAGTTATCCTCTTAAGCTTCTTACCGTCTGCATCGATTTCAAAGAGATCGGTAAGACCATAATCGTTGGAATTTTCGGTGGTGGATATGACTATCCTGCCTCCGTTTGATCTTATGCCTGTGACGTCAAAATTTCCGGAATAGATCTTCTCCGGTTTTTCTCTTATCCTGTAGAGGGCATTATAGGAACGGAGAAGACCACGTGCATTGAACCTATATTTCACGTCGCGGGCTTCAAAGGGCAAAGTATTATCGGCCGGTTCCTGTGCGATGACATAGATATCTTTCCCTATCAGCGTATAGTCTGAGATCTTTGCAAATGAAGCGATCTCTTTGGCCTCTGATAAATTATCGACACGCATTAAAGACTCCTTCTCCTTCGTGTATTTGATGTAGAAGAGCGAATTTTCGTATATCTTGGGATAGCGCTCATTTTCACCGAATGTAACCTGAACGATGTCTCCAGATCGGTTCATCCTCTTTATTACGGAATGATATTCATCATTCCTGATGTACTTCTCCGTGAAATATACCCAGTCGCCATCCATAAATATATCGTTCGCGAACCTTACTTTATATGCCTGCGTCGGATCCATAGCAATGAATTGTCATATCATATAAGAAAATTGGCTTCATTCTGTGATTTCGATAGACGAAAGTTTTATCACCATGAATATATTTGACACGTATGGAAACAACAAGAAAACTGGCAACAAGTAGCTTGATGGGCCTGATCACTGTTTTCGTGATCGGTGCGCTACCTGCACTTGCAGCAGACTTTGATGGATCTGCATATACCTTCGCCTCTGCCACCATAATTTCCAATGTCCGGCTCCCTTCCTATTATCTAGGAATACTGATCAGTGGATATGCAGCCGGCATAGCTGTGTTCAGTCTTGTGGGAGGTTTTCTTTTCGATAAATTCTCACCGAAGACCATAGTGGTTGCATCCGTTCTCTTCTTCTCTGTGTTTACAATAACAACCGGATATTCAGTCAATGCTGTTGAGTTGATCATTTCAAGAGTGCTCGTAGGATTTGGCGTTGGAATGTTTCAGTCCGCATCTGTTGCATTTTTGGGCGATGCTAATCCAGAATCCAGAGGCACCGGTGTCATGGTCTGGGGCGTTATGGCCGGCCTTGGATTAGTAATAGCGCCATACATATTCCTTCCATTTCATCATTCCTACAGGATGCCCTTCCTCATATCCGGAATAATAGGCTTCGTAATCTCAGTAATATTCTATGCGCTAATTCCCAACATATTCAAGATGGAGAAGAAACCAAAGAACCCATTGAGAGAGATGGTGAATGGATATTCGATCTTTCCAATGCTGGCTATGTTCTTTTTCGGCTTCACCCTACTCAACGTGCTTGGATACTTCTCCTATTTCCTAGAGAGCGTCGTTGGCTTCACCTATGGTTCAACTGCCGTGATAATCTCCGTTCTGGGCGTCGGCGGCATCGTCTTCGGTATTCCAGCCGGAATTGCAAGCGACAGGATCGGGAGAAAATACATACTAGTCCTTGCGATAACGCTGATATTCCTCTCCTCGCTGCTGATGGTACTGCTTCATCGCAATATTCTCCTGTACCTGATACTCACCATAGCCTTCGGTACAGGATGGAGTATATTCTCGATTCTCAGCCCTGCAGCTGGGCAGGATATGGTCAGGGACCAGGTCGTGGGATCGGTCAGCGGTGCCGTACTGATGACATTCAACATAGGCGGGATCATAGGGCCTCTTCTGCTGTCATACCTTCTGACCAGGATAGCATTCAGGACGGCGTTTCTCTATGCAGCCGTTATTCCCGCACTGATCGCACTGATAATCACGGTTGCCATGAGATATCCAAAGAATGTGAAGGAGATAGTGAATGCTCAACTGAAAGAAGAGCTGGCTTAATGATCTTGTCCTAATCCCAATGATATATATTTTATTTTCAATAGCAAATTTCTCATTTTATTCTTATCTCTATAATTGCTCAGATCGCAGTTTCCCGTCACTGGAAACTTTATTTCGATCCATGTCTGGAAGAAGGGTTACGGAGGTTGCGATCTCCACAGGCGTATATTCGGATCTCAGCGATTTTACTTAAGTATCATTTACTTGGTTATCATGGGGATTCAAAAAATATGTAAAGATAATTTATAGATCTTTCCACTGAGGGGAGTCCGTATATCTCATGTCCGAAGAGGGAGTTTTACTTTCTTCCTCTAACTCCTAACTTTCCTATGAGCCCTGCAAAAGTATATTGAAGAGCTTTACTGTAGAAAGCGCGCATATATCATCGCTGAAGACTGGAGTTTTGCAAATTGCAAAGAAATTTGTCAAAAATTAGAAAAAAAGACTCTTCCAATGTTCATGCTGTGGCTATACTTCTCCAAATATTCTTTATTTCATATTGCTTATGTTCTTGATCACAGTAACTAAACCGTCCAAGTTTCTTTGCAGGATTATTCTCTCTTTCCCCTTCCGCGGATAGGCAAACTGTATGGCTGGCCATTCCCATCGAATACGTAGGCTGAATCCCAGAGATCGGTTGTAGTGCATGCATGGTAGGGAAGCAAAAGAAATCTCTGCCCAAGATGCGAAGAGTTGTCCTTAGCTTTTAGCACCGTATGCTCCTCAGACATCGATAGAACTTTGTATTCGTTCCCATCTGCATCCATCACCGTTGGATAAACACCCTGATCAATCGCCACGGACTTGTATCCTGCATCCAGGACTATACGATCACCTCGACTCTCACTGGTGCACATAGAAACTACACCCATGGATATCTCCTCCATGGTGCACAGATTCTGTCTCATACAGTGTACATCGTAATATACGTATGTTCCCGGCTGCAGTTCCGTGGCCAACGAAGACTTAGCCCAGATCTCAGCCGTTGGTGTTCCACCCACCGAGACCACGGGATCATCTGAACAGTACGATTTGATTTTTCTTATAATGGGCTCTATGATAAGCTCCTCTGCCCTTACCTCCTCTTCACGCTTCTTCACATCTGGATCATTTACGTGACCGTCATAGGCCATTATGCCAGCAAGGTTCAAATTACCGCGACTCTTGATTCCTTCAATCAAGGAATCAATCTTTTCTGGATCTATGCCACAGCGATTCATACCTATATTCACATCGATCAATACATTCCCATAAATTCCAAGCTGCCTGCATACCTCAGAGAATTGATCCAGCGCAGGTATATTGTCAACAGCCACGGTAAGATCGCAGCCCATAGAGACTAATTTTCCAACTCGTAGAAACTTGCTTCCAAAGATTTCATTGCTGAGCAGAATATTCTTCACTCCACCATAGAACATGATCTCGGCTTCTGCCGTCTTCTGAACACATACACCGACAGCACCGGCCTCTATCTCCATCTTAGAAAGTTCCGGGATCTTATGAGTCTTGGAGTGTGGACGCAGCCTTTTACCATTCCTATCCGCAACATCCTGCATCTTCCTTATGTTTTTTCTGGTCTGTTCTATATCAATCACCATGAATGGTGTATCAAATGGGAGGTCGAGGGCCTTAACGTAATCCATCAATTCACCTATATCGAAGCGATAACGTCGATCTCTACCAAGACATCATCAGCCACAAAACCGGAAACTATCGTTGTCCTTGCGGGTGGCGATGATTTGAAAAATTTACCATACAGATCGTTCAGTTCCTTGAAATATCTGGCATCCGCAATATACACGGTGATCTTCAATATGTTATCCAGCGACGATCCGGCCTGCTGGAGAATTTTCTTTATCTTCTCCATCGCATTATTGAATTGATCTGAGAATCCAGTCCTTTTATCTGGGATCTGACCGGTCTGACCGGAAACGAAGACAAGATTTCCTGAGACAACAGCATGAGAATATGGACCACCTTTAGGAAGGTCGGAGACATCGATCACTTTTTTCTGAGACATAGAAAAAAGATGATCTCAACGGATAAAAATATTTTGCCTAAGCTTTTAATCCCCAGAATCTCCCATATAAGGAAAAATTCTAGTCCCGAAGGCCGTCCACGTTTTTCACTCCTGGCATATCTGTCCACCGTCAATAACTATCTCTGTGCCTGTTATGAATGCTGATTCATCTGACGCAAGAAACACAAAGAGGTTTGCAACATCCATGGGCGTTCCAAATCGTCCCAGAGGTATCTTTCTGATGTAGTTATCGATCATCTCTTTCGGCAAACCGGCCTCATCCTGAAGTTTTGTTTTTTTATAAATCCAGGGCATACGGAATTTACCCTGATATTATACTTTGCGAGCTCGAGTGCCATCGTCTTCGATAAGAGGATAACACCTGCCTTGGAAGCATTATAAGCCGCAAGACCCTCTTCAGCCAGAATCCCATTCGTTGAAGACATATTTATTATCACGCCACCTCCCTGTTTTATCATTACCTTGGATATTTCTTGGGAGGTGAGAAACGTTCCCTTCAGATTCACGTCGATTGTCCTGTCCCAGTCTGATTCTTTGATTTCTGTGAATTTTGAGAACGGACCAATTCCTGCTATATTGGCCAGAATATCTATCCTTCCGTCTTCGAAAAATTTCAGAGCATGATGGATCATTTCTTTAACGCTGTCGGCTTTTGAAACATCACCGCTGAAGCCATCGATCCTTCCGCCTTTGTCTTTTAAACGATTCACTGTGGAATTTATGGATCTTTGATCCAGATCCACTATAAGCACATTGGCTCCTTCTTCCAGAAAACGCTCAGCTACAGCCGATCCTATAGATCCAGCACCGCCAGTTATGATCGCATTCTTATTTGACAGCCTCATATTAATACCAGTGTCATTATGTGAATACCAAATAATAATACTATTCATCGTAAATGGTTTATTTCCCCGACGTTCTTTGATCCACAATTTTTCAGGTCTGTTATCCTTATACTTTCAAAGGCCGGCTTCCGGTTATCATGGCCTACCTCCCTATCCAATAGCTCATGAGTGGGGCATAATCCAAATGCATGGAAAGATTTCTGGTTCGAATTCATGATCAATGTGTCATGCGCTGTGGTTGCAATACAGCTCCAGTTTTATTTAAATAATGCTACCATATGACTGAATCATGTATCATCTGGAAGCGGAGATAAGGGAACAGCCTCTGACTGTTAAAAGATCGTTTGATAGGATAATTAGCCATAGTGAAACGATCAAAGATCTGTTCAACGACGATAGAGATATATTCATAATCGGCAGCGGAAGCAGCTATCATTCTGCTCTCTTCTTATCGTCGATTCTGGATAGCCTGTCGATATTTAACAAGCCGATGCCGTCTTCGCTATTCAATGATATGCTCGAAAGTTCTGAATACAGAGATGGTCTCGTTATTGCCTTCAGTCAGTCTGGAGAAAGTTCAGATGTCATAGCATCCGCCAAAGCTGCTAAGAATAGAAATTTCAAACTTGTCTCCATCACAAACGGTGAAATAAATACGCTGGCCCATATGTCAGACCACAATCTCAGTTACAACGTTGGAGAGGAGATAGCCATAACGGCCACAAAGAGCTTCACTGGATCCCTTATCGCTTCCTTAGCCATCTATTCTTCGATTTCTGGGCTGGATATCAACATTGCCGGTCTCTCCGCATCCATAGATGGATTGATTGCAAAATCTGCTTCTATGAGTCTGGATTTTTCTTTCAAGAAGGCGATATTTCTTGGATCCGGAATATTCAATGTTTCTGCGATGGAGGGTGCGCTTAAGCTTCGAGAGACGGCAGGAATAGATGCAGAGGGCTTTCCTTTCAGAGAATACCAACATGGATACATAGAGACCTTAGATGATCAGACTTTGGTGGTGTGCATTAGCGATGTGCCTTCTGATAAGATCAGAACATATACTTCCAAATTTCTCTTGGTAGATACCGTCGGATCTGATCTCATCAGCGGTCTAGACGATCCTCTATTGCGGGCCATAGCTGATATAATTCCCCTGCAAATTCTGGCTCTTAGATCCGCAATCGCACGCAATATAGATCCTGATCATCCAAAGAAACTCACCAAGGTGGTAAAATGAAGATCGTTTCGGTCGATGGCGGTGCAACAAAGACTTTTGCCATATATTATGATACGGAAGCGGAGGAGGTTCTTGGAGTCGGAATTGCTGGGCCGTCCAATTATTTTTCAGTTTCTATAGAAACTGCGGCTAATAACATTAGAAAGGCTATAGATATGGCAACTTCTCTGAGGAGAACCGATGATTATGACCTCGTATTGGGAATAGCAGGATACGGGGACTCTCCGAAGGCAAATGACATTGGCCGTGGATTGGCAAAAACTGTCGCAGGCAATCGTATTTTCTACATTGAAAACGACGGAGTATTTGCCTATAGGATGGCAAATCTATTTCACGATGGTCTAATATTTGCTCCAGGTACGGGAAGCATAGGAATATATCAGAAAGAGAATCATTTGAATCGGATCGGCGGTTGGGGATGGTTCGCAGGTGACGAGGGATCTGCTTCCTGGATTGCTAAAAGGGCCATAACTCTGAGTGAAGAGCAGTACGATGGTCTCATAGCTGGCGACTCATTGATCAGAGCTGTTGAACAACATTTTGGAAATGATTTCATTCAGGCCATAAACGATCTCGAAGGGGATCATCCAAAAAGAAAGGTTGCTTTGATGGCCCCAAGGATCTCTATGCTGGCGTATAAAGGGGATGCTATAGCAAAGAAAATTCTGGATGAGGCTGGAGAATATGATGCAAGGATCCTGAATAGAATGACTGAATTCTTCGATCATCGGGTAGATATGGCATTGGTAGGTGGAACGGTGATGGCAGGTAGAATATTGACAGATACTGTAAAGAGATTGATTGAAAACCAAACATTGAGACTCTTCTATGGATATCACGTTGCGGTGGGAGGCATCATCATGTTCCTAAACAATATGAAGATTCAGTTCGATACCAATCTAAGGGACAGCATCGTTTCTCAGACGGATCGGGCCATTATGGATCTTGATGTTACAGCGCTGCCAGATTATATTGAAATATTGAAATTGACCGAAGCACCATAATTTCATGATAGGAACATTATGCAGTAGTAATCGGGAAATTTTGAAATAATTTGAAAAATTTATGAATAATCAAATTAAAGCAGTTAGGATCGTAGAAATTAATCATTTTTCTATTGTTATTGACTCTTTCGGATTATGTGGCGATATATATGAAAAGATGCTTTCTGCTATATTACCCCTTTTGGCCTTATACTAACACTATACATTACATGGACTTGCATTTCAAAGGATACAAATATCGACACCACGAGAATAACGAATTATGATTCCACCTAGTCCTATATTATACCTTGATAGAATATGTATGTTAATAAAATAGTCCCCCAGATAGGAAAAATCGAACCAGCGATCGGCTTTTTAATTTGGAATATCTTATACTATTATTCCCACCC
>NZ_JAGDXM010000053.1 GCF_023256435.1 Thermoplasma sp. | reverse complement strand
TTTGATTATAATGGAGGATTCAAAAAAATATGTAAAGACAATTTATAGATCTTTCTATTTATTGGGGGGAAGTCCATGTGTCTCATCGCTAGAACTGTTGAGATTTACAGCTTCCCTCAAACTCCTAACTTCTCTTTTAACTCTTGTTCAAGACGCGATCTGAACGCTCTGCGAGCACGCTGAAAATTTTTTCAGCATAATGTCAGACGCTAACTTTAAATCGATGGGTATGCTAGATCTCCAGAAGGCCGATGAATAAACAGGTGCTGGAATCCAGGGCTAAGGCAGTATCCATGATGAAGCAGGGCGTGGATGTGCTGATCATCGGGGGAGGGATCACTGGATCAGGCATATTCAATGCACTCTCAAATTCAGGATTGAAAGTTGCACTTGTGGAAGCCAGAGATTTTGCCTCTGGCACAAGCAGCAGATCTTCGAAACTGATACATGGTGGCCTAAGATACATCGCAAACGGTCAGTTTTCCGTCGTGATGGATTCAGTCAGGGAAAGAGATTTTCTCATCAAACATACGGATCTCGTTGGAAAGAAAAATTTCCTGATACCAGTTGATGCAAACTCTTGGTCCAGAAATACTCTGAGATTCGGATTGTGGCTTTACTCATTCTTCTCAAAGGAAATAAAGGCAAAATGGTATTCAAGAGAGGAACTCTCCGCAGAGTATCCCTTCCTTGCCCATACTCCGCAGATGGGGGGCTATATTTATGCGGAAGGTGTGGTCAACGACGCCAGACTGGTTATGGACAACATTTTTTCTTCCATAGGGGAAAGATCATGGGCGATCAATTATGCGGAGGTTATGAGTATAAATTTCGATGGAAAACGCGCCTCATCCGCGATGGTTGTGGATAAGTTTACGGGCGACCATTTTGAAGTACCCTTTAGATTCCTTGTAAACTCAGCTGGGCCTTGGGTCGGTGATATTTTCAGGATGATGGCGCATCACTACCCTGAACTTGAAGAGGCCGCAAAATTGATCAAACTGAGCAAAGGCGATCACATAATAATAAAGAGGGATCTTTTCCCGGTCGATATAGCCATCGCACTCAGATCACCCATTGACGGCAGGCAGGTGTTCATCATTCCAAGAGGTGATGTATCCATCATAGGCACTACAGAAAAAGAATATAACGGTGATCCAGCCATGGTTTCGCCGGATGAGGCTGATATACAGTATCTCATAGACTCTGTCAAGAGCTATGTCCCAGGATTGAAAAGATCAGACGTCATCAATGCCTATTCTGGTCTTAGACCGCTGTTCGGCAAGGGAGATCCAGGAAAGATAAGCAGGGAGTATCGCATAATCAAAGCTGGAAACACAGTAAATGTTGTCGGAGGAAAGCTCACGACCTACAGAACAATAGCGATCAAAATATCAAGGGAAATACTGAAAAAATTTGATATTAAGACGGAACCAGCCATCTCGCTAAAATACAGAAGACGGATAGATGATGTAAAGGACGAAATAATAAGGCAATACGGCCAGATGGACGATGATGAGATCAGCTACGCCTATGACGTTCTGTACGAGGGTGCCGTTCATGCCGATGACATATTGTGGAGGAGGGAAGGCCATTTCATCTTTTCAGAAGATTCCGGAAGATCAAAGCTTGACCGGTGTATAGATGCCATGAAGAGGATCAACGGAATCTCAGAAGATGAAGCAGAACGCGAAAGGATCAATTATCTCAACCTGATATACGGATAAGCGATCGATCTTCAAATCGTTTAGAAAAATCTATATAGCAAAGTACTTATATATATCGTATGGTAGAAGAGATATTGTTTCCATCGCAGACATGGGTGGATGAATACTGCAGAAGGCTATCGGAATCGCCTGATTACAACAAGGCAGGCAAGGGCTGGAAAGATCCAATAATGTTCACGATTTCTGATACCGGTTCATTATCAGAAAAACCAGAATTTGGATCCTTCACCCTCTATCTGAAGGATGGAAAATGCGAGAAGTGCGAGGTTGTAAAGGAAGGGGATGGATCGGCACCATTCGTGCTCACCGCAACCTATGCAAACTGGAGGAAGATCATCGATGGAAAGATAAATCCGACACAGGCCATGCTTACAGGCCAGCTTAAGGTTAAGGGTAACATGGCCCTCATCCTGAGGTACGCATCTGCAGCCATAGCCATGGTCAAGGTGGCGCAGAGCATACCCACCAAATACCTGGCGTGATATCATGGGTATCATAACTCTGCCAAGAAAAATATATCAGCAGAGGGACATCATCGAATCTATAAAGGACAGCATGCAGCTTAAGGAACCGGTGCTTGTTGTCACCGACAGAAACATCATGAAGATCTTCGGGGATAGAATAAGACGATCCCTGGACGGAACGGATTATCGCGTAATTGATGACGTTAAGCCGGAGCCAGAGATCGCTGCGATTGAGTCAGCATATTCAAGCCTCTCCGGATTTCAGCCACGAACGATAATTGCCATTGGCGGTGGAAGCGTGATAGACTTCGCCAAGTCGCTGGACGTAAAGATATCATACCCAGATAGGAGCATTGCAGATGTCAACCCCTTCGAGCCCCTTGATCTCAAAGCTGAACTCATAGCCGTTCCTACAACGTCTGGAACCGGAAGCGACGTCTCCTTCGGGATAGTGGTGAACGATCAGGGCAGAAAACTTGCCCTTGGAAACTTCGATCTTGTGCCCTATGTATCAATACTCGATGCTTCGCTTACACCCTCGGATCCAAACATTATAAGACCTACTGGCGTTGATGCGCTCGTGCACTCCTTTGAGGCGCTTACCGCCAATACATCAACCATATTCACCGATGCTCTGGCTGAAAAGGCAATAGAAACCATATTTGATAATATAGAAGGATCTATGAAGGGAGATGAGAGTGCACGGGAAAATATGCATCTGGCCGCAACCATGGCCGGTATCGCCTTCACCAACAGTGGTACCGCGCTGGCGCATGCGCTAGGCCACAGTTTTGGATCCACGCATCATGTTGTTCACGGTACCTGCGTTGGCCTGTTCCTGCCATACGTGATAGAATTCAATTCTTCAGACGAACCGTCCAAACGCAAATATGAGAGGATAGCCAGACGCCTGGGCTACAGCGATGCCGTGTCTGCATTAAGGGATCTGTATGCGAGGATAGGACAGCCCATCAGTGTGAGGGATCTGGGAATAGACAGGAAGCGCTACCTAACAAGCATCGATGAGATGGTGGAAAAGGCCATGGCAGACAGCGAACTTGCTTTCAATCCAGTGATCGCAGGCGAGGACGACATTAGATCCATATATCTTAAGGCCTACGGTGATTGATTTGCCAGGTTTCTGGAACAGGATTCTCTTCATTGATCTGACGCGCGGCGACGCATGGACGGATGGAATCCCGGAGGACGTCTGGGAAAAATACATAGGCGGGGTCGGCGTAGGATCATATCTCTTCACAAGATACGGCGGGAACTTCGATCCTTTTTCTGAAAAAAATCCCCTTATAATAATGACTGGGCCCCTGGTCGGGACCGCCTTTCCGAATTCCGGAAGGCATGAGGTTGTGAGCAGAAGCCCCCTGACGACCTTTCTGGGCGAATCCAATTCAGGTGGAAGATTTGGATTTGAACTCAAGAGATCTGGCTTTGATGGTATGGTGATCACGGGAAAATCCGACGTTCCAGTTTCCATATTCATCGAGGACGGAGACTTCAGAATAGTCAGAACGCCGGAACTATGGGGACTCGATATATACGAGACCCAGAAAAAGCTGAAGAAGGATAAGAACTACTCGGTAATGTGCATAGGCCCGGCAGGTGAAAACCTTGTTCTGTTCTCATCAATAATGAATGATGAAGGTCGCGCAGCTGGTAGAACAGGACTCGGTGCCGTCATGGGTTCGAAGAAGCTGAAGGCGATAGCTGTCTATGGAAGGAAGATCGTGGAGGTAAGCGACAGATTGGAATACAACCGTGTTGTAAAGGAAGCGTCAAAAACCATAATTGAGTCGCCCGTCGTATCCGGCTTCAGAAGCTATGGCAGCATGATCTGGATGGATGGAGGGATCGGTTTCAACGATATTCCAGCAAATTACTTCATGGACCGAAGATTCCAATTCGACGATCTGAGCAGTATAAAGTTTCATGAGGATTACAACGTATCCAGCTATAACTGCGCGACTTGTGTGATAGGCTGCGGAAGGACTGTGAAATACAACGGCATCACTATAGACGGGCCTGAATATGAAACTGTGGCCGCGTTAGGTCCCTTGCTGGGAAACACGAGCTTCCAGAAGATCCTCGACTGGAACCATGCTATCAACAGGCTGGGCATGGACACCATCAGTACTGGCGTTATCATTTCAGCCCTGAGATATTTTGTAAAGTCAGGGGTCGTAAAGGATGATCAGATAGAATCGTATTATTCTGATAACTTCGACCACATAGGCAGGATGATACTGGACATAGCCATGAGGAAGGGACCTGGAAACAGGATAGCCGATGGCCTTTACAGGTTCTCCACCTCTATGGGCATAGATAGGGATCTCATAGCGACAGTGAAGGGCCTAGAGATACCACTGCACGATCCCAGAGCATTTAAACTGCAGGGCATAGTCTACGCAACATCCAGCAGGGGTGCGGATCACATGCAGGGCGACATGTATCAGATCGACATAGGCGGAGACCATCCAGACATAGGCATAGTCTCAGGCGACAGATTCAATGTAGACAGCGACGATCGGGTGAGAACAGTCATAAAGACTCAGGATTTCAGGCAGATATACAATTCCCTCATAGTCTGCTATTATGCACAGCCGGATCCGTCCCTTCTGGCATCTGCCTACAGCCTTTCCACCGGAATTTCAGCCTCAATAAACGATCTCATGGATCGTGGATCGGAGATGGTAAATTTGAATTCGTCTCCACAAGAATATTTTGTTATAGATGGACTGGTAAATCCTACCAT
>NZ_JAGDXM010000033.1 GCF_023256435.1 Thermoplasma sp. | reverse complement strand
GATATTGTTTATTTCTAAGTGCGTGATAAATCTCTGCCACCAGCTGGAATTCAAAAACCACACCCTTTTTTTCAAATTCTTTCTCATTAACATCTACTTGATCCCGCAGTAGCTGAGCACTCTCAATAGCAGCGTTCTTCAGGTCTTCAAAAAAATCTGTCATTATTTTCACCTCTTAAGAATCTCCTAACGTTTATAAGGTTTCTTTCCCAAAAGGTGCCAGATATACTCAAAATATTTGAATGCTCTTTTTCTCATTTTGCAGAGAGATAGGACGGCTTTTATACGGTTCTTAATTCAAGCTCTGCTATGAATGTGAAAGGAACACTTGTCAACATTGACGATGCCGTGATAAATGCGGTCAGAAGTGAAGGCTACAGGAAGGGATGGAATGACAGGAAGATACATGACTCAGGCATCATAGAGGATGCCATCAGGGAGTCAAGGAACTTCAGGGAGTTCATCGCTGCACTGAGGGAAAGAATGGAGATGCTTGATGAATGAAACCTTTGAACAGATTTGACATGGAATTCTTCGATGGCCACAACAAGCCAATTTTAAGGGTTGCCAGAAGGGTCAAAGGAACAATATCTTAAAGTTTGGAAAGCACGCATTTTCAGGAATCCATCTCTATGTATGAGGACACTGTGTTGTAACAACATTTCTTAGGGGAAGCAGGAAAATTGGTATTGAAAGGATTGACATCAGATTTGTGCAAACCCACCCATGTAATGCTAGTCCGACAGACACACAGTTCTAAACAAACATGGATCCGGAAATGAACCCAAAATTTGTCAGGGAGAAGATGAATAAATTTTTCTCAACGTAGAAATAAATGCTAGTTCACATGAGACCGTACTAGCGTAGACGGGTCCGAGGGGGTTCGAACCCCCGACCTATGGATTAAGAGTCCATCGCTCTACCTAGCTAAGCTACGGACCCACAATGCAAGAGCGGATTAAATCGAGCGATAAAAACTTTCCCATATTTTATATTGCAGTTTACAGGCTTTCCTCTAATGCAACTCCATCTGGCAGTCCATTGCTATTTATGCTGGCACGTATTTCTAATTTTTTTTCGTTTTTATAAAAATATTATGCCCTGTTGCTGATGGAGAATTTCTCTGTCAGCAACTTTCTGCATCTCTCATGGAACACTTCAAGCGTGTCATCATTCACTATCATGTAATCCGCAAGTGCTATAACGTTGCCTATGCCCCATGACAGCTCCCTCATATCGCGCTCGATGAGTTCATCCATTGTTCTTATGTCATCAGGTCTGTCTCTTTTGAGTATCCTGTCGAATCTATCTTTTCTGCTTGCAAAAATAGCGACTACATAAGGATTCTCAGAAAATCTGGAAAAATACTGAAGTTCCTCATAATTACGAAGCCCATCTATAACGGTGTGACTATCATCGGTTATTTTCTGTGCGGTTCTAACAGCCCAGATGTCCATGCCGTACTTCTTTCTTTCAGAAGTGGCAAAATTCCCAATTTCATGGTCTATCTCAGGCACTCCAGATCTCTTTGCAAATTCTCTGACCGTATTGCCCATGTGCAGATCGACGAAGCCCAGGCTCTTTGCAACCTTCACAAATTCATCCTTGCCAGCCCCAGGCATACCAGTGACTACTATCATTTCCCTGTCGTATTGTTATACATGATATGAAATTTCGTCTGAGCGGATGCCACTGTATCCATGATACAAAAAATGCTTGACCGTGTCATAAAGATGAAGTTAAAGTTAGCATTATACGTTGAGGAAGCTTTAAAAACTACCTCTTCAAACAGAAAATACAATGACTTCCATCGATAATAAAATTTCATTAAAATATCGCAATACCAATAACATTAAGGATGTCGTAGTTCGAAAATACGCTTGTGGGCATCACGATATAGCGCCTATACGGAATATAGCCCTTACAACCAGACGTCTCTTCGTTGAAGGGAAAATACGATGCTTAGGCGATAAGCAGCGCATAGTATTACTGCACGATCATAGATGCCCAGACTTCTCCCGGTGTTCTATTCTTTGACTTCAGGTATCTCTGCCAGTAGTTATCTATGAACTGTATTGGAACCTTTATCTCAATAGTCCTTTCAATCATACCTCTCTCAAATCTGTATTCAACGTCATGGAGGATTATCTCCGTTATTGAATGCGTGGTAAATGGATAATATGCATGATTCTCCTTGTCAACAAGTATCCATATTGAATTTCTGCGCTTCATTTCGAAGCTTATCATGTTCAAAATTTCATTTCTTATGTCTGATCCAAACGTTTCGCTTGAAATGATCTTGTTATATAACGTATCCGTTCCGATTTTTCTTTCTCCAATGGGAAGATCCATTATGTGAAATTCTCCATTCTGTGATCCTATGACCTTCACATACCTGTAATCATTCTTCCTGTTCTTTATCTTTAGATCTATGTCTTCATTCTCATAGGCTTTCACAAATACTATGCGATCTCCGAACTCATAGAGTATCCTGGCTGCGACGGATATGCGCCCATCATTGCCGTCGATCTCACCGCTCTCCTTAAGAAGCCTCCTTATATCGCCTTTTTTCACAATTATAGGTTTCATCTTCAACACTTTTTGGGGCAGAATTTCTATGGATGTTAATCAAAACAAAATTTAAAAAATTTGCTTGATTCCAGAGGCATTATCAGTATATAAAAAGATATAAAAATTTCTCAAAAATAGACAAATTGCAATTTTATATGAATAAATACTATCTAATCCTATATATACTATCCATTTCGACTGAACAAATCTTTTATATTAAGTGAAAATGACCCATGGATATCAATGAAAACTTACATAAAGGTCTCATTCTCGAGCGAAGGTGCGAGACCTAGTGAGGTCATAAACAGGCTTAGATCGCTTGGTTTCAAACCAGTCATAGGAGAGCAGGATATGGTTTATGAATGGGGAAACGGCGCGACACCAGAGGACGCTATCTGGTTTGCCGATAAGATACATGCCACCCTCGCCGGTTTCAACGTACTGTTTGAGATAGAAACAGTCAGCGATTGATCTGGAACCTCCTTATATCTCCACAAACAGGGCATTTTACAGTTACAAGATTTTTCTTTATTCTGACGATCTCGCCTCTGTAAGGGTTCTTGCATCTTTTGCAGTAGCTCCTTTTAATGCTCGCCGGTAATGTTATGTCCATTCTTTTGGCTATTCTTTCCATCTGAATTATATACCTCCTATCGCCTGTGTTCAAGGCATAACGATGCAGCTTATCTATGCGCGATCTCGCAATTACCTCAATATCCTTCTTTGTTATCAACATTCAATAATCGTTATTAGTATCATAACAATTTCCACGCATGATCAGGTTAGCCGCAATAGACGTCGACGGAACATTGACCGATAAAGATCGCCTCATATCAACATCAGCCATTCAGAGCATTCGAAAAGCCGAGAAGAACGGCCTGCTTGTATCACTGTTGAGTGGCAACGTAATTCCAGTTGTTTATGCACTGAAGATATTTCTTGGAATAAACGGTCCAGTTTTCGGCGAAAATGGCGGTATAATGTATGATAATGACGGTTCAATACAGAAATTCTTCAGCAATGAGGACACTAACAAATTTCTGGAGGAGATGTCAAAGAAGACGTCAATGAGAAGCATACTCACCAACAAATGGAGAGAGGCCTCAACCGGCTTCGATATAGATCCAAAGGATGTTGACTATGTTCGTCGTGAGGCTGAAGCCAGAGGATTCGTGATATTCTATAGCGGCTATTCATGGCATCTGATGAATGCAGGTGAGGATAAGGCCTTCGCGGTGAAAAAACTCAGGGAGAAGTACTCTTTGAATTTTGATGAGATGCTTGTAATCGGGGATTCAAACAATGATATGCCTATGTTTCAGCTTCCGGTCAGGAAAGCATGCCCCGCGAATGCAACCGAGAACATAAAGTCCATGAGCGATTATGTTTCAGACTATTCATATGGAGAGGAAATCGATGATATTTTCAAGCATTTCGGATTGATACGGTAGATATTCATGACGCAAGGCCTGATGCTCAATACTTACTCGGACTTCAAATATGATTTCAGGCGAGATCCATCTGCGTTTGCAGAAATCCAGTCATCCCTTATATTGATGTTCGATGCTTTTTCCGCAGAGAGCGTCTTCCATTTGAAAATATTCTAACAGTCGGCACTTCTTAAACTTTAAAATTCCATATAAAAAGAAAAATCAGACGATTTCAGGTTTGAATGGCTTTATAAGGCCTTTTTCCTCAGCGCGTTTATAGTAAAGTTCCAGAGCCTTTCGGCCGGTTTCTCCGAAATCGATGGAAAGATCGTTCACGTACATCCTTACAAATTTCTTTTCCATTTCCATATCCGTGTATCTCGCATACTGCATCGCATATCTTACCGCTTCATCCTCATGTGCCATAGCATACCTTATTGATCGCTCGAAATCGTCCAGGAATCCCGCTATCGTCTCTTTGGGAAGATCTTTCCTTATTGCGTTAAAACCAAGAGGGACTGGTAGATTTCCGGCGTATTCTTTCCATGCTGCATATATATCGAATATTTTCTTCAGCCCGTGTTTTTCGTAGGTCAACTGCTCGTCATGTATGAGTATGCCTGCATCGATATCCCCACTAAGTATTGCATCCGGGATCTTATCGAACCTTATCTCAACATACTCCTTAGACTCTGGCCCGAACATTCTGTACAGAAGATATGACGAGGTCATATATCCAGGTACACCCATTCTTGCCCTGGAGAGGTCCACATCATGAGCAGCCACAACGATGGGGCCGTAGCTTATTCCGAAGCTCGCTCCAGATCTAGTAAGCATGTATCTGTCGCTGACCTGCACGTATCCATTGGCTGAAATGGCAGTAACCTCATACCTGGCATCTTTTGATTCCTTGTTCAAGGTCTCTATATCCTTTATTATCTGCTCGTACTGCAACTTTGTCTTTATCTTGCCCTGAAACATGGCATAAAACATGAAGGCATCGTCCGGATCAGGGGTATGTGCAACCGTTATTTTCATGATACGCTATCTCATCATGACATATTATTGTTTATGGAAAAGTTAGATGTTTAGAGGAAGCTTTAAGAATAAACTGCTTCAACGATTAGATTCATTGGTCTTCTTCGTTAGGAACAGTTGTTTAAAAGAGAAGTTAGGGATTTGAAGGAAGCTGTAAATCTCAACAGCTTTAG
>NZ_JAGDXM010000026.1:8440-38783 GCF_023256435.1 Thermoplasma sp. | reverse complement strand
AAGTTAGGGGTTTGGGGGAAGCTGTAAATCTCAACAGCTTTAGCTTAGGAGTAGCTCGCAAATTTATGGGAACAGCTGGTAGGATGTGTGGATCTGATTGGAAAAGTTAAGGTCAACGGCTTAGGCAATGATGCCCACGCTCATCGCACTATAGCCGTTGATGATATTATTCATGATCGTCGATATCAATATCTTATCGATATGGAACTGAGAGGGTGGTGCGCATAGCATCAGTTGATCCATACAGTCTTTATGTTGGTGAATTCGATCATACCGTACCTGGATAATTCACGCCCTATACCGCTCTTTTTGACACCACCAAACGGCAAACGCGGATCTGAGGCCACGATCTTGTTGATGAAAACCATCCCTGCTTCGATGTCCGGAACCAGTTTTTCTGCCTCGTCAGGATTTCCCCATATTGAAGATCCAAGCCCAAACGGTGTTTCATTGGCAAGGCGTACGGCCTCATCGTAAGTATCGAAGATCTTCACCACCGCAACTGGCCCGAATATTTCCTCCTGATACGGCACATCTGTTCGAAGAATCGTAGGCATCACTATGTTACCATTAGAATCTCCGCCTATTACGATGTCAGATTTAGGCTTAAGATCTGATATCTGCCTTAAAACTGTCTCCTTCTGTTCTGTACTGGAAAGCGGCCCGAGGAAGGTATCCGGATCAAGGGGATCGCCTATCTTCGTCCTTGAAAACTCCTCCCTCAGGCCAGCTATGAATTCATCAGCTATTTTCCTATTCACTATGAATCGTTTTGATGCAATGCAGCTCTGGCCGTTATTCTGGAGACGCCCAAAAACTGCATTCTTTATGGCATCTTTCAGGTTATAGTCATCAAGAACTATGAACGGATCAGAACCGCCGAGCTCCATAACGAACTTCTTAATGTTTTTGCCAGCCTTTTCTGCTATGGCGGAACCTGTCGCTGTAGATCCAGTGAATGACACGCCATCTACGTACGGTATCATTTCAGAGGCAGTCTTTCCGCTGGTGATCGTTGATCTGAAGGCTTCGGTATCAAAAAGATCCTGGATCTTCAGGCTCGTGCCGGAAACGATAGATGCATGTTTGAGTATCACGGTATTTCCAGCCGCAAGAGCGGGCACGGCTGCACGCATGACCTGCCAGACAGGGAAATTCCATGGCATTATGATGAGAACGGTTCCGATAGGATCGAATCTGATATAGCTCATCCTGGCCTCAGTCTTCACGATCTCCTTAGACAGAAATCTCTCCGCGTTTTCAATAACGTAATCCATCAGCCATATTGACTTCTTTATCTCTGACACGCTTTGAGAGATTGGCTTTCCCATCTCCATGGTCATAAGCTTTGAAAGATCATCGATATGCTGTTCAAAGTTTATTCTTGCCCTTTTGAGGACTTCGATCCTTTCACCCAGATCCTTTCTCCACCTCTTCTGATACTCCTTGAGATTTTTTATCTTTTCCAGCACACCATTCGCATCTTCCTCATCGTAGGTGGCAAGTACCTCTCCAGTGTATGGATTCCTCGTCCTGATCATTTTCCCATCGCTTCCCTGAATAGTAATTCTATGTCTGCCTTATCTACTTTTTTAGGGGAAAGACCTAGCAACCTCTGCTGCGCTAGCGTACCTTCCACCAGTTTATCCAGGTCAGACTGGGTGAAATTCAGATCTGTAAGATTGTCAGGAATTCCTAGTGTATGCAGCAGATTCATATAATAATCAAAAATTGCATCGCCAATCTCTGGCGGTTCGAGGCCATCGCTGTCATATCCCAAGGCAGATAGCACATCAGCAAACTTTTCTGGGACAAAGTTAGAGAGGTATCGGAAAACATAGGCCGCAGGTATAGCCGTGCTTATCCCATGCGGCGATATAGGGTATCCGAAGTCATAGTCTTCCGGGTGCCATCCCTTGATCATTCCGGCGATGGGATAAGCCATGGCATGAGGTATATGGACGCCAACATGTCCGAATCCCATTCCAGCTATGCTTGCAGCCATGGCCATATAATACCTCGCCTCTATATCGAGCGGATCAGCATACGCCCTTCTCAAATATGTGTGAACCCATTCAATAGCCTGTAGTCCAAAAAGGTCTCCTATAGGAGTGCTGCCTGAATAAACTGGTCTTTCATCAGGAGAAACGACAGGAGGCCTCGCCGTATATGGATGAGAAGTATAGGATTCTATGGCGTGGTTTAGAACATCAAGGCCGGTTGAGGCTGTTACCTTCGGAGGCATGGTCAGTGTATTCAGGGGATCTATTATGGCAAGACTCGGCCTTATGAATGGATTGCTTATCCCCGTCTTCACATGGATATGCTCCACATCGAATATGGTTACATTGGTCGTTTCGCTTCCGGTTCCAGCTGTGGTTGGTATGGCAATATGCGGAAGGAGTTCCCCCTCTGGTATCATACCTTTTCCTATGGGCTTGTTTATGTAGTCCATTATGTCCCTCGGATATCTGTAAAGCAAATTGAGTATCTTTGCGGTATCGATCGTAGAACCGCCACCTACTGAGATGAATCCATCAATCTTCATTCCTTTTATATCTTCATATCCTTTCTTCAGCGATTCATCATCTGGTTCCGTCTTCACTCTGTCAAAAATATTGTATTTTATACCTGCATTGTCCAGTGAGGAGAGGATCTTGTTGAACTGCTTTGAATTACTGATCCTGGGGCCAACAACAATCAGTACGCTCTTTAATCCTAGCGATCTGGCATCCTTGCCCACCTCATGGCTTATGTTCATTCCAAATTTTATCTTTGGTACATTGATCACGAACGCATTGTCATTAAATTCTGTAGATACTAGGTAGCTGCCCTTCATGATCTCACTCCACATATTTTGGTGCATGCGGATATTTATCCCAGATTCCAGGATCATGGCTTATTATCAATTTCTGCCTTCGTGCAGCTTCCCGGATCTTCATCTTCTTTATATACGAATTCCATTCCTGTGCATCGGACAAAAGCCATCCCTTTGCCTCGACCTCGTACTCTCTCGGTAAATGGAGGAAGTCACCGGTCATCGTATACCTGTTGCCCTTTTCAGTCTCTACATTCATGACCTGGTGTCCGGCAGTATGCCCACCAGTAAATTCAACTGAAACTCCATCCACTATTTCGAAAACAGGATCATCCAGAGTCATCCATCTTGCCCCCTTCAATGGCAAAAGATCAGAATAGTCGTATGCGCCACTCTTCCCCTGCCATATCATCGATAACGCGCTTTCCAGTTCCCTGCGCTGTACGATCAGAGGAACCTTTGCGTCCCTGAAGACGGATGCCTGCCCAACATGATCCAGATGGAGATGGGAGATTACCACGAAGTCTATGTCCTCAGGTTTCAGTCCTAACAATCCAAGCTGTTTTTCTATATGATTCTCTTCGTCCATCTTTATTATAGGAAAGGCCTCCATCAGGCCTTTTTCATGGGTTTTCATTGCGTCTGGTGATATGCCAGTATCAAAAAGTATTCTGGCCTCTGGATGTTCTATAACTGCGCCTGTTATTGGAATTTCTATCCATTCTCTTTTTGGTTGCCTGTTGCCGTAAGTCATTGCTCCGCCAAGCTGTCCTGGCAGAAACCATCCAATGTCTCCACCTAACCAGCCAAAATCTAGTATATATATCTTACTAGCTTTCATATGATTAATAGCTAAAAATACTATTTAAGATTTATTCAAATATATCAATATATTCATAAATCTATCTGAGATCCACAATTTACCAGAGGGATAACGAGCTCTGCAAACCAATCTTACGCTGAATAATCGAATTTTTCATTTCAACGAAGAGATATATGTCTATATGAATATATCCTGTATAAGCCCCATATTTCGATATCCACAGTCGTAAATTGGGATCGCACAGATCTCATTCCGTATTGCGCCACTTTATTTTCGGAGAGTATACAAAAAGAACCTTCATAGAATTTATAAATCCACCCATCGGTGGAAGCCAGTATATTTTCCTCTTAAAGTTTCTCTCAAACTTCCAATCTCGCCTATAGGCGAAGAAATCATATTCAAATCCATCTCAGTAAGAACGCAGCTAGAACTGCTAGACTGAGATGCAGGTGTCGGGATTTGGACCCGAGTCGAAAGCTTGGAAGGCTCTCGTGCTACCAGGCTACACCACACCTGCAGAAAAGCAAAATGGATATTGAAAAAGGCTAAAAAACTTTTCCCTGCTCACCAGTGCTTAGAGACGATTTCGACGTCTGTCGGAATTTAAAGATAATTTATTGAACAGTACCACCAATAACTACTCCAGATATCAGAGTAGTGCTTGTCGCATCGTCTCATCATTAAAATTATGATTCCAATAGTTTTGAGTGCTCTTTCATGGTCCGAAATTTGTTGAATGAGGAAATTATGTTTTCGAATCCTACATCCTAAGTTAGAGATGATAGGGATATAAGCTATAATATCAGACAGGTTTCATTTTGATCGAACTATTTTTAGTCAATCAGAGTACATGGTACTTCTGATACCGCATTCGATCAACCATGTTCAGATCCGAAACTTCAGCCAGAGGTTGCTTGCTTTTGAAATTTTGTAGTTTTTCGAGAAGAGTTAAATTTTTCTTTACATCTAAATTGAAGTGACGGTAAAGATGGTTTACATAGGTATCATTGGAGGCAGTGGACTTTACGATCTTATGCCTGAATCTGTTAAGAAAGAGATGGATACGCCATTCGGAAAGCCTTCCGATGCAATAGAGATTGGAGATGTTAATGGAGTAGAGGTTGCATTCATTCCAAGGCATGGAAAGAAGCATACCATACCGCCTCATAAGGTGAATTACAGGGCCAATATTTGGGCCCTTCATGATCTCGGTGTTGAGAGGATCATCGGGCTGAATGCCGTTGGTTCCTTAAGGGAAGACTACAAGCCTGGAGAGATAGTGATCCCGGATCAGTACATCGATTTCACCAAACGCCGTGAACTGACCTTCTATGATGGACCTCAGGTGTATCATATCTCCGAGGCCGATCCTTTCTGCCCGGAGATGAATTCTATATTATATGAAGTGGCCAGAAATCTTAAAATCCCAGTTCATAATTCAGGTACATATATAACGATTGAGGGTCCTAGATTCTCAACGAGAGCAGAATCGAAGATGTTCAGGCAATTTGCGGATATAATTGGAATGACGCTTGTGCCGGAGGTAAGTCTGGCAGGCGAGCTTGCGCTGTGTTATTCGGTTATCGCTTCCGTAACGGATTACGATGTATGGTCAACTAAACCGGTTGATGCCAGGGAAGTGATGAACATAATGAAACAGAACGACCGCAAGGTGCGAGACATCCTGTTCAATGCACTTCCTCTAATAAAAAAAGAGAGGACGTGCTCATGCTCTCTTCGTTTAGATAACGCTAAAATGTGATGAAAATGAAATTGAAGTTTTTAGGTGGTGCAGAAGAAGTAGGAAGACTAGGAGTGAAAATAACCGATAGAGATACCAGCGTGATCGTGGACTACGGCGTGATACCGGAGAAACCTCCACAGTACCCGTTGCCTCCAGAGCCGGTAGATGCGATGTTCATAACGCATTCGCATCTGGATCACATCGGAGCAATACCTGTCTACTACCACAAGAGTGAACCTGATCTGTATGCAACTCAGATGACGTTGAACACGATGAAGCCTTTGCTTCGCGATGCCCTCAAGGTCACCAATCTGGAAGGATATCCAGCGATGTTCAACGAGGACGACATAAACAGCGCGCTTGCGAACATGAGGCCGGCAAGATACTTTGAGCCGATAGAGATCGGCAGCATGGTTGCTACGCCGTATCCTGCAGGGCACATACCGGGTTCCACTATGTGGAAGTTCGAAGACGGCATGTCTGTTACGGTTACGGGCGACGTGAACACCATAGACACGTACCTAATCAATGGCGCAAAGCCCATAAAGACGGACGTTCTGATCATAGAGAGTACCTATGCCGGTAAGAACCATGAGAGCAGAGAGGACGTCAGGAAGAGGTTCAGAGACAGTGTAAAGGAGGTCATAGACAGTGGTGGCAAGGTGATCATGCCGGCCTTCGCCGTTGGTAGAACACAGGAACTCATAATGACCATAGCAGACATGGGCTACGATGTTGCTGTGGACGGCATGGGCAACGATATAAGCACCATATATCTCAATACACCGGGCTTCCTGAGATCCAAGAAGGAGTTCCTGAGAGCCCTTAGCAAGGTCAGGATCATAAAGGGCAGGAACATGAGGGAGAATGCCATAAGGAGCGATATCATAATATCGACCTCAGGTATGCTCGACGGCGGTCCAGTTCTTGGATACATTCAGAAGTTGCTGGAAGACGAGAAGAGCGCGATATTCGTCACCGGTTATCAGGTGGAAGGTACAAACGGAAGGAGCCTGCTAGAAAGCGGTACACTCACCATAGCTGGAGTGACTGTGAAGCCTAAGATGCGCGTGGAATTCTTTGATATGTCGGCGCATGCAGGTCACGATGAGCTGGTCAGCTTCATAAAGGCCATAGATCCTAAGAAGATCGTACTTTGCCACGGAGATCACAGGGAGAACCTATTGCCGGATCTGGAAGGCTATGACGTGCTTCTGCCGTACAACGGAAAAGAATACGAAATCTGAAAAATAAATATTTTTAATATTTTATGCCTTTGTGTTCCAGATCTTTTCCAGTGGCTTCTTCTTTGTTTCTGGTGCGAACAGAACTGTTATTATGAAAGCCAGAAACATAAGGGCTGCAAACAGGAACATAGAATGGAATATTGGATACAGTGGAAACAGTACCACACCCATTATCGCACCGACTCTCGATACCGAGGTGGCTATACCCTGTATCGTTGATCTGTAGTTTGTCGGATAGAGCTCCGTCGGATAGAATAGCGTTGCAGCACCAACCCACTGTTCGAAGAGCACAAACGAGAAGAAGAAGGACACAAGTGGTATTATGGATACTATCCTGACAATTGATCCAATGAGCAGAAGTGCGAACATCACGAAGACGCCCATCAGTGTGAGAACACGTCTCCCAATCCTGTCCGCCAGCGCCATGGCAACTATGTATCCTGCTATGGCACCTGCCGCCACGATCATACCGCTTTCAGCTATAACGCGCAGTCCGGCGGTGTTCAGTGCAGTGGCAGCGAGTCCAATCTCCCTTATCATTGTAGGATAGTAAAAACCTATTCCGTAGGAAGCTACATCGAAGAGGAACCAGACGGAGAGCACGAATATGGTCTTAGGTAGGAATCCCGATGCGAACAGATCCCGGAATCTGACCGACTTCTCCTCCTTTCCCTCGGTGAGGCCCTCCATGAGATCCGGCTCCTTGCCCGTTATGTTCTCTATCACCCGGCTAGCCTCCTCCGTCCGGCCATGGCTAACGAGCCATCTCGGCGACTCTGGTATCTGCATCCTCAGAAATATGATCGGAATTGCCACTATGCCGCCGATTATGAAGGTGTATCTCCAAAAGTAGTAGGTGAAGGCGAATGCGTAGTTCATAACGCTGGAAAAGAGCGAACCGAACCAGTACATGCCTACCATGGCATACAGCAAGGAACCACGCCTTTTCACCGGTGCAAACTCAGATACTATCGTTGAACTTATCGGATAGTCCCCGCCTATGCCAACACCAAGCATGAACCTGCTCAGAAACATCATCCAGAAGTTTGTGGCTAGCCCAGCAGTTATGGCAAAAACAACGAAGAGTATGAGGTCAATGCCGAAGATTTTCTTACGCCCAATGCGGTCTGATAGCCTCCCAAGCAACGGGGCGCCAACTATCATGCCGGCGAAGGCCGACACGTTGACGAGTATGTACTCAAGCTTGGTGAATCCGAGCTGCACAGGCATCAGCAGTATGGCCATAGTTATGACTGAAAGGTCATAGCCGTCGAGGAACATACCCATGGATGCTAGCAACTCCATCTTCCTGTGGAACGGTCTCATCCTCATATTGTCCATTTCATCAAAGAATCCCATGAACTATACCTCCATATGCATACGTCCCGCAGCGCTATCAGCGCATGGCAGGTATGAAAAATTACCTTTCCTACATATGAAGATACGCTTTACATATATATAGATTTTTGATGCGTAAAACGGTGAATGCCGATCTGAGACGAAATTTCTCCAGGCATTATGCGTGAAAGAAATATAATGGAGTTGCGATAGCCTTCTATGATCGGTGCTATACTAGCCGGTGGTTATGGCAAACGCCTGAAACCCATAACTGATTCCATACCCAAGGCGCTGGTTGAGATAAAGGACAACTACACCATAATGGATCGCCAGCTTTTCGATTTCAGCGTGATGGGGGTTGAATCGGTCTACATACTTTCAGGATATCTGGGCAATAAGATCGAGGAGAGATATGGAAACACCTTCAGGGATATGAACATCTTCTACCTCAGGGAGGAGAAGCCCCTGGGTACCCTTTATTCCCTAAGGAACCTCATAGATGAGGTCAAGGACGATGATATAGTTCTCAGGAATGGAGACACTGTAACAGATGTCAACTTCCTCAATTTTCTCAAGAAGGCACAGGATCAGAAATACTACATAACGATGTTCGTAACCAAGATGAAGAGCCCGTTTGGCATAGTTGAGACCTTTGGCGACCAGATCGTCAGATTCAGAGAGAAACCAGAACTCGACCATTACATAAATGCAGGGCTCTACTACATAAAAACTGAGGCTTTTCCCTACTTTTTCGAGAAATATGTGGACAGGGATCTGGAAACCACGGTCTTCCCTAGGATGGCCAGAGAAGGTCTTGTCGGTTCATACACCGAGGAAGCCATGTGGATCGGCATAGACAGTGAGAAGGATCTTGAAAGGATAAGGGGAGACTACAGGAATAGGGACGACTTTCCATGGGGCTATTCTAGGATACTCTTCGATGACGGCAGATCCAAGCTCATAGAATACTCGATCAAGTCAGGTTCGGATGTAGACATAGACTGCGGCGATGGCTGCATAATGCGCATACAGTCTGGTCTCGGAACTTTTGGAGGATCTCCAGAGGACAAATTCGGCAATGGAGACGTCAGGAGCATGTCTGGCAAGATCCATATAAATGCGCTTGAGAATACGAAGGTCGAATTAATCCTCTCAAAAAAATAAATATAATATATATCTGATACGAAAAGCCATGCTGATACATAGCAAAATTTAAAAATGATCTTAACATAAACATCCGGTTCTATGGGAATCGTAACTAGGGAGAAGCTTCTGCAGGCCCTTGACAACATATACGGGAAAAAGGGCATGTCGAGGCCTGATGTGGAGGATCTTTCCGATTTCGTGCTTTCGTTCTTCGGTTACGATGACTACGTGCTTGACAATGTGCTGTCTCCCGCTGAGAGAGACGTTTTCTACAATCTGGAAGAATATGGGATACTGGAAACATACAGGGAAGAAATATCAATACTTCATGGCAAGGTCTGGAGAGTCAACCAGTGGCGCTACAGGAAGGACAAGATAGATGAGCTTGCATCGGCCAGCGCAGACCGCAAGAATGAGACAAATATATATGATGAGATTTTCAAGGAAATGTAAGTAACCTTTACAATTTTTTTCTGAAGATTAATAAAGGAAAAAGTGCAAGCAGTGGAAGTATTATGGATCCATACTTTGGAGCATCATTTATCAGGTGCAGAACAGGATGTTTTGCCGGATCGTACTTATCCACGTGTATTTCGTATCTGTCTATGTACTCCACTGCATGCACGCTTCTGTTATCCCATGGCATAGTGAAACGCCAGTCGGCGATCTGCCCCTTAGGTTCACCTATGGATCTGCGAAATATTCCGCTTTTTGATATATTCGGCACCTTTCCGTAGACCGGATCATTCTTGTACAACGTCATGCTACCTTCGTTCAGCGCCTTTAGCGCTATGCCATTCCAGAACTCTGATTCCGTGTAGCTCAACTGCATCAGAACTCCTTCAATCCAACCGCCATGGGTTTATTGGCATAGTATGCATAATCTTTTTCGTCCACAGCGATTATTCCAACTGGAACGCTGAATTTATCCACCTCTTCCTTTATTATGTCGTACAGCTTTCCAGTGCCGATCCTGCTGTATATGCGGAACGACAGCACATTTTTTGCTATCTCTTCGCCAACGCCCGTCGCCACTACTGCACCCTTCTCGCCTACATATATCCCCGCACCGGGGATTGGCGAATCTCCGACTCTGCCCCTCAGCATCGGAAATGATCCACCAGTGGAAACCGCTCCGGCAAATTCACCCTCTACGCGTGCCACGGCACCAACTGTATCATGCACCTTCACGTATTTGAAATATATCTTGAATTTATCCGGAATTTCATTCCTCTCGACGTCTTCTTCAAATTTTTTTAGCAGATTCCTGGCCTTCTCAGTCATGGGATCATAGTCAGGATATCCCATGAGCCTTGCGAATCTTATCGCACCATCTCCGGTCATCATTATGTGCGGTGATTTTGCCATCACATCTCTGGCCACCAGTATTGGGTTCTTCACGCGCTCTATGTTTATCACGGAACCGAAGTGCCCAGGGATCATGACCGCTGCATCCATCTGTATGCTTCCGTCGATTCTCGGCACCGATCCGGTACCTGCATTGAAGTCAGGGTCATCCTCCATCTTTATCACGGCACGCACCGCATTGTCCAGTGCACTCAGTTCTTCGGAGGCCGTCTCGGCATAAGTGTTGAGCCTTCCGTTGAAGGAGGGATCTGAACCGACGCCACCGTGGATCAGAAGAACATTCCTCATGATGGGTTATCTGTTTGTCTGTATTAAATTTCATTCGCTTTATTGCATGACATTTTTCCCGTAGTTCTTACCGCAGAGAATATCAAGTGCAGCATTTGTGTATATAAACGCCAGATAGGGAGAACGATATGGATTGAAGTATTCATGAACTGTAAAATCCTGCTCATCGCCTATCGACATATAGTATATCACATCTGATGTCTGGAAATAACCCCACAGATCCCCAAGCTTATCTTTGCATTCCCTTATTCTGTCAAAGGTGCTGACCTGCATAAGGTTGCCCATCCATGCGCTGAGATCCCTGTTCTTATCAGCCCATGACGTTGTCTTTTCGATGCTTATGAAATCTCTGGTCCTGTGCCGCAGTTCGGCCTCGCGTACAAGAATAGTATCGATACCGTATTCCTGGAAATATCTGGGCAGATACTTTAGAAATTCGAATATGCCGGTTTCAGGCCTCTGATGTTCACCAAAGGTCTCGTAGTCCATGAAAAGGTTTATGAGATCGCCATCGGCCAGCGATATCCATCTTGCAAATTTGTCCGCGGTGAGTGGATAATCCTTCCATGATCTGTTGGAGAACCTGAATGATATGTCGTCGCTGAGCGGATAATTCCTGAGGTAGAGGTTTATCCCCGATGGAGCCGCATAGCGGTGATTCACGTTATAACGTGACGATATCTCATCGGTCCCCTCAGCAAGTATGTTCCTGAATCCCATTTTTTTAGCCATTTCAGCTATATGATCATTGTATATCAGCTCGGTGTTCCTGAATGATACTGGATCATAGTTGAAGACATTCTTCAAAGATCTGGTCTGCATGGAAACCTGCCTGGTGAATTCCTCATCGTTCCATATTGATGCGAGGGAATGATAATAGGTTTCAGCCATAAGTTCGCACAGTCCGCTCTTCACGTAATCTTCGATAACGTCGATCACCCTTGGGCAGTACCTTGAAGCCTGCTCCATGAAGGTGCCGGAGAGCGAGAAGGAGGATCGTATTCCATACTCCATAAGATGCTGGGTAGCTGGTATATAGTTGTTCACCGCTATCCTCTTGAATATCTCCTCATTTTTCTCATCCCAGAAGATATCTCTGGTCTCGCCCCTCAGATCGGTGAGGTTGATGGGCCTCAATCTGAACGGCTGATGCAGCTCAAAATAGAACATTACATCCTTCATAATGACTCGTACACCCCCATGGTACTTATTGCAGCCTTACGCCAGGTGAACCTCATAGCCTCGATCCTCCCGAATTCAGACATGGTCTTGAGCAGTCCTGAATGGTTCAGTATTGATATGGTGTAAAGGGCCATCCTGTCAGTATCCCAAAAGTCCGCGGATAAGACATGGTTCAGTGCTTCGCCCACTCCCGTGGTCTTGCTGAGTATGACCGGAGTTCCAGATATCATAGCCTCAAGCACAGTCATTCCGAAGGGCTCTGATATGGCAGGAATTATGAAAACTGACGATCTCTTGTAATAACCTATAGCTCTTCTGAACGATACGAAGCCTGGAAAGTCCATATGGTTTAGGAAGCCGTTTTCAAGTGCAAATCTCTTCATCTCAGGGAGGAGCTCACCGGTGCCTGCAACGGTGAATCTAACATTTCCGTCGAGTTCAAGCACCTTCATGGCGACCTCCATGAAGAACTTCGGGCCCTTCTGGCTCGTGACTCTGCCAAAATACAAAACGTTGCGTTCCCTTTTCTGTTCAGGATAAGATATATATGGTGTGGGATCGACGCCATTGTATATAGTCCTGATTCTTCTGTCATCCGCACCGTAATGATCCACTATCATCCGCTTTGTGAGATTGGAAACGCATATGATCCTGTCAGCGTTTTGTGCCCCTTCCCTCTCCACGGCCATTATTCTCTCCTGCGGATTGAAGAATGCGGATCGATCGAATTCGGTGCTGTGGAATGTTACGACAAGGGGAATGCCATATTTCTCCTTGATTCTCAGACCGGCAGGGAAAGTGATCCAGTCATGGCAATGTACGAGATCTACCCCATCAGGATCAAATGATTCAACAACTCTATCGTTGTAGTCCATCACTGCGTCATAAAAATCATCTATCACGGCATAGCCCGAGATGAATTTGGCTCGTTTCAACCTGATTTTTCTTACATTGAACGGATATTCCGGAAAATCGTAGCCTAGATCCGGCACGTATATGGTCACATTGTGGAAATGGCCAATTATGGAGAACAGGTTGACAGTATGTATGCCGAGCCCACCCGAAAATGCCGGTGGAAGTTCCCAGCCTATAACAGATATCTTCAAGCGGGTGCACCTCTGAGATCCTCAAAATATGACCTGATTATCTCTCCATGGCTCCAGGCCTGCATCATGCATCCCTTGGGTCTGCCCGAGCTGTTGCCATCGAAGATCTCCGGTATCTTCGCCATTGAAAAGAGCGGGAAAAATTTCTCGAACAGATCTCTGACGCTGTATCCCATTCTAACAGCAGATTTGATGAAGACGCCTGCCAGCCATGGCCAGACCGTACCATTGTGATACGCTCTGTCTCTCTCCGGCTGTGGACCGGAGTACTGCGGAACGTAGTCCGGATCATCCGGAGAAAGGCTTCTTAAACCGTATGGCGTTACGAGTTTTTCCCAGGCAAGATCCACCCATCTCCTGTCGTCCATGACAGGGTATGGAAGAAAATATCCGATAAGAAAATTCGGTCTAAGCCTAGTATCGTCCGGATCTGAGACGTCAAGAATTGAGTCATTTTTCACGAACTTCCTTGCGAAGTTCATCTTAACCTTCTCAGCCATATCCGCAAATTCACCTGCATCCGCCTGCCCAAGTTTTCTAGCAGTGGATGAATAGAATGACAGTGCATTGTACCAGAGGGCATTTATCTCTACCGGGAATCCAATCCTAGGCGTTACGGCCTTGCCCCCAATCAGCGCATCCATCCAGGTCAGAGGAGATTCGATGACCCTTATAAAATTATCTTCCATGCGAAACATCTCGGTACCACCAATATACGAATCAAGAATTGCCCTCATATGGGGCATCATCTCTGCAACAAACTTCTCGTCACTGGAGTATTCGTGATATTTCTGAACGGCATATATGAACCAGAGAGGAGTATCAGCTGAGAAATGAAGCGAATCTATGTCCAGAGTATTGGGTATCAATCCACCCTTCATGTCCTTTGCATATTTTTTCAATATCTGTCTTGCAATGTTAAATCTCCTCGATACAAGGAGTATTCCCGGCATAGAGATGAAGGTATCTCTTCCCCATGGGCCGAACCAGTGATAACCGGCTATCATGTCATCATGCATGAGGAAGGACAGTGAATTATATCGAAGGTCATGCAGATCTCCATTGATGGATCTGAAATCCACATATTTTTTCAGAACTTCATCAAACCTTACCCTCACCGCATCCGCCGTAACAGCGATATCAAAACCACTGCCCGGATCCTCTATCGCTATAACCCCTGGATTGTAAAGATCCTCCTCATCGTTGGTTCCTCGCTCCGTCTCCCTTGGATACCTGAAATTATAATACCAATAACGTCTTTCGTAAAAGATTCCGGAAGATAATATGTCCACGTGATATTTCCCATCAGATATCCTTATACCATCCTCGATCTGATCGACTGAAAAATTTCTATCTCCGCTTCTGATGACTCGGTGAAAGCTTCTGAAGGAAACCAGAGGATATAGATAAACCGCATCTGGTGGATCACCAGAAAAGCGATATCTGATAAGGACCGTATCTGAATCCTGATCCATAACCAGAGATTTTGTCACACTGTGGTCATCATCGAATCTAAAAGTGCATTCCGGTATTGGGATCTCCTTGCAGCTATCTATGAACTTGAAACCATCTGGATATACGGTGTCTCTATAATAATTTGTATCCATACTGAATGTTTTATCCTTAAAGCGTATCTCTTCAAATAACTTTGATAAAAGGACGGTGGCGCCGAAATTCGCATGATCTCTTTTCACCAGAATACCGTGATATGTTCTTGTATTTGCAAAGGAATATGTTGAGGAAGCGTAAGATCCATTTGAATTTGTTATGATCCATTCGGCATTAAGATCCATCGGTAATAAAAGTATACAATGCTATTAAATGTATCCAAAAAAGCATCAGCGATCTCATGGACACGTATACAAAAAAGCTATAAGCCTACATGTAGATAAGCCCCCATGGTCAGATATACACCGCTCGGCAATGGGCGGTTACTCGTGGCTTTTGACACTGATTACAGGATTGTTGATTTCTACTATTCAAAATATGCCTCCGAGAATCACTCTTCCGGTCATCCATTCTATTTTGGCGTTTCAGTGAATGGAAATTTTCACTGGATAGACCGAAATTCAATAAAGCATATGGATTATTTTGATCACACAATGGTTTCCGTCATCAATTACAGCCAGGACGGAGTGGATTTTGAAAATAGGGACATGGTTGATATTTATAAGGACGTTTACATCAGACGGGTGGTTGCTGAAAATAAGACTGGAAAGGATGTTAATCTGAAGCTTTTCTTCCATCAGAATTTTTACATATATGGAAATGACATAGGAGATACGGCAGCATATTTTCCAGAATACAGGGGCATAATACATTACAAAGGCGGCAGATATTTTCTGGCATCCACGCTGGATGAATCCGGCAACTTCTGCGATCAGTATGCCACCGGAGTCAAAGACATAGGTGAGTTGAAGGGAACATGGAAGGATGCTGAGGACAATGAGCTGTCTATGAATCCCGTTGCCATAGGATCAGTTGATTCTGTGGTCAGGCATTCAGCAATCTTAAAGCCTGGATCAAAATTCACCATGTATTATTTCATTATAGCTGGCAGAAACATCAACGATATAGAGAACGAATATTCCAATGTTAACGTCCAGTATCTTCAAAAACTTTTACGAAGAACCACCAACTACTGGGAGCTCTGGTCTTCGAAGGTTACGCCGAACCTTGACTCAGACACCACCGCCCTCTACAGGAGATCTCTCTTCGTAACGAAGAGCCATGCGAACGATCTCGGTGCAATAGCGGCATCCTGCGACAGCGATATACTGAAGCTTAGCCACGATGGCTATTATTATGTCTGGCCAAGGGATGCCTCCGTGGCAGCCTATGCACTGAGCATCTCGGGCCACAGCGAGACCGCACGCCGCTTCTTTGCTCTTATGGAGGATTCGCTTTCTGAAGAGGGGTATCTTTACCACAAGTACAACGTAGATGGAAAGATAGCCAGCAGTTGGCTTCCTCATATCATGAATGGTAAATCCATATACCCGATTCAGGAGGATGAAACGGCGCTCGTCGTCTGGGTATTGTGGGAATACTTCAGAAAGTACAATGATATAGGCTTCACAGCGCCGTATTATGAACGGTTGATAACCAGGGCAGCAGACTTTATGACGACATTCGTTGACAGCGATGGCCTGCCCAAACCGTCCTTCGATCTTTGGGAAGAGCGATATGGTATACATGCATATACCGTGGCTACAGTTTATGCCGCTCTGAAGGCAGCATCCAATTTTGCAAATGTCTTCGGAGATCCGGATCTATCAGAAAAATATGATAATGCTGCAGAACGCATGTATCAGGCCTTTGATGAGAAATTCTATTCGGAGGATGTGGGTTACTATGCACGAGCGATCATAGATGGGAAGCAGGATTTCACAGTTGATAGCGCACTTTCATCTCTTGTCATATTCGGTATGAAGGATGCCAGCGATCCTAAGGTCGTCGCTACCATGCAGAAAATATCGGAGGATCTTTGGGTCAACGGTGTTGGAGGCATTGCGAGGTATCAGAACGACAGGTACATGAGGGTAAAGGACGATCCTGCAATTCCGGGAAACCCCTGGATAATAACAACGCTCTGGATGGCAAGATACTACATGAGATTCGGCGACTTCGAAAAGGCATGGAACCTCATCCAGTGGGTGAAATCACACAGGCAGAGATCCGGTATTTTTTCAGAGCAGATCAATCCGTATACCGGAGAGCCTCTCTCGGTGTCTCCACTTGTATGGAGCCATGCTGAATTTATAATATCTCTTATTGAATATTCTGACCTTATGAGGAACAGAACATAAAAGCGAATGCCATAGGCATTCAAAGCATGGAATTCAAGATTCCGTGCTTGATGTTGCCATGGAAAAAGCCGGCAGATCTTAAACTGCGAATAAAGAAGGTTATATCTAACGCCTGTTTTACTTTTTTTTTATAATATATAAATTTGTGTATCAGAGAAATTCAGGAATGCTTAGCAGCTGATTTTCTTCCATAAGACCTTCCGCTGTGTACCTTTTCCTTTACCTGAATATATCGTTCAAAAATTCATCATTCACGCATTGATAGATACAGAATTTTTTATATTGTTTGGCAATTTAAGGATATGGATATTAAGGGAAAGGAAATACTGGTGACGGGCGGAGCCGGCTTCATCGGTTCCAATCTAGTTATAAGACTTGCCAAAGAAAATCATGTATACGTGTTGGATGATCTGCAGACGGGATCAATCCGCAATCTGTCGTCTGTATATAGCGATATTGACTTTGTTAAAGATCGCGTGATAAATCTGAAGGATTACTGCTTCGATCCTGACTACATATTCCATATCGGCCTATATTCATCCTCACCGATGTACAAGGAAAACACATATCTGGTTGGCGATCTCGTGAAGGACATGATCTCTGTCCTGGAGCTCGCAAGGAAGAAGAATAGCAGAGTAGTATATGCTTCGACATCGTCAATATATAACGGTGTAAAGCCGCCGCACAGGGAAGATGTGATACCATATGTTACTGATTTCTATACCGAAGCTAGGTATTCGACCGAACGCATCAGCGAATTATACTCAAAATTGTACAATATAAACGTTTCAGCGATGAGATTTTTCTCGGTATACGGGTACAATGAGAGATCAAAGAAGAAATTTGCAAATCTGGTATCGCAGTTCATGTGGGATATGCATGAGGGAAAGCAGCCCGTTATATATGGAGATGGTGAACAGCGCAGGGATTTTGTCTTTGTCGACGACGTTGTGGATGCACTGATAAATGCGGCCCTGTACAACAGCGGATTCAACGTGTACAATGTCGGAACTGGAAAGAATTACTCGCTGAACGATCTTGTCAAGAAGTTGAACGAACACCTGAAGACAAACATCAAGGCGAAATACGTTGAGAACCCTATGGCCAAGACCTATGTTCATGAAACCCTTGCGGATACGAAAAAGGCGGAGGAGAAGATAAAATTCAAGGCAAAAGTCGGGCTGGATGAGGGGATAGACAAATTGATAAAATATTACGGATACTGATAGAGTTCCAGAAAATAAAAATCATCGAATATTAATACAACTTTATGGATTTCTCTATGGTCGGGAATCTATCTGTCCTGATAGTATATGATCCTTGATCCCTCAAAATCAAAATCGTAATCTATCTGGCGCAACCCAAGCTCCTTCAGCCTGTCCCTTTTTTCCCTATCTATGAAGAACAGCAGAAAGCCTCCTCCTCCTGCACCTATGAGCTTTCCGCCATAGGCGCCAAGATCCCTTGCACGCGAGTAAAGGCGATCTATCACATCATTTGAGATCTTACCGGACAACCTCTTCTTGAGGGCCCAGTTCCGATCCATTATATCTCCGAGTTCCTCTATGCTGCTGGAATAGAGCTTCACTGCGAATTCCTCCGCCAGCTTCTTCATCTCCAGGTACTCTTCGGTATGTTCTTCTATCCTTGATATCTGATCGGTGTGTATCTCCGTGGACGACCTTTCAACGCCTGTGTAAAGCAGAATCGTATTTTCTTTCAGATACTGCAGGCGTTCTGTCTTCAGCGGTATGGGATTGACGCGAACCTCACCATTCTGGAGGAACTGAAGGAGGTCTATTCCGCCGTATGCGGCCATATACTGATCCTGCTTGCCTCCGGCTTCTTTCAGAATCTCTCTTTCGATCTTGACGGCCTCCTTTGCAAGAGTTTCATTGGATACGTATTCTGATCTGTAGGCATGCAGGGCGTTGAGCAGACCCACAAGAAAGGATGATGAGGATCCAAGGCCAGTGCCCTGAGATGGGACATCACTTATGGAAAGTATCTCTATCCCGCCATCAAGATCCAGCAACTTCAACGCCTCTCTGACTGTTGGATGCCTGATCTCATCGACCGAATCAACGATCTCGGTTTTTGAATAGGATACCCGGATCTTGCTGTCAAATTTCTTGTTGACTATGATGTATATGTACTTGTTTATCGCGGCAGACACCACTGAGCCTCCGTGCTTTGAGTAAAAATCAGGCAGATCTGTACCGCCACCGACGAAGGTTATCCTGAGCGGCGTACGTGTTATTATCATTTGCGTTAAAATCACGATCGATCTATTTAATTTTTGTTTGCTGGGGCAGAATACGTTCGCTTTGACCGGCGATATTGTGATCTAGATATGCAATATCTGATCATGCATGTGAAAAGTTTCAATTAGTATTTTTGCATTATGCATCCGATAACTATAAAGACGCATGACGTTGTTCTGGGGCTTATCGTTGCGGCTATTGGCGGTATAGTCTTTACCGTCAGTCTATATCTGGGAATAGCCAATATGATAATAGGCATCATACTGCTTTTCTTTGGTCTTGAAGTTCAGATACCCCTGGGGGCAAAACAGGACGTCAGATTCGAGGGCAAAGTCAGATATGAATGGGCCATAAAGGAGGGCTTGGCGCGGATAGCGGATGGACGCATGCATGTGGACAAGGGCGTTTTCCTGAGCATAATGGAGAAGTCAAAGGAGGCACTGAACTACGCTGATAACATACCTGAATTTGGCATGGAGGCTATTTACCTGTATTTCTCAAACAGGGAGAGGGCAGCCCACATAGCCGATCAGCTGAGATCTGCAGGCATAGACGCAGATGTGCAGGATGATAAGGTGGGCAGCACATTGAAGATAAGCTTCACTCGAAAATGAAGGAACCATCATAGATAAATGTCTTATAGACAAGTTTTTAAGCTATGGACTCATGTGATTATATGAACACCGACCCCACCCGTGAGAGGATACTTCATGGGTTGATAACGCTGTATATATTGAAGGAGCTTGTGAAACGCCCCATGCATGGATATGAGCTGCAGAAGAGCATGTATGAAACGACAGGCCAGTCTCTGCCTCAAGGGTCTATATACATCCTGCTCAAATCCATGAAGGAGAAGGGCTATGTGACTGCGGAATCCGCAGTAAACGATAAGGGGCAGCAGCTGACCATATATCACATCACTGAGGAGGGCAAAAAGTTTCTCTGCAACCATTCTGAGGCCCTGCTGCTGGCTAGAAAGATAATAGACGACCTTCTAAGCACTGTTAATCTCATAGAGTACAAGAATTAATAAGTTATTTATAGATAAATGACATAGCGATGTATGGAAAAGATAAAGGTTATTGCAGCTCCTGGTCCTGTATCATACCCGATCATTGCTGCAAAGTCTGATGTTTTTGATATTGTCTTTGACAAGGAAGGAAAGGGCGATATAGTGCTTGATTCCAGCGTTTCGCTCATCAGAAGGGGTATAAATTTCAACGTCTCTCTAATAAGAGGTCTTTCTATCATATCCCCAGGCATCGGTAGAAGGATCGCAGTCTGGAGGCGTGGAAGTGCAAACGATGTTCTGCTCAGAGCTGTCCTTGATCTTGAAAATATAAAGGCGGATGTGTTATATGCAGAGGATCAAAGGGAGATCATGGAACTGCTTAAGAGCGGAAAGGTAGATTCTGCGGTGGTGGCATCACCTTTCGGCAGCGGTGTGAAGTTTGAGGACATCATGATCAAGCATGGGATAGCCATGCCAGGTAGCTGTACGGCATACGTTAGAGACGACCTAATGGACCTTTTCTTTAGCGAATATAAGAGGGGTGTCGATAACCTCAGATCGGATCCTGAGGAGGTCTCTAAGTATGTGGCTTCAAAACTGCCGAACAGCGTCGATCCTAAATTCATTGCTGGAACTATAATCAGATCGGACGTCTCTCCGGTTCGGGTTTCAGATTCCTCAAGTTTCATTGAAACTGTGAAAAAATACCTGAATTGAAAGTGATCGCGATGTCTAGGGAAAACGTTAGCGGTATCTCGTTCATCTCGATGCTCCTGATCATAGTCTCGATAACGTTCGCGGTCAGGGGGAGCAACAACATGTATATGACGGAGATACCGCTTATCGCTCGCTACGTATTCCATTATGGCGAATTCCTAGTCGGTGCGATATCGGCCCTGACTGCAGTGGGAACATTCATAATGAGTGCGCTGATAAATTCCAGGCTAAGATCAAAGGAGAGGCGCAGGGTTTTCATAGCTTCTTCACTTATATATGCGGTGGTATTTCCGCTGTTCTATCTTTCGAATGCGATAACGATATGGCCCATAGCATTCTTTGCCGGCTTCTCACTCGGCGCGCTTATGCCAAACATAATAACATCTGCTGGCCTGCTCCCTGACAGAAAGCAGAGGGAAAGGCTGCTGTCCATATATACCCTCACGCTGAGCATTTCCCTCGTCGTTGGCCCCGCTCTTGAGGGCTATCTACTGAAATTCATGCCACTTTTGAAGACCTTCCTCGTTTTCAGCATTTTCCCCATAATCGTATTCGGAATGTCCTTCTTCCTGAGGTTCCCCGATGAAAGAAACATGCAGAAGATAGAAACTGGGGAAGTTCTCAGGAACCATGGATTCAGAGCGGCGATCTACAATATAATGACATATAACATCCCCTTTGCCTTCATACTCACATTTGGCGGTATTTACGCTATGTCAAGGTTCGATGTGACGTATTCAACCGTGACGCTCATGTTTGCCAGCTTCTTCTTCACATCATTCCTGAGCAGGGTTCTTCTTGCCGTAAGGCCTCCAGAGGACATATGGAAGCTGATGATACTCTCGGTGGTCATAACATCGATAGGTCTCATAGGCATTGTGGAATCTTTGAATATTCTCATGCTGGAAGCTTGCTTCCTTCTTCTGGGATTCCCCCATGGCTTCACCTTTCCACTGTCTGTTATCTCCATATCCAGATCATTCAGCACAGAATCAAGAAATGCGGCCAACAGTCTGTTTTTCTCCGTAATGATGGCGGTCGGAGCAGTTATGCCTTTTGTCTCTGGCGGGCTCGTCAGCGCTATAGGACTGAAATATTCATTCGGGATACTGGTGCCGGTGATAATAGCGCTTCTGTTCATGCTGAGCCATGAAATGTCATGCATAAAAAAAGGTAAATCGAATGAGGGTCTGCTCCCCTCATGATTTTTACGAGAATGATAGTTTTTCAACCTGAGACACAGATTCTGGAGTAGATCTTGTGCCTATGTAGAAGACTCCAAGCGCCACAGCCATGGTCAGTACTATGTCCAGTGGGAACGGTATCAGATCAATACCATAGCTTCCGAGGTAGGATATAACCGGCAGTATTGCGAGTATTATGACTATATAGATGCCCTGGGAGAGGTCTTTCAACGGATTCTTTCCGGAGAAGACGAACAGCGCCAGGCCAACAAGGGCGATTATGCTCATGTAAAGCGTTGTGGGATATTGAGACCAGTAGACTATCAGAACTGATAGGGCAAAGCCGATCGGTGCCAGTATCTTCAGCGCAGGAAGCCTGAATCCCTTTGATGCTACGCCATACTTATCGAAGATGGCCAGCGATACAGGCCCACTCATATAGGCGATTATTGTCAGATCCGAATTTACTGAAACGAGGGACTGCCATGAAGGAAACGGCAGAACAAAGAGTATCATGACGATGAGATCGAATATGAGAGCATATATGGGCACCTGCCTGGAATTCAGTGCAGATATCCTCTTCGGGAGAAATCCCATCTCGCTTATCCTGTATGAAACCCTCGCAGTCGTTGTCTGGTAGATGCTGCTGGTTCCAAGCGGCGAAATTATCCCATCGAAAAGGAGCACGGATGCAAGCGCGCCGAGACCCAACGTAGAGGCCAGCACCAGCATAGGGCCACTGGAATAACCACTGTTTGCAAGTGCAGACCAGTCACCGGGCTTTATGTTCCCCCACTGAAGTGAGCCTATGAATGCGATCTGGACTATCATGTATATCGCTGAGGCCACAGCTACCGACAGAATTATGGCCAGTGGTACAGTCCTCTGCGGGTTTTTAGCCTCTCCTGAAAGTTCAACAGCCTGCCTGAAGCCGAGGAACGAAAAGGCGATTCCTGCACCCGGAACTGCTGTGAATATGCCCTCCGGCTTTACTGTTCCAACCAGCGTGAAGTTCCTGATCGAGAATATCGTGAATATGAAGAAGAAGCTGGTTATGATTGGTATCGCTATCTTCATGTAGGATATTATGTTGTTGAATCTTGACGTGTTTCTGATCCCGGTTGCATTCAGGGCGAAGAAGAATATCAAAAGCCCTACGGCAAGCAGTATACCTACAGGGGTAAGGAGGCCATCGCTGTTCAGGAGGCCCGGTATCAGGAAGCTCAGGTAGCTGATTGCTGCTATAACCTCAAGCGGCGGTGTAGAGGCATAGCCGAGAAACAGCGACCATGCGTTCAGCGACCCGGCCACGGTTCCATTTGAGAGGAAAGGGTATCCGGCAGCAGCTCCGGCCATTGGCACCCTGCTGCTTAGATCGGCGTATATCAGCGCCAGTATGGCAACTATGCCTGTTCCGACCAACCATGAAAATATGGAGTAAGGCCCGGCCATGGATGAGGCATAGAAAGCTGAAAAGAGCCAGCCCGATCCTATCATGCCGGTTACTGAAGCCATCATGAGATCGATTACACCAAGTTCCTTTTTCATCATTGATCTATCCGATTTTTCATCTACTTATAAGCTTGGCGTCCTTCTCTGGATTTTATGGACGTATTTGTCCTATTTTGGATATTAATATCCAGAAATAAACTTATGTATCAAAATGGGATGTTATAAGATGAGCATATCAGAGGAAGTGAGGGCATATATCGAAAGAAATCCCCATATCATGCGCGCGCTGAATGAAGAGGTGATCAACTACTCTGCACTTGCTAGAAAGATAATGGAGGAAACTGGCCTTGAGAATTTTCAGGCCATAATCGCTGCGCTAAAGAGATACAGGGCTCCAGCCTCCGATATAGATCACTCATCCATACTCTCTAGATCAAGCGTGGAGATGTACACGAACATATCCGTGGTGATACTGAAGCCGAAGAATGAAAACGTGAAGATGGTTCTGAACAACGCGGAACGTTCTATGCTCAATTACAGCAGATTCAGGATAATTCAAGGGGTACAGGGCGCAGTGGTGGTCATCAACGATAACGATCTGGATCGAATAATGCGTGGAATTCCGAAGAGTGAGATCATAAGCGTGGACAGGAAGCTTGCTGAAATAGTGATAACTAGCCCGCAGACGATAACGTATACTCGCGGTTACGTGGCTCATCTCTCATCGCTTCTTGCCTATCATGGGATAAATGTCGTTCAGCTGGTCTCCTTCTACACCGATGTGACATTCATACTTGAATCCAAGGATCTGACGGCGAGTTTCAGCATAATATCCGACATCATCGAGAGATCAGCACAGCGGAAGGCCTGAGGATAAAAAGGGCAACGAGCTGAATTTAAGAGATGCGAGAGATCTGTCATGGTTCGATGAGTTCCTTTGACAATAATCGCCCCAGAACATCATCGAGGGATTTATTTATATGGCTATAATAACACCTAATCGAATCCTTATTAAATTAATTATTTTCTACCAATATTCGCAAAACTTTTATTAATTATATTAAGTTATACCAATATGAAGGAAAAGCCCAGAAATGTGTATATGGTTGCCGGAGGCGTGACAAAATTCGCCAAGGCATCACCTGAAATGGATTTTCGGCTGCGAGTGAAGAAAGCCTTCGATTATGCAATGAATGATGCTGGACTGACTCTGGCCGATATAGACGGATCTGTTGCATCCTATTTTTCGGACCATTTCCAGAGGCAACTGATGTCCGGGATAATGGTGCAGGACTATCTTGGGCTTGTACCAAAGCCGAGCAAGAGAATCGAAGGCGGTGGAGCGACAGGTGGGCTTGCGTTCCAGGCGGGCTATGAAGAGATAGCCTCTGGGCGTATGGATACGGTTGCGGTCTACGGATTTGAAACCATGTCACATGTCAATACTTGGAAGGGCAATGAGTTCATAGCTCTGGCCAGCGATACTAATTTCGACTACCCCATAGGCGGCTTCTATACGGGCTATTATGCGATGATGGCCGTTCGCCACATGTATGAGTTCGGAACAACCGTTGAGCAGATGGCCAAGGTTTCGGTCAAGAATCACGGAAACGCCCTTCACAATCCCTATGCCCAGAGCCCCATGAAGCTTACGGTGGAGGACGTTAGAAATGCGCCAATGGTATCGTATCCACTTACCAGACTTGACGTCTGCGCCATGTCTGATGGTGCGGCAGTGGCGATACTGGCATCGGAAGATAAGGCATTCGAGATAACCGATCATCCCGTTCTGATAAAGGGCATAGGCACCGGTACAGATTCCATGAGGCTGGCCGACAGGCCTTTTGGCGAGGTGCCACTTTTACCAAACGAGAAACCTTCTGATTACAAGGGCCTGAAATATCCCGGCGTGCACTCCTTCAGGGCAGGGCGCATGGCGGCGAAGGAAGCATATGAGATGGCAGGCATAACCGATCCGATCAATGAGATCGATCTGATAGAGCTCCATGACGCCTACACCTCGTCAGAGATACAGACGTACGAAGATCTTGGACTCTGCAAGTACGGCGAAGGCGGTCAGTTCATAGACGAGGGAAAGCCGGAGCTCCATGGCAAGATACCCGTCAATCCATCCGGAGGGCTTCTGGCTGCTGGCCATCCTGTTGGAGCCACGGGAATAATGCAGGCAGTGTTCATGTTCTGGCAGCTCCAGCACACTGTGAAGAAACACTTCCATGACGATTATTTGCAGGTTCCAAATGCGAAGAGGGGGTTAATTCACAGCCATGCTGGAACGGGTACCTACGTTACTGTAACTATAATGGAGGCGGCAAAATGACACTTGATCCAAATGCAAAACTGCCAGAAACCGAAGAGGGAACGGTGGTATACAACACCGATCCGCTCATAGTGAGATCGCATTATGAGATAGATTACATACACAGCTATGCGCAGGACAGCGAATTCTTCAGAGCACTGGGAAGAAAGAAGTTGATGGGAAGCAAATGCAAAAAATGCGGTTATGTCTATGCCACACCCAGATCGCATTGCATGATGTGCGGTGCGGAGACCGAATGGTATGAACTCCCGCTTAAGGGACGTGTACATACATTCACGACCTGCTATTTCAGTGGAGAGGAGTTTCTGAACGAAACGCCATTCAACCTCGTAATGGTCGAGTTCGACGGAGTCAATTCGCTCTTCATGAGCAGGCTGATCGGGGCTGAGACAAAGGACATATACATAGGGATGCCCGTCAGAGCAAAATTTAGAAGGAACTTAAAGATGAACGTAACGGACGTTTACTTCGTACCGGACGTTGAAAGATAATGAGGCATGGGGAGGCAGCAGTGGGCTTGATCATCGACAGGAGCGATCTCATCCTGATAAAGAGGAAGGTCAGGCCAGATGATCCATGGTCCGGAGATGTTGCCTTCCCCGGTGGTTTTTTGAAGGAAAATGAGAGCCCGGCGCAGTGCGTTCTCAGGGAGATAAGGGAAGAGGTATCGCTATATCTCACGGAGAGGGATATACTCGCAGAGATGCCAATCCACTATCCCATGTCGAGGCAGCTGCCTGTGCATCCATTCATAATAAGGGGATATTCCCTCGAAGAGGCAACGCCAGGAGAGGAGGTCGACGAGGTTAGGGTTGTCAACGTATCCGAACTCATAAAAGATTATGACCAGAACAAAGGTAACATATACAGATATCAGGACTGGATCATTTGGGGGCTGACTTACAGGATTCTCACAACGTACATCGAACGCTACTATGGGAATTTTGACTTCTGATCATTTTTCAGGGAAAACGACATTTAAAATATGGAGATATATTTAACAGAATATGGAACGATCCCTCAGAGACTATCAGTTCATCATCTATGCGGTTGTATTTGTAGCAAGCTTCACTGTACTCATAATAGCTTCAAACCAGCTATTGTTCCACAATGCATTCCTAAATGCTGCAGCCTTTGATGTTGGCGACTGGGTATACTGGATATTTGCCCTGAGCTTCATCTTTACAATTACGATGGCCTATCTTATGGTGAAGAATCTCAAGGATAGAGCTAAGTTCGAATCCATGATCAACAGCCCAAGCAAGAGCATCTTTGTGAGGAATATGAACGATCTAGAGATGCTCGCCGCTAGACTGGGAAAAAGCTACAAGATACAGCTGGATCAGGCAAAGGAAAAATGGAAGGTCAAGTGATCAGATCCTTCACAAACTGTGGCAGTTTGAACGATCCGTCCATTACCTCAGCATTGAAGTATTTTCCTGAGATGCTGACCGGCCTCGGCTTCATTGTCCAAGGCGATGCGACAGTGAACGACCAGAAACCGCTCGGATAAGTCGGTATGAATCCCGTATAGACGCGCACATCATTGAAAACCTCTTTCATGCCGGAATAGGCAAGTTTTATTGCCTTTGGCTGGTAAAAGGGAGAGCCGGACTGCGACACCAGGACTGCCCCCTGGTTCATGATCCTCTTTGTGTCTGCATAGAACTCCTTTGAGAACAGCCCTTCGGCTGGCCCTTCTGGATCGGTTGAATCGATTATTATTAGATCGAACTTTTCTTCCGTATTCTTAACGTACTTTATGCCGTCCTGTATTAGCAGCTTGACCCGGCTATCACTGAAGGCAGAAGATAGATTTGGAAAGAATCTCTTCGACACCTCGACCACCTGATCGTCTATTTCAACATTGACTATGCGCCTCAGGCCGAGATCTAGAAGGCGCCTCGCTGCTCCACCATCACCGCCTCCGATGATGAGTGCGCTCTCTGGAGCTTTCTGGGTGAGGTGATACGGCACCATCGTTATAAGTTCATGGTAGATGTATTCATCCCTCTCGGTAAGCTGTACGGTACCGTCTATGGCTAGGAGCTTACCGAAATCATAGGTGTCGAACAGATCGATCCTCTGATAATCGGTCTTTATGGACAGGAGCTGATCGCTTACCCTGAATGAGAGCTGCAGATTGTCTGAATATCTTTCTGAGAACCAATTTTCTATTAACTTCATCCCGCTTTTATTGTTTGTGCGTATTTAGATTTTAGCCGATTGAAAAATTCTTTATGGTGAATCGGTCAATGCAGAAAGCTAAAATCAGCGATACAATATACTCTCATGGATAGAAAGCAGCTTTTGACTAGACCGGTCAGAGATCTCTCCATAAGTGCAGAAACAAAACTTGGCGATCTCATGTCTCAGTTCTCAAGCGTTGGTGGATTCACGGCGGCGAAGATATATGAGGCATACACCATAATAAGGGATATGCTGCAGGAGGAGAACACAACGTTTCTTTCATTTCCGGCCGATATAATATCCACTGGATTGCGAGGGGTCATAAATGAAATTGTGAAGAGAAAGCTCGTGGATGTCATAATAACAACATCTGGAACGCTTGATCACGACATAGCCAGAACTTACAGGGATTACTACTGTGGATCCTTTAGCTACAGCGATGTTGAACTGAGGGACATAGGTATAAACAGACTCGGCAATGTACTGGTTCCCGATGAATCATACGGAGAGATCATCGAGGAGAAGGTCATGGAATCGCTGGAGAAATTGTACGGAAAAAAGAAGGAATGGGCAACCGTTGATCTCATAAGGGAGGTTGGCCTTGATATAAACGATGATCGCTCAATACTCTACAACGCGGCCAGAAACGACATACCTGTGTTTGTGCCGGGTATAACCGATGGTTCCTTTGGATCACAGCTGTGGAGCTTCTATGAGCAGCACCATGACTTCAAGATAAACCTTCTTGAAGACGAGCACAGGCTGTCTGATATAATATTCGATGCAAAGAAGACGGGTGCAATAATGATAGGCGGAGGAATATCGAAGCATCATACCATCTGGTGGAATCAGTTCCGCGATGGATTGGATTATGCAGTTTATGTGACTACCGCCCAGGAATATGATGGGTCGCTTTCTGGGGCGAAGCTGGAGGAAGCAATTTCGTGGAAGAAAGTGAGGCCAGATGCTAGGTATGTAAACGTATATGGTGATGCGACGGTCATAATACCGCTACTAATGGCACCATTTCTATGAACATTTTTATCTTTGATATTGTGTTTTTAATCATGCAGGTAGGATATCATAACATTTATTAATTTATAACATATATTACTTTATGGAACTTTTAAATGTTGGTGAAATAGCTCCGGATTTTGAGACAATCGATCAGAATGGAAACACTGTAAAGTTAAGTTCGTACAGAGGAAAGCCAGTTGTTCTTTACTTTTATCCGAAGGATAACACGCCTGGATGCACAACTGAGGCCTGTAATTTCAGGGACAATTTTAATTCGTTCAAAGAAGCTGGTGTGGAGGTTATAGGGGTAAGCGTTGACTCGCCAGAGTCGCACAAGAGGTTTGCTGAAAAGTACAATCTGAACTTCACACTGGCTTCAGATAAATCGAAGGATATCGTTAAGAAATACGGCGTGCTTGGGCTGGCCACGGCAAAACGTGTGACATATATAATAGATCCCTATGGAAAGATAGCGTACGTCTATCCTAAGGTGACGCCAAAAGATCATGCGCTCGAGGTCATGAACAAGCTGAAGGAATTGAATCTTGTTAAATAATGGATTGGCACGATCTGGAAATACATGTTAAATATCATCAGAATAGCATTTCATCAACGGAAATATACCTATATTCCATGGCCGGAGATCACCATTGTACATTGATAGTTCAACAATCTGATAAAATATCTGTAAATCTTAAATTTTCATAATGGAATGCGTGATGATCTATCTGCATATAAAATAAAAAATAGAATCTATTTTTAAATTTAATTTATAGATTCGCTCATGCTCAGGCTAAAGGATGGTGCACTCTTCCCAGATAATATGGATCCCGATCCGATCTCAAACGCTACATATATCGTTGTTTTATCCGTTACATTATAAAAGGTGAATGTATGACTTCCAGGGCTTGCTAGTGAGAAAGAATCCACCGATCCAGAGTTAGAGATAGTTGTTCCGCTTATATAGAACGGACTTTCTGAGAGATAGATCGTTGTACCAGCTGGAAACGCACTGCCACCAGATGCAGCATCAGTCTTAGCACTTGGGACATTAATGGTTACGTTGAAGGTTCCTGGCATGGAACTCGTAAAGTTAATGTCAAGAACATTGACTTCATATATGGTCTCGTTGGTCATGACTCCAAGAGTTATGTTACCTATTACTTCGCTTTCGCTGCTAGATCTAGCATGCCACCCAAATCCCACGCTCATGTTCGCCGCCATATAGTTGCTTCCAGGCTGTATGTAGAATAAAGGTTGAGCCTCTACCCCTGTTCCGCCGCTGAAGCCAACGACAAGA
>NZ_JAGDXM010000026.1:0-8430 GCF_023256435.1 Thermoplasma sp. | reverse complement strand
AGACGGTCCGCCTGGGGGATCAGCAGCTATATTTGTTCCATTGAATACGAACGTGGCATTGCTGAAATATATGACCGAGCCAGTAGCAAATGGACTGATCACCGACAGAATTATCGTAAAATTACTATACTGCGTGTTTGTAAAGTTTATGTCAAGAACGTTGATTTCATAGATTGTTTCATTGGTGGAGTACCCTATGGTCATATTTCCCAGAATTTCCTGAGAGCTGTACTTGTTAGGATGCCATCCAAACCCCACACTACTATTCGCAGCCATATAGTTGCTTCCAGGCTGTATGTAGAATTGCGGTCCGATCTGTACCCCTGTTCCGCCGCTGAAGCCAACGACAAGAACGTCCGCAACCGCCACAGCCGGCAGTACGGTTGCAACCACTGCTACCAATACCAACATCATCTTTCTATTCATTTCCTCACATCCTATTTTAACACCTATTAAAGGCAATTAAAGTAACGATAGTGAATATTAAATCACAAGGAATTTAAGTTATGTTAGAAAATTATGTATTTTTATTACATAATATAACTTTCTATGGATCTTCTTTCAGATTCCATGTTTATAATGGCGAAAATAAATCTGATAGGGTTAGAATGCGTACCTGTAGCGGTGCATATAGACATACCTGAAAGAATGGTATAACCATCGTCTCCTTGTATGAGTAAAATTCGGGAATTCCGCTGGGCATGCCTTGTTGGACATGATCATAGAGAATCCCAAAACGTAGCATAAATGTAAGAAATATATGACATCAATGAACTGTAATTAATAATGTATCTGGTTAATTCAATAATCTTCAAAACAGAAATTGTAGAATAATCTCATATGCTATAATTTTTGTCGTCCTCCATAAGCATCAGGGAGACGAATATCGATCCCAATATCCATATCAACGCTATTATAAGCAATATAATATTGTTATATGCGATCGCTATAATAAATAGAACAATGGGGATAAAATACTTCAGCAATCCCCATGTGAGGTCGTAGTAATCCATTTAGGATCATCCGAAGAGTGCGCTCAGTCCAGACATTGCCTCTTCTTCTTCGTGTTCCTTGTCCTCTTCTTTCTTCTTTTCCTCTTTCTTCTTTGGTTCTTCCTTCTTCTTTTCTTCCGCAGCAGGAGCTGGCGCAGCAGCAACCTGGGCCACGGAGGCATTCTTCAGAACCTCATCTATGTTAACGCCCTTCAGTCCAGAAACCAGTGTTTTAAGTCTGGCCTCATCGACCTGAACGCCAACGTCTTCCAATACTTTTTTCAGCTTTTCTTCATCTACTTCCTTTCCAGCTGCATGAAGCAGCAGAGCTCCATATACATATTCCATCTTCATTACCTCCTATTGAAACAGAGCACCGAGTCCCTCGGATATGCTCTCATCAGGCGACTTTTCCTCCTTTTTCGCCTCTTCCTTATTCTCTTCAGGGGTTTCCTGTGTATTACCCTTATTCAAAACATTGTTTAAAATTATCGCATTCGCATTGGCTCTCACTAGGAAGTCCTTCACGTTGTCTTCTGTTATGAACTGTCCTGCGAGTGCAAGAGCATCAGCCTTTATCTTAGCCTCAGCTAACAGGTCTTTGAGAACCTCATTCACGAAGAACATTGAAGTCTTCGCCAATGATTTAGCTTGGGCAAATGCGCTTGCAAGGTCACCTGCGATCTTATCCGGTGTAAGGGCCAGAACATCCTTTGAATAGATCAGCCCTTCGCTGTATAGGCCGAGCAGCTGAAGTCCAACTTCCAATGGTTTGATTTCTAGCATCTCCAGTATCTTGGCCTTGTCTTTGGATATCGTTTCTCCTTTCTTGACGAACACGGTCTCCTTCTTTATAGCTATTTTGCCCTTCTCAACACCTGTCTGAAGGCCTACCTTCTGGAATTCCGTCATCATTGGTCCTGGTGGGAAACCTGTCGTCATTGGCTGAATGACTATGTCCTCTGGTGCAATCTCGCCACCGCGCGGAGCGGTCTTCTGGAAGGTAGACTCTATTATCCTGTATATCTCAGTGGGCTCCAGATCCGATGTGATTAAGGCTATCTGTCCTCCAGAATTCTCCTTAAGCTTAGCGAGATTGCTATCACCCATACTGTCAAGCGCTTTGAACAAAAGGGTCTTCTTTATGACTTTTAGGGCAATCTTTCCCCTATTCTTTCCTCTGATATCCTGTATCTGCCTTGTCCTTATACCTGCTGTATCTACCAGAGCAACGGATCTTGAATTTTTGATCCTTTGGGTGATTTCGTTAACAAGTTCCTTCTTCTGCTGACTGACTTCCTTCATTTTTCATCACCGGCCGATATTTCGACGGCATTACCCATGGTCGTCTTCACGTACACGCTGCGTATATTTGATGCACCGCGTTCAAGCTTGCCGGTTATCCTGTTCATAACTGCCATTATGTTTTCACTGATCTTGTCAGTGTCCATGGATCTTGTGCCGACTGGTACATGGAAGGTCAGGGCATTTCTGCTCCTTGCCTTCACGGTGTTCTTCAGATTCTTGATCAGAGGAGCAGGATCCTGTCCGGGCGGTATAGGCCTGGGCATCTTTCCTCTTGGGCCGAGGACCTGACCAAGGCTTTTACCTATGTTGGCCATCAGTGTTGCCTCGGCTATGAAGAAATAAGCCTGATTTACGATCTTCTTGAACGCCTTCTTGTCCTCGGCAAATTTCGATATATCCTCAGCCCCGAAGACGAAATCTGCTGAACCTCTGGCCTTTGCCTTGAGCTCATCAGAACCAAACACGGCAACCTTTACGTCCTTTCCTCGACCATTTGGAAGCAGAATTTCTTCATTAATCCTGTTTTTGGGATTACTCATGTCAACGTCTTTGAGATTTATTGCAATCTCCACGCTTTCCTCAAATTTCCTTTGTGGAGATTTTTCCTTTACCTCATTAACTGCCTTCTTCACGTCATTGATGTTCAATCATCCCACCCCTTCAAATGGATATTTCTCCGGCTTTTATCTGGCGCTGGACTTCCTTTGGGTCCTTTCCATCAACATTTATTCCCATGGAGACGCATGTCCCCAGTACTTCCAGCGTAGCAGCCTTCAGATCGCTGGCCAGCATGGAAACCATTTTAGTCTTTGCGACTTCCACTATCTGATCCAGCGTAGCATTTCCAGCCACTGCCTCCTTTCTCTTTGCAGCTCCCTTTTCAATACCAAGCTTCTTCTTCAACAGTGCAGAGGTGGGAGGAATTCCAACGGTTATTTCGTATTTCTTTGTCTCAGGATCAACGACGGTAATAGTAACAGGGACTCTCATTCCCTGGAACTCTTTCGTCTTTTCATTAATTTCTTTGACTACCTGGGCAACGTTCAATCCAAGTGGACCTAGTGCAGGTCCTATGGGTGGTCCCGTGGTGGCCTTCCCACCTTCCACCATCGTCTTCACTGACTGTGCCATTATTAAGCACCCTGAAACTCAATATAAAACTAATATAAATAACCATCTCAAATGTAGAAGATGAATCTTAAGGGTTCCGTGTATTTCAAATATATATAAAAAGATATAACCCAGCCAAACTATCAGGTCATTGCGGAGAAGCTGGTAGAAGATCATGAAGAGGTAGTACCTCAACTATGCGATTCTTATGAACTGATCTTTTTGGATTTGACCAGTATTTTCCCAGCGCTTTGAAAAAGTCTATCTGATCTTCTCTTCTTATCAGGAAGTAATTGTCAAGATGGCCTGCCCCATCGCTGTATCCCCAGTAATCAATCGGGCCCATGACACTTTTGACTATATCAAAGAAGAAATCATGGAACCAGCTGCTTTCGAGATGGAACTGCACAATCTTTGAGTTCTTGTTTGATTTATATATTTCGAACTGACCATTGAATTTTATATTGCTGTTATGAACTCTAGCTATGATCTCATTGGTGTCTGATGCAACATACTTCATTCTGAAATTCATAGTGTTCTGAAATAAACCTGCAGAATTGGTTGTAAGTTCCTCGTCTGAGAGAGTCCAGGTTGTCCTTATCACGAGCACCATGTTCGGATTTATATCCTTTCTTTCTATGGCTATTCTAAATGATGGAACAGTTAATCCATCAAGCCTTTCCAGTTTAATGATCTCGGCAGGTAATGGAGCGAGATTTACGTAGTCAAGCACCAGTTTAGTAACGGTGTCAAGTGCGTCTTCAACGAATTCGAAGGCAATTATGAGTTCATCCCTTCCTAGGCTTATGGCTGGGTACATCGCGAGGCCAGGGATCGATGCCAACCGGTTGATGGATTCATTGGAAATTTCAGATATATCTCTTATCAGAGCATTTGTATCATGCTTCATGACCTTTCCAAGGCCCATCTTCGTGTAGAATGAATTTATATAGTCAACAACAGATTCAACCTCATCAGTCTTGAGAGTCTTAAAGGCATTTATAAACATCCTCCATCTTCCATTTTCTCTTGCGAACATAGCACCGAAATTGTACCTCTTGTTCTCTTCGTTGTATCCCGGGAACATCTTGAGAAGACGTTCTGGAACGGGATTAGGTACGCTTACCCTTATGGTAGCAAGATAGTCCAGTGAAGGAGGAAAGACGTGATCATCCATCCGATCTTTATCCCGACCTGTATTAATTTAATTTCGTTCAAGCATCCTGCATGATTGCGAAATTTTTTCCTCAAACAGAGTGAGATCCGTCCGTTAATTACCAGAGGTAATTTATTATTATAAAAATTAGAAATATTTAATTCTAATACTGGAAAAAAACAAATTGGGTAATAATATGATAAACGCGCAATTTAGCGAGCAGTTTGGGATAAAACTTAAAAATGATCTATGGGAAATGCGGCGAATAGGAATTAAAATATGACTATAGGTAATATGGTGATGATCTATGGATAAGATAAGAGTTGGATTGATAGGTTCAACAGGCATTATCGGTTCGCTCATCTCTAAAATGATTGTAGATCACCCCTATTTCGAGTTATCGAATATGTATGCATCGGATAGGAGTGCAAATAGAAAATACGGAGAAGTGGCCTACGGAAATATACCGGTCAAGTACGAAGATATTCTTGTGAAAGAAAGTGATGCCGATCTCATTATAAAGGATAAAAATGACATCATATTCAGCGCCGTCAGCGATGAAAGAGCTGGTATAATAGAAAGAAGGCTTGCAGAGTCTGGGATCCCTGTTTTCACAAATGCTTCCGCAAATAGAATGGAGCCGGATGTTCCCATAATCATCCCAGAGATAAATGGCGATTTGATCAAGAGAATCAGGAGCCGAGGCTTCATCATTGCGAACGGCAATTGCAGTACCATCGGTCTCTCACTTGGCATTGATCCGATAATTCAGGAGTCTATTGAGGAAATAGACGTGACAACCCTTCAATCTGTGAGTGGTGCAGGTTATCCCGGGATGGCCTCCATAGATATGATAGACAATGTGATCCCATATATCGCGAAGGAAGAAACTAAGATAGAGAAAGAAACAGCAAAGATATTTTCAGGCAAGCTAAACGCTGGGATATATGCAACAGCTACACGTGTTCCGGTTAAAATAGGGCATCTTGAATCTATACACGTTAGATTTAGGAAAGACATAGATGCTGAAACAATTCTGGAAGAATTCAAGAACTATAGGAACGGTTCGCTGAAGACGGATCTACCTTCACTGCCCGAGAATTCTATTGTCATAGTGCAGGAAGATGACAGGCCACAACCTGCAATTGATGATATGAACGGGGGCCCAGGTCTCAAAGCAGGCATGGCAGTATCGATTGGAAGAATCAGGGTAAGAACCAGAAGTTTGGATTTTGTGCTGTTGGTTAACAATATTGTGAGAGGTGCAGCCGGTTCCACGCTACTTAATGCTGAACTTGCTCATATAGAGGGGTTGATTTGAAGGGAAAATGTGTTGTAAAGATAGGAGGATCAGTATTGAAGGATAGATCCTCCCTTGTTAGAATAGACAGCATCGCGAGACATTTTGACGAGCCTGTTATAGTTGTTAGTGCCTTTAAGGGTATCACGGATGCGCTCTATGATCTTTACGAGTGTGGCGAATGCAGGTTGAATGGTCTAAAGGATCTTATCAATATGCATTTAAGAATGATCAAGGAAGAATTCTCCTGTTCTAGCGATTTTCAGATATCCCAAGATAGCATAAAGGAAAAGGATTCATACGTCTCCTATGGAGAGAAGATCTCCGCCTACGTCATCGCTAGGTTTCTGACGCAGAACGGGCTAAAATCTATCCCCGTGTATACAGATAATTCAGGGATCATAGTAAGCGATTCCGGCGCAGATCTGGAAATAGATATACAGACATCATCCTTGTTTTTAAGGAAAATTGAAAATATGATGGACATGAAACAAATACCCATAGTGACCGGATTCTTCGGATCAGATAAGTTTGGAAAGACGCGCGTGCTTGGAAGGAACTCCAGTGATTACTCTGCGGTTGCAGTTGCCACAATTCTCGGTATAGACAGAGTGGTGCTCGTCAAGGATGTTCCAGGAATATATCTGAATATAACAGACAGAGAATCACTTGTAAGAAGAATTGATTATGAGAGGGCCCTGGAGTTGTGTGAGGCCGGAGCCAGAGTTGTGCATCCTAAAGCTTTGAAGTTAGCTAAGGAACGTAATATCAGCCTGATAATCACTTCTGGAGAGAGTATTGAATCAGGAACAGTAATAAGCGATTGAACGGGGTTATGAGGAAAAATCAAAAAAGGTTAAATTCTCATTATTCATTTCCCTTTGCCTTGTATGGGCTCGTAGTCTAGTGGTATGATGTCGCCCTGACACGGCGGAGGTCACCGGTTCGAATCCGGTCGGGCCCATTATACAGATAGATGTTTTACACATATTCTATTTAAATATTACAATAAATATGGTATAACATAGGTTTATTGGTCAAGAAATTATTTTAAAAAATTTCATACACGATAAATGTACCGTGTGAAAGAGGACACAGCATTACTTCAATACAGATTTAAATTATCTTTGCTGGCAGGAATTTTATGCAAAGGATTCCTTGTCTTTCACGCTATTATGGTGTATTCTGAGTAAATCCCAGTAAAAAGAAACATTTTCCCGTGTCCTCGATTCTTTAAAATAGATGGCCGGCAAAAAATAAGCATGCATTCCAAATCATAATTTTCTGTTGCCCATTGCATGAGCTACAAGTTATGATTCCTGTTAATCATTCTGAGACATATATTTTAAGATTGTTATCATATTGGCGTAAAATTCAAGTTACAGTTACTCCTGGCTGGTGCTCAGTGGAAACGGTTCTTATACGTTTCAAAAATCATGCCTGTAAATGAAACCTCTGAAAATACGTTATTGCTAGAATAATGTCTTATATATCGGAAATGGCTTTTATGTAAAATAGCTGACATTGAAAGTTTAATTTGAGATAACGATATATACCATAATAATATATAGAAAAAACACCGTAGAGGTAATATGTTATGGCACAATCAGTTAAAACCATGGTGGAAGGTGGCAAAGCCACTACTGGACCACCTATAGGGCCTGCACTGGGCCCACTTGGACTTAACGTAGCGCAGGTGGTTAAAGATATCAACGAGAAGACAAAAGATTTTCAAGGTATGCAGGTGCCTGTTACGATCACTGTTGTCAACCCTGAAATCAAAAAGTACGAGATTACTGTTGGAATACCCCCCACATCTGCACTTCTAAAAAAGAAGCTGGGCATTGAGAAAGGATCAGCTAAAAGGAAAGAAGCTGTTGCAGGTAATGCGACAATGGACCAGATAGTTGATGTAGCAAAAACAAAAATTGAATCAATGCTGTCCTACAATATACGAGAGGCAGTTCTTGAAGTTTTAGGAACGTGTGTTTCGCTCGGCATAAATGTTGATGGAAAAGATCCTAAAGAAGTACAGCAGCTTATAATTAAGGGAGAAATAAAACTATAAATTTTTAATGGTGATTCCAATGGAAGTCAATGATGTTAATGAGGCTATTGAATACATTAAGAAAAATTCACCCGAAAGAAAATTCGAGGAGAGTGTTGAGATAGCCATAAATCTTAAGGACGTGGATATGACCAATCCAAAAAACAGGATCAACGAAGAAATACTTCTTCCTAAGGGAAGAGGCAAGGATCTCAAGATAGCCATATTCGGTTCAAATGAAATGAATGTAAAGGCCAGAGGTACTGCTGATTATATTTTTGGGCCTGAAGACATATCAAAATTCGCTGACGACAAAAAAGCGTTCAAAAAAATTGTTAACGATGTGCATTTCTTCGTTTCAGAAGCTTCTCTCATGACTAATATAGGTAAAAGCCTGGGACAGGTTCTTGGTCCGAGGGGAAAAATGCCAAGACCAGTGCCTCCAGGACAGGATCCTACAAGTCTTATCAAGAATCTGAAAAATACAGTAAAAGCAAGGAGCAGGAATTCAGTTACA
>NZ_JAGDXM010000024.1 GCF_023256435.1 Thermoplasma sp. | reverse complement strand
CTTTCCGGACATCCGTAGAAGCCCGAAGTGGCGATCTCCAAAGACGTGAATTCGGATCTCAGCGATTTTACCTAATTATCATCCACTTGGTTATCGTGGAATATACAAAATAATTATGGGGATACCATACATAAAACTTTACATTGATGGGAATCCTGTATCTCCTCCCTAAAGGTCTGAGTAGTTCACGGAAATGTCAGATTTGAATCAGTCTTGAGACAACTTTATCTATCGCGTTAAGCCCTTTCTTATTTTCTTCGGAATCAAGGCTCTCACCTGCTTCGACTGAATCCGATACCTGTTTCGTCAGTCTGCTTATTTGAAGATATTGGAGGCCTTTGCTGTCGAATAAAGGTATGGGCATCTTGGCCTTATTCATATCACTCTTTGAGACAACTTCTCATTTAAGTCTGCAATCATAAGATATATGATTATAATAACTGAATCTTAAGCCGTAAGGGAATCAATGGGTCTTATCATCCTCCTTATATCTTTTCTCATGCATTTTTATTATATTGTTGAAGTGTATGGAATTCTTAATTGGTTGAAGATATTCAAAGTATGTAAAAAGATAATTCTGTCTCCCTTCTTGATTGTGTATCTACCTTGGATACCTATTGTTCCATCGATATTTGAATTCTTTTAATCTGTTGAGAGCATCTCCTTTATCCACAGAGATCAGGACGCTCTTGAGATGCCTATCTATTGCTACTTTATACTAATATCGCGTATGTTGATATTATTAGATGCGTATCTCTGGCCGGCCTAAAAATCAGATGTCTATAATGTTTTTCTGATTTACTCATCCCATTAAACAAAAATATCTGCTGTGAATAGTAATTGTTCAATAATTCATCTGCTATAAAGATACATTATGACTTCATTGTATGACATACGCGACTCAGACTCAAACTGATATTATACAGCATTATGGCAAGAATTTAATTTGTTTTAACCATTGTCTTAGGATGGAAGGAAAAATTATAGCAATAACGAAGATTTCTCCGAAAAGGACATCGTTTAGAATTACACTTCCCACTGAAGTTGCAGAAAGGATCAGAGCCGAAGCAGGAGATTTTATTGCTTTTTATGAAAATAACGGGGAGATTATAATTAGAAAAATTGAATGAATACATAATTTCCAAGAATCCCTTAAATGTCTATAAATAATTATTAAAAACTATTATATAAATAATATGGTTATTATTTAGTAAATTTATAAATATTCTTTTAGCAAATAAAATGGAAAACCATGTACGAGTGGCACGTAGTCGCCGCCGTAATATATAAGGCCGTTATCATTGTACGGTATCGTTCCATTGAAATTCCACCAGTAGTTTCCGCCCTGATAGAATGTACCGATTATGCTGCCTGAAAGGGCGAAATTGTTGAAGTAATGAACGAAGAATGCCGGCTGGAGACTGATATTCCATTCATCCATGTATATTGCTTCCAACCCCGTATATATGCTGTAATCAGGACTGTATGCTGTCACATAGACCTTGAATTCATTGTTGTAAACAATGTTTCCACTGCTGTACATCGATACGCCGAACGGGGCACCGTTAGTGTTTATGTATTCGAACTCCTTCGTCTTTGTTATCGGGCTCTGCAGGAAATAATTACCCCATATATAGTTATCAGATCCGCCGAAAACCAGCAACGACGAATCCATGGAGTAGAAGGTGTTAGAACCTATCAGATCATGCGTCGAGTTCCAGAGTATGACATTTGCATCGGGGAATCCACTGAGGAAATATGCAAACCAGCCTGATATGAATTGGTCGTCCCAGAGCGACAGGTTCGAGGTGTTGTAGAATTCAAAAGGCAGATAGTTGTACGTAGGCAGCTTGAGAGCCTTTAAAACCTCCTCTTGGTAACCAGCATACTGCATGTAGAATGATGGCATCGAGATCAGATTGACAGACGCGTTGGTGTTTGCTATTACCACTCCGGGAAATACCGGAAACAGGAAATCGTTGAATTCATCGAACAGTGGATTTATGGGCATGTACTGCTGGTTCTCGACGACGTATGGATTAGTGGCGGAACCATTTCCAGATATCGATATATTGGCCAGCTGCTGGTTGTCCATGGCGAAGAGGGGCGTGTAGATGCCCATGGCAGGATCCTTGACCAGTTCTATAGCATTGACTGGACCGAGAATGCCAGATGCAGGTGCATAATAGCTCATCAGAGCTTCATAGGCGTAGGTGCCAGCAGGCAGTACGAAGCTGAAATGACCAGATGTTGAAGTTGGCACCCATGCCGCATCGCTGAGGTTCATCTCACCTGGAGATGAGAACAGGAAGGCGTTGCTTGGGCTGATAGTGCCTGAGAATTTCTCCATGCTGCTGGCTGTGCTCATGTTCCACATGCCATATATGAATGAGGGCCCTGCCGTCAGCCTTGCATAGTATCCATTGGATCCATGCGCCCAGGATACAGCAACACCCTCGCTTGTCTCGCCCGTATCCGCAGCTATGTCGAAGGCTGATGGCACCGTCTGATACGTACCAGTTGTGGAATTCAGGTAGTACAGGTGCATCGTCGCATTGATGCTGTAAACAGAAGTTGTGCTACCCCCTCCAGGTCCACCGATCATAACTTCAGCGTCGTTTATTAGATATCCTGTGTCGTCATAACCATAGCCATCTATCTGGTATTCAGGTTTTGGAGCTGTGTAGCCTGGATGTCCGTATGTCGAATTGAATATTACGGTATCATAACTTCCGGAATACACCTTGCCGCTTGAAAATACGGAGTAATTGAAATAAACAGCAGAGTTCCCATTTATAACTGAGGAATTGAGATAGAGATCCACGGTGAATGGGTAGGTCACGTTGAGCGTCGGGCCGATATCATAGTAGAACACGTAAGGCACCAGAAAACCGTTTCCATGAAGTGCGTTCGTAGTCATATTGAAAGCCGGACTTGAGAAATTCCATACATTGTCTATGAACGTGAGCTGATGTGTCCTCGCAGAATAGAACACAACATTCTGGTTCCAGAATGAATATGATGAGTTCCCAAGTATCGATACATTTGTAAGCACTGAGTTCAACTGTATCGTAACAGAATGTGGGCCATCATTGAGGAGGTAGAAGTCGCTCAGGTTGTCTACTGTAACACTGGCCTCAGTGCTGGTGAAGTTCATCTCATATGGTACGATCTGGCCGTTAACATACTTCAGGCCTATATCGCCTATGCCCATTGGAGCTGGGGTTGTCGCGTACGTTGGCGAAACTGTATTACCGAAATGCGCTATCTTCTGGGCATTGAAGTTTGGGAGGTACACATACCTTGGGCTTATCCCGTGCGATTCCAGTTTCTGCATGACGGAACTGTACGAGGAAGATTGCTGCGTTACATTCAGAGATGTTGCAGCATGCACTGTGGACGTCGAAGCCTGCTCTGGTGCTGACGAAACTGCAAATAACAGCGTTGCAACAAAAACCGCCGTTACGAGAATAACAATAATCTTCTTGATATCTGTCATCATGACACCATGAAACAATTATTTAAATTCTTTTTGTTAAATGGAAATCTATTTTATTTCCCATTTATAAAGTGATGCCGTCGTCTTAAGCTATGCTCAGGTGGGATTTGCCCCGAAAATAGTTTAAATCTTCCATTGAGTAAATTCGTGTATTTCCTTTTCGAAAATAGATTTTACAGCTTTCACCAAATCCCTAGCATTTTTATAGATCAATTGTTTGATTCTATAATGTATTTATAGGTTCATATGGTATTCTCAGACTTCAACGCTGATTCATCACTCCTCGATCGAAGAAATCCCATTATCGGTATCATCGCCAGGACAGACAGTATGGACACCGCCATGAGGTAATACGATGTGCTCGCCGTCAGGTTTGATCCGAAGGCCGTTATGATGATCGATGATGACTTCACGTGCGAGAACGCCGAAACAAACAGCGGGAAGACAGATATACCCAGTATCAGAGACATGTTCCTGAGCGTGAACAGCGAACTGTTTGCTATGCCTCTGAACTTCGGCCCGGCGGCGTCAACAACCATGGTCGTTGAAGGCGCCCAGAAGAGCGAACCGCCGAACCCTGCCACGAACAGATAAACTGGTATTAGCGTCATCGTGTAGGCAACCATGAATATGCCGAAGGCCTGCATGACCAGTCCGATGATGAGAAGCTGAGCACCCTTTCCCGTCCTGTCGAAGATGAACCCGCTGACCGGATTTGCGATCATGGACGCCAGCGGATATGTGAAGAGGTACAGCGATGCAGACAGCGATGACATACCCTTGGTTATCTGAAGGTAAAGACTGAGCGCATAGAGCACCCCGAAGAAGGACAGGGCCTGCAATGTGGATGATATGGATACGCGGACGTAGTTCCTGTTCCTCAGCAGCACCAAAGGTATTATGGGATTTCTCCTCTGCGACATTAAGAAGAACGGGAATAACACAGCGGAGGCAATTAGGAAATAGGCGTTTATGAATGAAATTCCGATGGTGAGCGGAATGAGGAATGCGATCAGGCCTATCAGCGGTATCGGATCGTATTTTGCCGCATTCTCCCTCTGATAGTTGGGTATCCTGACCATGCCGAGTACTGCGGCGATGATTCCTATGGGCACATTTATCAAGAACACGTACCTCCAATCGTATAGAACGAGGTATCCTCCCAGCACTGGCCCGATCAGCGTTCCGATGGCCCATGATATTGAGTTTATACCAACTGCACGGCCCCTCTCCTGAGGCGGGAACGCGTCCAGAAGTATGGGAATACCCACTGCGCTGAGGAAACCAGCGCCTATGCCCTCAACGAACCTGAAGACTACGGCCATGAATATGCTGTCCGATAGGGCTATGACGAGAGACGAGAACGCGAAGATCAGGAATCCCGCCAGATAAAGCTGTTTCTTACCGATCTTCCGCATTATGTCTGCGCTTGGTATCATGAATATCGTTGCGCTTATTATGTAGGCGACGACTATCCAGGTGAGATACGATACGGATGATGCGAAGTAGTGGCCCATGGCCGGCAACGCAAGGAAGACTATGGTGGAGTCTATGGCTGCCATAAGCGAACCCAGCGTTGTTATGGACAATACGAAGTACTTGCGTGAGTAATCAATAGTCATTATAAATTAAGGATTGCTGAATATTATAAATAGTTTTGTCATTGAACCTTTTCAGATACAAAGGAAGAGGCTATGGCCATGGGAATTAACGCAAAGAGGTATGACAGAACGATGAGGATCATAATCGGAAGAGCTGGCCCTCCCGGTATTCCCGCTATGGATGAAAAGAGAGCCGACTGCGATATGCGGTATGAGAAATCTGAAGACATGGCCGCAAAGACACCGACTGGCGAAGCGATCGCTGATAATGCAATGCTGCGCATCCTGAAAACGAATATGCCTGCCAGTGCGGCCGGAATGATGATAAGATACCAGTAGCCGATGTATGACAGTATCGCCGAGAAGAAGAATACGATGATCGCAGATATGATCAGGCCGGTGCTATGGTACCTCTGCGCCATCACAGCAGATCGCCTCCATAGTAAAGGTAGAAGAACTGAGCAGGTGCGCTTGCATTTATGAGCGTGAAGTAGATGCCATCGTTCCAGTCAATGAACGTGTTATCGTAATACGGCGATAGCGGATTCTCCGATATTCCGCCAGGGTATATGCCTATGCCTGACAGCGGATCGCTCATGTTGACTATCATCCTCCATGACGGCCCGAAGTCGGATATCGTACCGTA
>NZ_JAGDXM010000011.1 GCF_023256435.1 Thermoplasma sp. | reverse complement strand
GAGGGTTAAGTCGTAACAAGGTATCCGTAGGGGAACCTGCGGATGGATCACCTCCAAGTTAGAACACTGGCTGGCATCTGCCCAGACCATACCTTTAAATTTCCTTTTTTTATAATGTTCTTGTTTCGGTGATTCGGTGTCGATTGAAGATAAGGCTGAGGAAATTCAGCAGGGTATTGAGCGAAGGTTTTCCAGCATCGGGAAGGGTAAATACGCAAGGATCCTTCGAATGGCCAGGAAACCTACAAGGGATGAATACATAAAGGTACTGATCATTACTGCTGTTGGCCTCCTTATAATAGGTGGGGTTGGCTTTATAATATACCTGATCATGGACGTTTACTTCAAGATACCTTAAGGTGAAGCTTATGGAGAATGCCAAGGAATATGAATGGATATCATTCGATGCCCCAGAACGCTTGGAGGCAGGTGCGGGGGAATCGATAAATCTAAGATTCAGCGTAAAGAATATTCAGAATGTAAAGAGAAAATTCCGCTTTACGGCAGAGTACAGCATACAGGAGAACGATAACACCGTAGACTGGAAATCGGTCTTCAACATCAGCAAGAAGAACGAGATCTCGATGGTCGGCAGCGGAAAATTTCAGGATGATGTGGACATAGATCCGCTCAAATCAAAGAATTTTGATATAACGATACAGGCACCGAAGGGTGCATATCCAAACGATACCCTTAAGATACACTTCTCCGTGGAATCGGAGGACGGCGTTCACAGCTTTTCCAGAGACGTGAGCATTGTGCTCAGGCCAGTGATCGTCGCTCTGAAGACCACGGTTGGATCGGAAATACAGGTTGCGATAGATCTGAATAACAGGGCCGAGAAAGACCGGGAAGACAGATCTGAGGGCGGCAACAAGGCGCCCAGCGAAGTCTATGCCATAATGGCACCATACGAGATAAAGGGCTATATTTTCGTCGAGACGATGCATCCGGATAGGATATCGTATCTGGCCAGGGACATAAGGGGATACAAAGGCATGGTGTCCGGAAAGATAGATCTGGAGGAGATAGCCCATTACCTGACGCCAAAGCCGGCGGTTTCAGGCCTTGAGCTTGGATCCCTCGTTGAACTGGTGGAAGGGCCGTTCAAGGGAGAAAAGGCGAAGATCATATCCATAGATTCTGTTAAAGAAGAGGTCACCGTGCAGCTCGTGGAAAGCATGGTGCCCATACCTGTGACCGTGAAGGCAGAATCCATAAGGCAGCTAAAATGAAATGAAGCTCAAGAGCCTCTCAAAGGATGATCAGTCAAGGATAAAGAAGAGATTTCAGGATCTCTTCTCAGATCCGGAGAGGATTATCCCGGAACTGCTGGATTCTTCAATATTCTGCCCCATCGAATCATACAGGAAGAAGATCCGGCGAATGAAGGAGAGGGGTGATTTTTCATATTCAGGATCGGACAGTTTTCTATCAGCCATATCTGAAACCTTCAGCGCCATCAAAACAGATATACCCATCATGGGTGTGCTTAAGACGCCCTATGGAAGCCTGAGCTACGTCAAACGGGGAAACGTTGACGATCGCGTTCTTGCAGGCGTACAGAACTGGGATAACGATGTATGGAGGATGTTCTCATTCTACAATCTGGTCATGTCGAAGAATCTGCGCATATTTTCCTCAAAGAACTATTACCTTGCGTCATGCAGGGGTGCACCGCCCCCCGTTGAGTTCATCCAGGATGCCCTCAGCGAGGACGGCATAAGGTTTGAGATCTTGGATTCCTCCATCCATATCGGAAGGCAGGATCCGTCTTTCACCATAACCATAATGTCAGCCGTCAGACTGGTGGTTCATGCGGATTCCAAGTACAGGACAGGGTTTTCACTCCTGCGACACATGCTCATGAGAAATCCGCAGGAAGACATCGATTTAACGTCAGATTTTCTGGACTGCGCCGGATCGGACGATCGCGGCCTCCTGGGCAGATACCTCTCCGGCGATCTGGACGATAGGCACTTGCTAGACCAGATCGTTTCCATGAGGAAGTCTAAGGTCATAAGATCCGGATATTACGGTATAGGATCCACATGCTACGACAGCCTGGATTCTTTCATATCTGCGATAGACGGCGCGCAGGAATATGCGGAGTTTCTCAGGGACTACGGATCTGGAATTTACCTTGAGTCCCCGTCCCTGGCGAAGCTGATGGAGATAGTCTGGCCAGATATTGGCGATCGCATATCCGAGACTGTGATAGGTAAGCCATCCAGAAGCTTCGCCGAGATGGTCGCGGCCAGATCGCAGGCTGAGAATGAGGTAAAACTGGACTTCATCCCATGGTCGGAGGACTCCAGGTTTCTGGCAGATCTCATACGTGCATACAGATCGAACGGTCTTCAACCAGCGGTGATGGAGATGAAGGACAGGGCGAAGAACCACGTGCAGAGATCAATACTCTATGCATTCACGGTCGGCATAGGTGGAACATCTGTCGGATACCTGTTCGATGATGACGACAGGAAGCTGGGCATGGAGATTTCCGATTACGTACGTGGATTGGCCAATTCGGAAAACGTGGATGAGAACATACGGAGGATAAGGGCGTATATACCATGACATCAAAACATTTCATATCGAAGAAGGAAGCGAAGAGGATCTGGGAATCAATGGCGGCCTATGGTATCGACATATCGGGCGAGAACCTTGAGGTGGCAACGCTGAAATCAATCTCCGCCTATTACATCGGTGGAAAGCCAATGATATTCCAGAACGAGAGGATAATCCCGAGCGTATACCTGCTCAACTACAGAAACCCATCCAAGAACATCGTAACAGTTGATGAAGGAGCTGAGCCCCATATACTCAACGGAAGCGACGTATTTGCTCCTGGCATAGTGTCCATGGATTCGAACATACGGAAAGGCGATATGGTATTCATAAAAAGCATAAAGGGATATTTCATCGCAGTGGGCCTGGCTGAAATGGATGCGGATGAGATCATGAAGACGAGAAAGGGCAGGGCAGTGCACATAATACACTTCCCTGGCGATGATATGATCAGGGCTTTTTCCTAGATCAGATGTATTTCAGCCACTCCATAATCGGATCATCGTCCGTCAGGTCGTTGTAGGTTGTGCCGAAGCTGCTTATGGTCTCGAACCTGTAGAAGTATACGATGCCGTTCTGGATCTTTCCGTACATTATGTGCTCAACTGGAAGATTATCCGGCAGATGCGGTATTGCCTCAGGAAAATTTGGAGAAAAGTGCACTTCCACGTCGTCCCCCTTCACAACGAGGGAGTAGGAACCGTTGGCCTGGATATAGGCCTTTAGCCTCTTGAAATCTATATTTGGTTTCATACACGCATCAATTTATTCTTGATATTTAAGGGCATCTGGGTATTTTGGCAGGATAATATACTTGATACCGGAGGCATATATCAATGCAGCAGCCTCGAAAACACAGCATCAGTAATATATGGCTATATCCATCGTCGCCATGTTGTTCCAGCTTGGAGGATTGATCAACAGCACTGTATATTCGCCGGAAGGTATGTGGCCTTTATCCACCATGACCTCCGAGAAGAGCAGATGGTTTGAAGCGATCATTATAAGCGCCCTTAGAGCGTAGCTGCTGTTCACCGCGATTAGCTGGACGTCTACAGCTGTGAAATTCTCCCTGAGTTCGGATATAAACAGGCCCGCATGGCTATGTGAAATCATCATGATTGCGAAATCGGACGTGGCGATTATGTTGGAATATTCGATCACATTGAAGTTGCTGAAATATCCTGCCGCGTTGTAGTCTTTTTCCATTATCTCCATGTATGCAAAATGGTAAACACCGTCAAACCTCATAACAGACTCCTGTGATCTGTAGACAGCATACAGCGAACCAGTTGCCACTTTCACGATGATAACGGATATCTCATCGCTCTTCCGTCTTTCGCCATAACTATGCTGATCAATGATACGCTTAAAAGATAAAAAAGGTTGTCCTGATAGAAATACCGGGGCTTGTTTCAGCAATTGAGGTCCACCGCCTGCGCCCGGTGATGCGGAAACGATGAGCGCTTGAATGGCGGAGGAGGGTCGAAGATCAATCCGATCAAACATTTTTTATATACACACGTATATCTGAATCATGCTGAACAGGATCTATGTTATCCCGCATGGCGATGAGATAATTGACAGGGAAACGCGGGAGGATCAGGCCATGCACGATGCAATAGCGAGGTACACTGCCGGAGACGATTCAGATACCTTCGTCGTGGTGAGTCCGCATGGGATAGTTCTTGACAGTTACATAGCCGTAACTTATTCTAAGATCATAAATGGATACTACCGCACAAAGAAGCATGTTCTGAGAAAGAGATACGAGAACGCGGTTGATCTTGTTGACATGCTCGCTGTGCACGAAGCTGTACAGAGGCTTCGCTGTATCACTCTTTCTGGCAACTACCCGTGCTTTTTGGATTTCGGTTCGATAATACCTCTAACCTTCTTCAGGCCAAAGCGCATAGTGGCCATTGGCGAGCCAAGATTGCTCTCGAAGGAAAGAATAGAGTCATTTGCTGAGCATCTTGTCTCGGTCTCCGAGAAATATACTGGAAAGATAAGCATCATAGTAAGTGCGGATCAGGCCCATACGCACAGTCCTGAAGGGCCATACGGATATTCAGATATGGCGGAATACTATGATGAAATGGTTATAAAAAGCATAGATTCAGGTGATTTTGCAGCACTTTACAGGATGCAGCAGGCCGTCATTGATGAAGCGAAGCCGGATAGCTACCAGAACATGATAATGCTGAAGAGAATGCTGGAGGTAACAGGCAGAAGGATGAAGGTGCGCTACTATTATGTAGCGAAATACTTCGGAATGGCCTTCGCCTCAGAATCAGGTAATGAAAAATGATGCCTGAATGCCAGTTCAGGCTATCCTCTTCTTTAGATCCTCTATTGCGGATACATCCTGTGGATCGATGCCCCTGAGCCTTGCCAGATGGTACGTTATGTAATCGCCCACGTGTATGAGGTAAAACGATCTCGCAAACAACGATGTCCCTCTCACATCTATCTTCTTGAACTGAGTCCCAGTTATCTTCTGCGTCACCTCTATACGCTTCCTTATCCTCTCATCTTCTGAATCGAACGCCATGAAGTAGAACTCGTCCTTGCGATAGGTATCCCTCAGCGGCATGGTATCGTTGTGATTCAGCTCTGAGAAGTAGCTGGAATATGCAAGCACCTTGGCATTCTCGTTGAACTGTGTCTTCCATCTGTAGGCTATGGATCTAAATGGGCTTGCACCGTAGATGACTGGTATCCTTCTTCCAGCAAATATCTCCGTTGCGATATTCTCCTGAACGGTGTTGTTTGCATCAAGATCAGCCAAGATCCTTGAGGCCTCATCTACATCGTCTGGAGACGGCTTAATAAACGTGTTTATTATCGGCATGGTCAGATAGCCCACGGCAGATCTTGGCTGCAGGCCAGATGGTATCTTTATAGTATCTATGCCCATTTCACCAAGTTTCCCTCCAGAAGTAATGGCATGCACCTTTGCACCCTTCTTCATTGCAGCCTCTACGGCACTCAGCGTTTCTTCCGTGTTGCCAGAATAGCTTACGGCTATGAATTCAGTATTCTCATCCACGAAATTTGGGATGCTGTAGTCATCTGAAACGAATACGGGCTTATCGGAATACATCTCCGAGAAGATCCTTCCAGCTATGCCAGATCCACCCATTCCCGCTATAACTATATTGCTGAAACTGTCAACCTTGAAGAATTCACCAAATTTAACCTGGTCTTTCAGCGTCTTCAGCTCATCACGAAATTCCATGAAATGAGATCGAAGCATTCCTATTATAGGTTATGCCAGAATTAAAAGAGAAGTTAGGGGTTTGGAGGAAGCTGTAAATCTCAACAGCTTTAGCGATGAGACACACGGACTTCTCACAATAAATAGAAAGATCTATAAATAATCTCATCATATCTATAGA
>NZ_JAGDXM010000056.1:5233-6115 GCF_023256435.1 Thermoplasma sp. | reverse complement strand
TTTTTTCTACAAATACCAACGCAATTAATGCTTATAAGAAGATCGGCTTTGAGGTTGAAGGATATAGAAAAAAGCAGTTCATCATAGAGGGGGAGTTCGTAGACGATGTATTGATGACCTATTATGTTGATCCTAGTCTGAGGGGCAAATCTAATCAGCCCTCGTGACCATATATTTTTCAATTATATATGATATTGAATTCATAATATTGTCTGGTATTTCTATGTTCTTCATCTTTGCGTATTCCATGAGCCCAGAAATCTGTATCGCTATTCTCTTCATATCTTCAAGCGCAGAAAAGAGAGAATATTTGATCGAAGTATATTTTGACTCAATATCAGCTTTTTTCTTCAGCGTTTCCTGATAGCACTCACATATGTCCATCAACTCTTCCATTGCTCTTGCAAGATCCTCATCTACCTTTATTCTTTCTAGATCTTCATTGCTTATGTTCATACATTTTTTGATACTCTGCAGCCTATTCATTGATGGCACCTTCTAGCCACTCTATAATCTTCTCAGCCATCTGTTTATCCCTGTTTACAGTCTTTAGATTGTCGTAGATTTGAACGGTATCTTCTTTCAAATGTTCAATTTCCTGATTTATCTGAAAGATCATCGCCCTGTAATAGGAACGTTCTCTGTTTATGCGCAAAAACAGATCCTCCTCGGCCATTAAATGAATATATTCAATATCTATATAAGGTTGGTATTCTGAAATCAATATTTCTGATGTACAGCAAATATATCGAGAAAAAAGCATTCAGTAGCAATCTTAGGATCTAATGAAAATTCCGAGATCAATTGTAGTGATGATGAATTAAAAAAATTAAATTAGTTGTTGGGTTACGTAGATATATGAAAACCATGATATGGAATATT
>NZ_JAGDXM010000056.1:0-5223 GCF_023256435.1 Thermoplasma sp. | reverse complement strand
TCCGGAGGATCAGATAGATAAACATATTCAGGAGATGAAGAAAAATGGTATTAAGATAGTATCCGTGACCGGAGGTGAACCAACACTCAACAAGTCTGTTGTGGATATAGTGAGAAAGCTGAAAGAAAACCACTTCTTTACCCATATAGCATCCAATGGAACGAATCCGTATGTGCTCAGAAAACTATATCCGTATCTGGATGCTGTCACGATCTCTCTCGACAGCAACATCCCTGAGGAGCATAATGAGTACAGGGGACTGAAGATATTCGATACCGTTGTTTCTACCATAAAGGAGGCAAAAAACAGCGTCAAGATCGTTACAGCCAACATGCTTGTCACAAACTTCAACTACTTCAAGGTTGGAGAAATAGCAGAATTCGCTAATAATGAACTTGGTGTTCCGCTTTCAATGTGCTTCCCCGAGCAGGATGCTTATTATTTCCAAGATTTTCAAGTGACAAACGATATGATCAGGCAAGCTTTCAGCTATGCTTATGAGAACTATCACAGGCATGTGTTCGGGAACATGCGATCCTATTATCTGGAAGCTGTAAATTATATAGATGGGAAGTCAAAGCTGCAGTGCAAGGCAGGTCAGGAAATATTCTATACAGACTACAGAGGAAAAGTGCATCCGTGCTTTGACCATGTGGAAGTTGTGTTGAATAAAAAACCTGAGTGGGAAATATATGACAATCACTGCAATCAGTGCTTCACAGAATGCTTCCTTGAGCCATCAATAGACAGAAACTTCGAGGCAGCATCGCTCATTGGAAAGATCTGGTGGTTCAACCACGTTAAGAAGAGACACATAAAATATATAGAACAAAGGAGGGTCAAGGACATTCCCTCTTAAAATACCCTCACTATCTTATAGATAATGACCTTCTCTTAGGAAAAATCTTTTGAAACCCTTTGCTTGATAATATATTAATATGCATTCTAAAAAGACGATAGCGATTATTGAATATAACAGCAGCAGATTCAGTCCAAAAACGTTGGAAACCGCGGCTTCATAGAACGAAAAATTAGGGATAAAACTTACAGAAAAACCGACTACGAGTATATCCAGAAACAAACAGCCCACGAGGTAAAAACCCCGAAGAAAATCGCCGAATATGTATTCAAGTTTTTCCCTCTGCGTAAGCTGCTTGCTTTCTTTTACTTCTTCCTCTTCCTCCTTTTCAATTATCTGCACTTGGCGCATTTGTTAGTTCCTCCTTGACAGGAGCCTCGTAAAGAAGGCATGCAACATAGTGATCTTTCTTGGCTTCTATCAGCTTTGGAATATCTGGTTCAATCATCTTGATCGCAATCGATTTTCCATCCGGTTCCCATGAAATATTCTCTATAGCTTTGTACATTATACCACGTTTGCCAAGCGATTCCTTGTCTATTATCGCCTTGACTACAGACATTATTCTATCCTTTTCCTGAACCACGTTTGAAAATCTGACATGGAGAACATTGTTATCTTCGTCAATAACGATCTTTGAGATCTCAGGTAGAGCCTCTGCTTCTGGATTCCTGAACACATCAAATGCATCTCTTATTGGCTCAGACAGATCCCTTGGAGACCATCCACAGTTTCTCATAGCCTCAGGACATCTGTTATGGAAGTAGCATCCCTTCGGTGGGTTCACTGGACTTGGTATTTCTCCTTCGAGAATGATGTGCTGTTTCTTTGTCTCAGGGTCGGGGATCGGTATGGCAGATAGCAGTGCCTTCGTATATGGGTGTAGCATCTCGGTGAACAGCGTGTGTGTCTCAGCTATCTCGGCTACCTTTCCGAGGTACATTACCATCACACGATCAGACATACTCCTTATCACGTTAAGATGATGCGAGATGAAGAGATATGTGAGATTCCTTCTCTGCTGGATCTCCTTTAGCATGTTGAGTATCTGGGCCTGCACAGAAACATCGAGCGCAGAAGTTGGCTCGTCAAGGACCAGCATATCTGGTTCGATTGATATTGCCCTTGCTATTCCTATACGCTGTCTCTGCCCGCCACTAAACTCATGGGGGAATCTATAGAGATGGTCTTCGCTTAGCCCTATCTCGTTGATAAGTTCTTTTTCCTTTTCCATTATTTCGTCCTTGCTCATCTTTGTGAGAAGTTTCATGGGCTCTGCTATGATGTCCTTTATTAGTTTTCTGGGATCCAGCGATGAAAATGGATCCTGAAAAACCGGCTGCATGTATTTCCTGTATTCTCTGATCTCCTTAGGCTTCATCTTTGTAAGCGAATACTTTTTTCTAAACGGTATTAGTTCCTCTTCTATCTGCTTTATTCTCCTCTTATCTTCTTCAGTCTTTTCCTTCTTGTGATTGAGAGAATAGTATTCCTCCTCCATCTCTATTGCTTTTCGCATTATATCCTGATCTAAATGGAAATAAACGTTGCCGTCCGTGGCCTTAGTCAGCTGGAGTATGGTTCGGCCAAGGGTTGTCTTTCCGCAACCAGTTTCACCGACGATTCCCAGCGTTTCACCTTTCCTCACGGTAAAGGTGACGTCATCCACCGCCTTGACATACCCAAGGTTCCTTCCAAGTCCATTTGGAATATCGAAATATTTCTTCAAGTGCGAGACATAAAGTATGATCTCATCTTGCATCATTCCGCCTCCTTTCTGGTTCCATTCTGATTTTCGAACAGGAAACACGCAACTTTATGACCATTACCTATATCCACAAGATTTGGTTTTTCTCTTTCGCATATATCCATCTTAAAGGGGCATCTAGGATTGAACCTGCATCCGGATGGCGGATTTATCAGGTTTGGTACAGATCCCTTTATAGATTCTAGTTTCTCAAACTTGTTAACCTTAACATCTGGTCTCGGTATGGCTTTCAGAAGGCCTACTGTATATGGGTGCTTCGGATTCTTGAATATTTCTTTAACCGGTGCCTCTTCGACTATATTGCCAGCGTACATAACAGCAACACGATGGCACATTTCAGCTATCACTGCCAAGTCATGCGTAATGAACAGTATCGATGTTTTGGTAACCCTGTTGAGATCCTTCATGATGTCAAGAATCTGAGCCTGCGTAGTAACATCAAGTGCAGTTGTTGGTTCATCCGCTATGAGAATCTTCGGATTCGACGATAAAGCCATAGCTATCATGGATCGCTGCAGCATTCCACCACTCAACTCGTGGGGATATGAATCGATAACACGATCAGGGCCTGCAATGTTAACCAGCTTAAGCAGTTCTAGTGCTCTTCTTCTGGCCTCCTTTCTAAAGGGTTCCTCTATTTTCCTTCCGATGAACCTCTTGATGAATCTGTATCCGGTAAATCTAGATCTTATATAAGATTGCACTCTCTTTATCTGGCCGCGCAGTTCATTGATCTTCAGCGCATCATTTCTGCTCTCAGCTTCAAGCAATTGAAGATTCAGATCAAATAGCATGTTGTTATACCTTTCATATTCTCTTTCCTGCTGTATATATTTCAGGTTTATCTTTGTTTTCTGCTCATCTATTATATTCCTAAGTTCCTGGATTGCGTTCTGATCGTTCCTTTCAATGATCTCTATCAGGCCATCCTCTGCCTCTGCTACTCCATAATCCTGAGACCACTGATGCACAAATCTTCTCAGATCCAAATGCTTCTTTATCTTTATTGCTTCATCGTAGAACTTCTGAATATCCTGATCTGTCATAGTCTCTCTTCTTATGATACTATCAGCGATCTCTATTTTGCTGTGCAAAAGGATGGCTTCAATGATCTGATCGCCTATTCTCATAACCGGATTCATAGATAATGAAGGCTCCTGAAATATCATAGAGATCTTATTTCCCCTTATATGGGACATTATAAAGTTGTGCCTTTTAATATAACGTTTATTTCTTTTCACCTTTACATTTGTTTCTGATTTTATGATTATCTTGGCCTGCCTGTCAAGATCTGCTAATGTATTGAAGCCATCGATGTAAATCGAGCCAGATATTATTCTACCAGGTGGATCAGGTATGAGGTCCATGATAGAGGTTGCAGTAACACTTTTGCCGCAACCGCTTTCACCCACAAGCCCAAGTATTTCACCTGGTTTTATCTCAAATGAAACCCCATCGAGAGCCTTAACAATTCCTTTGTATGTGAAGAACTGCGTGACAAGGTTAGAAACCTTCACGACGGGTTCAACTTCTTTTTCCTTAGTTTGTTCTTCCTGAATCATCCTCATCTCCTCTGTCTTGGATCAAGAACGTCTCTAAGACCGTCCCCAAGCAAACTGACTGATATTGTAAAAATCATTAGGAATATAGCAGGCACAATAACAGCCCACCATTTACCAAATATTAGATAGGTCTCACCCCAGACCATCATCCTTCCAAGCTCAGGAAGGAATGGATCTACCGGAACCACGCCTAGGAATTCAAGCGCCGCGAAAAGCTGTACCACAGTACCTATATCCAACGAGAACTGCACGAACAATGGTGAAAGTACTCCCGGAATTACATGATAGAATATATTTCTAGCTGAAGAGGAACCCGCGGCATTGGCTGCTTCAATAAAATTCATATTTTTGATAGACAAAGTCAGAGATCTACCTAGCCTGGCGTATATTGGCCACCAGACTATGATGAAGGCAAGCGCAATATTTGTGAATGTCAAACCTATAATGAAAGCTATAGCCAATGCAAGAATAAGAGCAGGTATGCTGAAGAATATATCAGTTATTCTCATCATCGCCTCATCGATCAGGCCGCCATAGTAAGCGGATACGGTGCCGAGTATGAGCCCTATCAATGCGCCCGTCAGAACTATCTCAACGGAAAGCGTCAGGTCTACCTTCAAGGCAGCCAGCATATCAGGGAGTATAGGTATGCCGTATTCCGTGGTGCCCAACCAATAATACCAGCCATGCGCCAATGTTGGTGGAGTGACCAGGGTAGCACTGGGATAATACGCTTTACCATGAAGAAACGCCAGCGCATCGCTGAGATTTGACACGCCGAGCCATTTCGGATCTATATAATCTATTATTGCTATGACGAAATACGCAAGCGTTATGATCAAACCGGCGAAAGCTATCCTGTTATGCACTATTAATTTAAGAGTGAACAAGAAATCTTCGAGCCTTGCCGATCTCTTTTTTTCTTCTTTCCGCTTTGTTCTGAATACCTCGACTTCTGCCATATACTGCACCTCAATACCTTATCCTCGGATCAAGGAAGGCATATACAACATCTACGATAAGATTTGCAAATA
>NZ_JAGDXM010000021.1 GCF_023256435.1 Thermoplasma sp. | reverse complement strand
AGATGTCGGTCGTTGAAGCAGGAAGCTCCGATGCTTTAGCTGAGGAGTAGCTCACTTGAAGGACTTGCATTATCTGTCCTTAGAAGCAACCCCAACCATCCTTTCTATTATTACCCCGACACCGTTCTTGTTCGAACAATATTTTCGAATTAAGAATGAGGGAGCAATTGAAGAAGTTTTTGGATTTCAGAACGCCGCAATCCCAGTATTTTCTACATTGGTACTGATTTTTTCTCATAAATTTCTATAAAACGAGCTCTCCTTATAATGTGGGATGACAACATACAGAAAAGTATATATATCTTTATGACGTTGTCAGACGTATGGGAGATATAACGGATCTGCTGTCCAAAGTTTCCATCGACGATGTTTACGATGACTGGGATGACCAGGCATCAACTGGCCTCCCGGAGGATGCAGAGATTGAGAATGTTTACAAGACGCTTAATGTTAAGATAAAGGTCATCGGCTGCGGAGGCGGCGGATCAAATACCGTTAACAGGCTTTACGAAGATGCACTAAAAAACACGGATCTTATAGCCATAAACACGGATGCCAGCCATCTTAGATCCATGAAGGTCAGGCACAAACTTCTCATCGGCCAGAAGACCACGAAGGGCCTCGGTACCGGAGCAGACCCGAAGGTGGGAGAGGAGGCTGCAATAGAGGAGATAGTGGCCATAAAGAAGATGGTTCAGAACACGGATATAACATTCGTCACGGCAGGTCTCGGTGGCGGAACAGGTACAGGCTGTGCACCGGTTATTGCCAGAGCTGCAAAGGAGGCAGGATCCATAGTTATATCGGTTGTTACCCTGCCATTTGAATCAGAGGGCCAGCTGAGGATGGATAATGCAGTTATAGGGCTGGAAAAACTTGCTCAGTTCTCAGATACGCTTGTTGCCATACCGAACCAGCGCCTCCTGAGCGAGGTGCCAAATGCCGAGATGAAGGCTGCATTTGCATACGCCGATAGAGTGCTTGCTGATACCATAAGGTCAATAGTGGAAATAATAACCAAGACAGGGATAATAAACATTGACTATTCTGACATAAAGACGGTTATGCAGTCTGGCGGTGTTGCTCTTATAGGCATGGGGCAGTCAAAGAAGGGTGGAGACCGCATAATGACGGCGCTTGAAGAGGCAATGAAGCCAAGGCTTATAGATGTTGATGTGAGCACCGCAAAGGACTGTGTATTCAAGATAATAGCGCCTCCGGACATCACGGTCAGTGAGGTCGGAAAGGCCATGGATGAGATAAAGAAGAGGATAAATTCAAGATCCAGAATCATATGGGGTCTCACCATAGATAAGAACCTCGATAAGGAGGTAAAAGTGCTCATATTCATGACAGGTGTGAGCTCTGCATATCTTGTGAAGGACGTCGAGAGTGCTAGAAAACTGGCCAGCCTTTTCACCGGAGCATATGCCGCAGAGATAGACTCCGTGAATTGAAGATCATTATCTGAAATGATCCAGGTTCAATATACAACATTTTTTCGCGGAATTTTTACTTGTTATGAGATTTTTTAACAATATAGATAAACATTTTCTTTAACCTGAACATTACCGCCTGATGGTAGACTCCCGTCTGGTACTGGCACTTGACGTCATGGACAGATCCAGAGCTATTGAAATAGCGCATTCTCTGCGAAGCACCGTATTCGCCGTAAAGATAAATTGGCCGCTCATCCTTGCAGGATCCGGATCGATCATAGGTGAGATTGCCAAGATCACACGCGTTATATGTGATTTCAAGGTGGCCGACATACCCAATACAAACAGCCTGATAGCTAGATTTGCGAGGGATCAGGGAGCCTGGGGTATAATATCGCATTCATTCACCGGTTTTGAATCCATAAGATCAGTTGTTGAAGCTTCTGGCGACATGAAGGTGTTCTCTGTTGTAGCCATGTCCCATCCAGGTTCTGATCTGATAAATGGAAACTATGAGAAGCTGATGGATATTTCGGAAAAGGCGGGAGTATACGGCTATATAGCGCCAGGAAATAAAATATCGGATCTGGCATCGATAAGGAAGAAAACGGAGAAAATCATAATGTCGCCAGGCATAGGCTCACAGGGGGGAAAAGCTTCAGATGCCGTGAAAGCTGGGGCAGATCTAATAATAGTGGGAAGATCGATATACGAGAGCAGCGATCCCGTAAAAGCCGCTGAGATGATAAATATGGAGATACTCAAATCCGAGACAGAATCGTGAAACGCCCAGCAATCAAAATGCTAAATAGATGATGTTTGATAGGCATATATGTACATACTTAGGACAAGGATCGAGGGAACAATAACACAGCAGCTTTACAGATCATTCTATCCAATATTGTCCTATGCTGAAAATAAACGATCCGTTGCTGGTCTGATAATTGTTTTCAATTCTGGTGGCGGTGATGCGGTTGCATCACAGCTCATGTTCGAAATGGTCAGGAAGATAAGAAAGAAGAAGCCAGTATATTCATTCGTACAGGGTATATGTGCCTCCGGCGCCTATTGGATCTCGGCTGGATCTTCAAAGATATACTCACTTGAGACCTCAATAATAGGATCCATAGGAGTAATATCAATGATACCTTATATAAAACCGCTTTTAGACAGGATAGGCGTCGAGATGAGGACCTACAAGGTCGGAAAATATAAGGATATGCTCTCATACTACAGGGAACCAAGCCAAGAGGAAAGCGATCACTACATGAAGGTGCTCAACGATGTGTATGCGAAGTTCAGGGACTCTGTCATGTCCGAAAGAAAAATTTCATCGGAAAAGATGGATGAGATAGCTCAGGGACAGATATTCTCATCGTCCATGGCCATGGAAAATCATCTGATCGACGGAGTTGGCACCATGGACGCGATGATGGACGATATGTACAAGGATATGGGCAGAAAATACAGGGTAAAGGATATAGTCCCGAGGAAACCGTGGCTGATGAGATTCCTGGGCACCTGAACCGATTGCGAGATGATCAGTATGAGGATGATCCAGGTTCTTGGTACATCATCAGGTTCAGGGAAGACGACTATAGCTATGGCTCTTTGCAGAATATTCTCAAGAAAGGGTTACAGGGTTGCACCGTTCAAGGCCGTGAACATGTCTCTGAATTCCGTCATAGTCGATGGTGAGTACGAGATCGCCAGAGCGCAGTGGCTGCAGGCAAAGGCTGCTGGGGCAGTTCCAAGCAGGTTGATGAATCCTATACTCCTCAAGCCGGAGGGCATGGGTTCTAGCCAGGTCATATTCTTTGGGAAGTCAATTGGCAAGAAGACCATTGAAGAATACTACGATTTCATCATGAGGGAAGGGAGAAAAGCCATAAGAGAGGCCATAGACGCTTTATCTGAAGATTATGACGTCATAGTGGCTGAAGGTGCCGGTTCTCCGGCAGAGATAAATCTCACGGACAGAGACCTTGCCAATACGTACGTTTCGTCAATATACGGCACACCATCCATTCTCGTTGGGGATATTGAGAGGGGTGGCGTCTTTGCATCTCTATACGGAACAATTTCTCTCATGCCAAGGTCTGATCTCGTGAAATGGATGGTGATCAACAAAATGCGCGGAGACAAATCGATGCTTTATTCAGGCATAAAGAAGATCGAGAAGATCACTGGTAAAAAGGTGCTTGGCGTTGTCCCCTATTATGAGATGAAGCTTCCAGGTGAAGATTCCTTTGACTATCAGCATCCAAGGTCTGTGGATTCAAAGATCGCTGTTGTACGATATCCATTCATGGAGAATTACAGCGATCTTGATCCGCTCATATACACAGACACCGGGTACAACTATATAACCGCAGAGAACGCCGATGATCTTTCAGACGCCGATACCATAGTGCTACCAGGTTCCAAGAACGTGTTTGCGGATCTTGAGTACATGAGAAGGGCAGGCATCGATAAGATCATAGAGAGAAATGTCGGAAGGGCAAGGATAATAGGAATATGCGGCGGCTATCAGATGCTTGGCCGTACAATAACAATGGGAGATACAGTTGTAAGAGGGCTGGGTCTGCTCAATGCTGAGACACATTATGAAGATGTAAAAACAACGAGATCCGTGAGATTTCGTGTCAGAAACAGCATAGGAGACGGATCTTGGGAGGAGGGATATGAGATCCACTATGGAAAGGTTGTGAATACCGGTGATGAGCCCATGAACGAAACATCATATGGGGTGGAAGGAAACGTTGATCCAAAAACGATGGTATTTGGAACCAACATACATGGAATACTGGGCAGCAGATCCATATTCAGGCTTATAACAGGCAAAGACATAGGCGATCCCGATCAGTATCTGATATCTGAGATCGATCGTTTTGCAGATATTGTCAGTGCATCCATATCCATAGATGACTTGTTTAAGTACGTAGAGGGACGTCAAGTGTAATCGCCTGATCGTAATTCAAGGACGACGCATTCATGTGCAATATGCAGGCATGGCATAAGCTATATATTGAGTTTTTTATAAAAAAATTGATCATCATACTCTTATCTGCAAATGGATCCGTGGGAAAAATGGGTTGTGATGGAAGCTGAAACTCCCAGATCCTCAGCTATGGAAAGTTCTATAAATATACGGATAATGTCTATGTACAATGATAATGGCTGCCAGACTTATGTTATCTCCATACAACGGAGATAGAGTATTATCGTATGATCGATCTGGCCGCCGTAGATCCGCATACGGCTATTTTCTCAAATACGGAAGAAGATATAATATAACGGATAAAAATGCTGAAGAATCTCACCATAAACATCTTGGTACAGCATGGATGCCATTCGATCTTAAGGATGCGCATCCATGGATCCGCAGGGTCAATTCCAGATCAGATCGAACATGTCATCACAATGTGCGTGACCCAACCATTGAAAGTGATCAGAGCGCATCAAAAAATATAAAGAAGATAGGATTGATCAAGTCAAGATGAAGGTGTTTGAATAAACGTCTGCGGAGATTGAATCCTCGGATCCTCTCGAAGCAATAATGAGTACAAACGAAGGCAATTTCGCTAAAAGGGCGCCAAAAGGGCTTTGGCTCAGGATCAGCTTGAAAATAGGTAAAGATCCATACAATAGAAATATGAACCCTCGGAATATGGCAGGTTCGATGATTTGATGACAGACAGCAGCATGCAGAAGATCGATGCAGCCGGAAAACTGGTGGACGTATGAATAATCTGATCATAATGATAATAGTGCTGATAGGTGCAATTGCGATAGATATAATCTTCGGCGAACCGAAGGAATACATACATCCAGTTGTTTTCTCCGGAAGAGTTTCGAAAAGGATCGAGGGTTATTTCAGGCGGAACGATAATAGAATACTGGCAGGATCCATATTTGCCATTTCTGTAATAATCATAACAGCAATACCATATTTTCTCGCAATTTATCTCTCAAGTTTTGTTGTTGTCATCTATGTGATCGTTTCCATGGTTGTGCTGAAGACAACCTTTTCCATCTCATCGATGGGGGATCATATACGTTTGATCGTGGAATCCCTGAAAAACGGCAATATAAACGATGCGCGTGTCTATCTTTCAAGGGTTGTTAGGAGGGACACTACAAATCTTAATGAAAATGAAATATCCTCTGCTGCGATAGAGACGATTGCAGAAGGACTTGTGGACGGCTATATGACGCCGCTGTTTTTCTTCATCTTTTTAGGTATACCAGGAGCATTCATAGCCAGGATAATAAACACGCTGGATTCCATGTACGGATATAAGGACAGGCAGAACTTTGAATTTGGCCGGTTTTCAGCCTTCATGGATACAGTTATAAACTACATACCGGCCAGACTATCATGGTTTTTTATCGGGTTCTCAGCAGATGTGCTGAACTACAGACACAAGATCATAAGCCCATTGAAATATGTAAGAAGATTTGACAGCGTTAATGCTGGATGGCCCATATCCACCATAGCATGCGCATTGAACCTCAGGCTTGAGAAGAAAGGTTCATACATAGTCAATGATGATGGATACGAGCCATCGGTAAAGGACATAGAGCGTACGATGAGGGTATTCTATGTTGCCGTATATTCATACACCATAATATTTGTACTGCCTCTACTGGTGGCAATGGCCTTCATATTGTGATGTTATTGGCTTGCCTTTGAGAAGCATACAAGGTTGCGGTTTCTGTTAAACATGTTAACATCCACCTTTGGAAGTTATCATCT
>NZ_JAGDXM010000014.1 GCF_023256435.1 Thermoplasma sp. | reverse complement strand
TCTACATTGAGGGAAGTCCGTGTATCTCATCGCTAAAGCTGTTGAGATTTACAGCTTCCCCCAAACCCCCAACTTCTCTTTTAAAAATATTCAGATATAGGCTTAAGCTTCGAAAGCCTGATTGCAGTAGTATTAATATTTATAAGTGCGGGCAAACTCGTTTTTCGCCTAATAATTCGATATTTGATATCAGATCAGTTCACAGATAATCGTACTTGCTGTCTTCCTCGTCCACATCGTCCTCGTAATCTACCTTCTGCACGGTAACTTTAGTTTCCTCTCCATTCTTCAATGATGAGACGAAGCCACCAGTAAGCGAAAAGGCTATGAGTATGGCAATTGAAGAAGGTACAATTATGAAAAAGGTGTAAATGACACCGGCATATGAATACAGGTAGGTGGCAAAGTTTGAAATTGATACTACACCGCTGGTAGAGAGTGGCAGGACTCCATAACCTACGTATTTCTCGGCGATTCCCAGAGCACCGGTTCTGAACGGATAGAGCAGCACCGCTATTATCACAAAAAGTCCGGATACGGCGAGAGAACTGATGAAGCCGTTTCTCATGTTTCCAGATTTTCTTCCTCCCAGATAACCAGCTAGGGCGGGTCCGGCGACAGGTAGCCACCAGAGTATGACAGAAAAGAGTAGCATGTAGGCGAAACCAGAATAGAGTGAATACACATTTTTCTCATTCGATATTTCTTCCTTGACACCAGCCATGGAATATGCCATTGTCTGACAAAAACAAAAATAGTATTTTAGTTTATCTATGACCAAACACTAAGATCCAAATTTCTCAGATCTACCGGCAAGCTGCATCAATATGTCCATGACGTTATAGCTTGTTATACGTAATGATCCATGGCTCGAGGAAAATTCGTCGAAAAACTGAACACCGTCATTCATAACACCATCCGTGTAGAAAACGATAGGAACCGGATCACCTGAATGATCCCTGAATGAGCACGGCGTGCTATGGTCGCCTGTTATGCATAATACGGTTCTTTCACCTATGGTTCTCAGCGGCTCAAGACCTTTATCTATTTCTTCGATCACCTCTCTCTTGAGCAGATAATTCCCATCATGGCCGGCAACGTCCGTCGCCTTTATGTTCACAAGAATGAAGTCATGGCTTTCTGTCAGCTGAACGGCCTTTTCGATTTTCCCTCTATAGTTTGATCCAACGGTTCCTGTGGCACCTGGAACGTCAAAGACATCCATTCTGAGAAGACTGCATAGGCCCTTTAGCCATGGGCTTCCTACAACACAGGCGCCTTTCATATGGTTCTTCTCCAGGAACGACGGGATATCAGGCACCTTGCCTGGGCTTCTGATCAGGAGTTCATTACCGGGCAGCTTTCCATTCTTTGCCCTTTCTCTGTTGACCTCATGATTGGAGAGTATTTCCCTCGCTCGATCGAGATAGGCATTGATGATCTCTGCTGTGCGATCTGCAGACGGATCCAGCGATCTTATGCGTTCTGGTGGCAAACCTTCCTTATGCGGATCCGAATCTGTGACCCTGTCAGATAGATCTGGGCCAGACACCACCAGTGCAGCTCGATGTTCAACTCCGCTCTTTACCCTGAATTTATAGTCGCCCATATCGATGCTAATAGCGGATGCTAATGCATCATTGCCCCTGTTCTCCCTTCCTGCTCTCCTGTCTGTGATCTTTCCGTTTATGTTTGTGGCAAAATTTGCTCTGAAGGCCAGATCACCAGGATTTATATTTATACCAAGCCCCAGAGCCTCAAATGGGCCCCTGCCCGGGTAGTATATCTTTGGATCATAACCGAGAAGGGACATGTGCGAGGTATCGGAACCGCATCTGATGCCGGGGGATATTGGATGCATTATTCCATTTATTCCATGGGAAGCTATCCAGTTCAGGTTGGGCCTGAAAGCCGCCTGAAGCGGTGTTCTATTCTTCAGTTCGGATCCAGGTCTGTCACCAAGGCCGTCGAGGACTATCAGTATGATGCTCTTCATCGTTTCATCGATTTACCTCCTGAATATAAAGGATCAGTGCCGGGTGATAGAATAGCGGAATATATATAAGCAAATTTATATTTAATTATAAAAATTATGGTGATATCTATATCGCATGCAAAATGTTTATAAACTGGGAGATGTATGCCTCTCCTTCAGATCAATCCTCTGGTGGCATAGGCCTCCTGTGCAGCAGTATATGAGTATGGTTTGAACCTGTCCAGTATGGGCAGATCCTCGTACGATACCTGATCCATCACATTGAGATATCTGAGTATTCCTTGAACTGCTATATCGCCGTCCCTGACAGCACTTATGAGATCACGATTCGGGTTCGTGGAATCTCCACCCGAGAATACGCCCTCGATAGAGGTCATTCCATTCTGATCGATGATGGGCTCGCCATGTGGATTCAGCCTCAGCTTCTTAACGTAATCACCTAGGAAGGAATAATCGGTTTCCTGACCTGTGGCCTCGATGACCATATCCACATTTATTGTGTATACTTTATCCTTTATTGGTACAGGCTTTGCTCTTCCCTTTCCCTCCTTGACCATCTCATTCTTCCAGTATTTCATTGCAACTACTCTGCCGTTTTCTTTCACGTATTCAAATGGAGTCACTTCCCACACATATTCAACGTTCTCCTCCTCTGCCTCCTCCATCTCCTCATCCGCATTCATGCTTGGATAACCGGGCCTGTCCACATCTCTCCTTCTGTACATTATGTATACATGCTTGGCGCCGAGCCGGAGTGAGGTTCTAGCTGAGTCATTGGCTGTGAAACCTCCACCAATAACTGCCACCGTATCTCCCACCTCTATCTTTTCGCCGAAACTCACTCTCTCGAGGAACTCTGTGGCGTGCATCACATTCGGCGCATCGCTGCCTGGCGTACCGGTCATCCTGGGTTTATGGTTCCCAACACCTAGAAACACGGCATCATAACTCTTCATTATCTGATCGAATGATATGTCCCTTCCCACCTTGGTGTTTAGTTTGACATCCACACCTCTGGATATTATGTACCCTATCTCCTTATCTAGGACGCTCTGCGGCAGTCTGTATCTTGGTATGCCGGTCTTCATGAATCCCCCAAGGGCAGGCCTCTCCTCGAACACCGTGACTTTTACCCCTTGGAGACTCAGATAATAGGCCACGGTCAGGCCTGCCGGACCACCTCCAATCACTGCCACCTTCTTCCCTATGAACTTTCTCTTCTGTGGTCTGAGAATCTCCCCATAGTCATCAAACTTGTCCGCAGCATAACGCTTCAGGTGTCTTATGGCTATCGGGCCCCCACCATCGTACATGACGCACACATCTTCACACATGTGCGTGCATACCCTGCCTATTATGGCTGGAAAGGGAAGGGTTTCCATGATGATCCTCACTGTCTGAGCCGGATCTCCAGCCGCCGTGCTCCTTATGTAGCCAGATATGTCCAGACTGGCGGGGCATGCTGCAGAACACATATTGCAGCCTAAGCATCTGCTTGCCTCGGCAATTGCCTCCTCATCGGTATAATTATCCAGCGGTTCCAAATCAAACGTCTTAGCCCTTTCCCCAGGTTCAGCCTTTTTTATCCGGACTCTTTCAAAACTAAGCATGGGATCACACCTTTGCTATCTTAAATTGACTAATAAACATTCTTTAGTTTTCAGCCTTAAATCTAAATGTCCTGCAATTACAGAGTTTCTTTCATACATGCGGAACGCCTCATATATGTGGAATTACCAGCATAGCGAAGAACAGATTGAAGAGGACAATTATGCTCAATGCTATGTAGAGCCTATTCTTTGTCAGGAGGAAGGATATTAAAGCAATGATCACGCTGGTGATTGGTGTGAAGACAAGAACCCACAGGCCGGTGGCTATGAAGAAAATGCCGTCCAGATGGACCAGTCCTTCAGGTATTAGACCTAGATATATGTATCTTGAATTCACCTTTAACTGTGGGTTGTAGCTTGCTATCTGGGCTAGGGTAAATCCAGACCCACCATTTTTTATGAAGATCAACAGCACACCGAAAATTATGAAGAACATGCTTATGGATACTCCGACTCTAAGCGCATAACTTATAGCAAGATCACGATCAAAACGCATCAGGCCTCACCCTTCTCCTCTATCTTCTTCATTACATGGTACATAATCACGATGGCAATTATGGAGATCACAGTGGATATTGCAAACTGCACATATGGAGATATCAAAATCACCCTTATTATGTAGAAGCCCTTGAGAACCATCTGTATGCCTAGAAACATCAATATTGCAAAGAATATCCATCTGATGCTTCTGTTTGTTATCCTGACAAGGATCTTGGCACCAAGAAAGGCTCCTATCAGCACCCCGATCGCCGTAGCTGCGGCTATGAAAGGCTGTATATATCCTGCATACCAGTAGATTGAGCTGCCAGTTGCAGCCGTTATGCCTATCATAAAGTTGCTTGAAGTGGTCGTAACCTTCATGGGTAGATTTATGGCCCAGTCCATTCCAAGAACCTTCAGAGCGCCACTGCCTATGCCCAGAAGACCAGAGATCATGCCGGCAAAGAACATTATGATCTCACCCAACCACCATCTCACGCCGGAGTATTCAACATTCTTGTGCAATCTTGCATCGTAATAGGATCCAGAGAGCTGAAAGATTCTGGTTGTCCAGTCAGGCTTCAGCATCTTGGGTATTTCATATTTCCCACGCTGGATCGTGGGAACAAGGGATCCAAGAAGAACAAATCCGAATATGACGTAGATCAACCATGAGAGGTGATGATCGTAGATGAACACGGCTGTCAGCGATCCGACTATTGCACCCGTCGTTGTTGCAACCTCCAGTCCAACGCCGAGCCTTATATTAGCTATCTTCTCCTTGGCATAGGCACTAGCAGAACCCGCGCTTGTGGCTATGGTGGAAATGAGGCTTGCGCCTGTCGCATAAATTATAGGTATGCCATAGAACAGCGTTAGAACCGGAACGAGAACGGTACCGCCTCCAAGACCGGTGAGGGATCCTATTAGACCGGCGATGAAAGCACCGGCAACTATTGACAGAAATCTGATTATGATCTCAATGAGCGTTAACATTCTCTGCGATATCACCTTTTTTTATAAATTATTTCTCGTTATCTGGTAATCATTAGAACAGAATCGTTAAAATTCTTCCCGATTCTGGCAGAAATACGACACAAAATGTTAATTAACTTTACATGATAGGGAAGTATGGAAAGGGATGAAGCCATCTCCAAGGTAACCGATGATCTTAAAATGCGTTATTCAGATCTGAAATTCATAAGCGCAGAGCCGCTGAAACATGATGATACGCTCAAGGAGTATTCGATCATAGTTAAATACAAGGTCAGGAATGAGGATAGAGCTACGGTCTATTATTTTGATGAATCCGGGAAAATCATCAGGCATTTTAACCTCTGACGCCCCAATACACTAGCGCATCGATGACTATCATCTTCACTTGAAAGCTACATCGGATCTGGAACAAGTCTATCCGAAGATCGTTATATGCGGATAAATCGAAACTATTATTTTTTAATATCTAATAATGATTTATAATAACAATCAGAACATACTGCTTATATTTAATCATTTAGTTTTATAATTATGAAATCCTCGCTGTTGATCATATTGATTGTTGGATTCCTGCTTATGATCCCTGCCACAGCACTGGCATCGTCCGGAACAAGCTCAATATCTGTATCGCCCTCCACAGTCTCTATACCTGCAGGATCTTCATCATCCATAAGCTACTCCGTAAAACTAGTGTCCGGATCAACATGGGGTACCAGCATATCCGCCACAGCCCCTTCGGGCATAACTGTAACTTTCAGTGACGGCAGCGGTGATCCGCCATTTTCCGGTACCGCTACGATCACGGTGGGCAAGACTGTATCTCCTGGGACATACACGATCCAGCTGAGCGCAAGTGGGGACGATCCATCCACATCGCCAACAACTGTCACCGTGGATGTGACCAACGCGACTGTTTCTCCTCCATCGCCTCCACCTGTCACCCCTGCGGTTCATGTGAATTACGTGCCATTCGTCATTGGCGGCCTTTCAATTGGTCTCTTCATAGTGTTCATTGTGCTCTTTACTGTTTTCTTCTCGGGCTATGCCCAGATAGTCAGGTCTGCATCATTCATCATAACGGCGGCTCTTGCGCTGTATCTTATAATCTTTGATCGAATACTCTTCACGGCAGCCTACTATCACTGGCTCGGCCTTGTCGTGTATCTTGTGCTCTCTGTTGCGATGTTTCTTATGTCTCTGTTTGGTTCGACGGGCATGCGGCGTCTCTCCCTCTATGCGCTGGCCGGAGGAAATACCCTGCTGGGGCTATTGATGATATCGGATGCTGTTGCCGGACTTCCCGTTTCTTCCTTGGCTGGCGTCACAAAGAACGTGGGTTGGAATTACCTCTTCGGATTCGGCACCACCTCTATTTCGACCATATCCATATCCTTTGCCTTCACCCTCC
>NZ_JAGDXM010000012.1:33970-42062 GCF_023256435.1 Thermoplasma sp. | reverse complement strand
ATGAAAGATTTGCCCGCAATACGGTGATAGATACAATAAGAAAACTGAAGTATCTGTCAAAGAGCATTGACCTGGATTCAAGGGATAGCATTATGTCTTTCCTGAGGCAGCTCAGGAGGGATGGAGTGCCTCCCAAGAGGATCAATGAGCATCTGAAATACCTGAACAGGTGGCTCTCCTATAAGGGGGAAGACAAGATCATGTACTCAACAGGTCCAAAAACTTCTTGCAATGCCAGTCAGGACAATTGAGGACAGGAGGAACAGGGTGATGATTCTTCTTGCCCTTAATTCCGGCCTGAGGAGATCGGAGATCTGCAACCTCAAGGTAATAGATATCCACCCATCATATATATCCGTCATAAATGGAAAGGGAGGAAAGGACAGGGATGTCTATCTTGATGAATACACCAGGGAAGAGATCTCTAAGTACCTTTCCATGAGAAACCACCAGGAATGCCCCTATGTTTTCACGACCCGCAAGGGAAAGATCACTGAGGCATATATGGGAAATATAGCTATGGATATAAGAAAATCAACAGGAATAGATTTCTCATGGCACAAATGCAGGCATACCTATGCAAAGAACCTTTTGAGGAACAACATAGATCTCGAAACCATACGGCAAATGCTGGGCCATGCAAATCTTTCCACAACACAGGTATATTCCCAGCTTGATTCCGGAGAAGCCATGGAGCGCATTCGGGAAAAGAAACCAAAATTGTTCAAATGTTCAAACCGCAACAATCCCTACACAATTACCGATGGACTGGAGGGGATTTGAACCCCTGGCCTCTTCCATGCCAAGGAAGCGATCTACCTCTGATCTACCAGCCCTCATACCCCTAATAGCAACTCGCTATAAATCTTTTTGACCTGCGGTATCGCATTGCAATGCAAAATGGGATCATGATTCCTTCAGTCTTTCATATATGTAAGGTATAGACGCCAGGTATCGCTCTGAATTTCCGAAATGCCCGCCATCGAATTCCTCATAATGATGGTCTATGCCGTTTTTTTCCAGTTTCTTATGCAGCGATCTTGATCCGATGTACAGCCTGTACTCATCGTTCTTTCCCACATCGATGTATATGGCCTTCATCTTCCTCAGGTTGTCAAGATGCCTCAGGACATTCTTGGCTGGATCGAATTCGATCCATCTCTTCCATACATCATCTATTATCTCACCTGTCTCCTCATCGAACGGAAGATCGAATCCTGATTCATTATCCATATCAGGCGAGTAGAACGCCGAGCTGCCGAAAATGTTCAGTATCCTCATCTCCTCATCGCTCGGGCGCCTGGAGGTGAGTTCCTTCAGAAGATTCATCCTTCCCTTTGATTCAACAGCCTTGAAGGTGCAGGCCAGATCATCCGCATACAGATAGTAGAAGCAGCTGTCTCCGAAGTGGTCCGCAAATCCATCGATGACGTCCGGATGCCTCACTGCAATGGTGTAAGAACCGAATCCACCGGAGGATTTTCCGAAAAGAATTGTACGTTCAGTCCTGTATCGCTCCCTGAAGAACGGTATCAGCTCTTTTACTATAAAATCCTCATAGTTTCCGACCGCAGGGGAGTTTATGTACTGGTTTATGTTGTACTTCGTTGAAAAATTTGGGTTTATTACAACAGCCTTCAGGCCCTGGCCAAACAGCTTCTCCATGATTGCGGAAAATTTGTTGTGCGTCCTTGGTTTCCAGTTCGTGCCCGCAAGCTCTATCATCAGGGGATAGCCGTCTTCAACGTCATCCGGCGTGTATACCAGCACCTCCCTTTCATCGGGATCGTTGAGAAAGTTGTCCCTCAGAGCTTCGCTTTCAATTTTCAGTATCTCCGTCTTCATATGAACAGCTACGATATGATTTCGAAGTATATATCATGATAATTTATCATGAATCTGATATCATTCCTTCGATCCGTCGGGTGTATCAAGCAATGATTGGCGTCAGAGGCCCATTGAATTATAAGGGATCCGTCATCGAATAGCCTATTGAAGTGAACGTTCGATCAGGCACCGTATATCCTGTCAACCGTTCCGGCTGAAAGTATCCCTTCTCCTGGCTCTCCACCCTCAACTATGGAGTATCGTTCGCCGCCCATTATGAGCGTGGCTATGGATCCAGAAGCTTCTCCTCTGACGATCTTCGATCTTGAAAGCGCTGATGATTCCACAGGCCCCTGCATCATACCGTCCATGAGGAAGTGGACGGAATATCCGCCAAAATGTTTCAGAACCTCAATCTCATGCGTGACGATGACAACATCGCCCTCATAATCCAGCATCCTGTCGATCATGATCGCCCTGCGCCTTCCGTCCAGGTTCTCGAACGGCTCGTCCATGATCAGCACTGAAGGTTTTCTGGAGAAGCTGATCGCAGCCATGGCGATCTTCATCTCTCCTGTAGAAAGGCTTCCGAAAGGTTTCTCTGCTATATTTTTCAGGTTCATGTCGTCAAGGAAATCCATGAATGCAGCGAGATCGAGGCCGCCTATCTCAGAAAAGATCTCTGCAACATCGTTTACTCTTGCAGCGATGGTGTATATTTCCGGTAAGTTCGCTGCGACCAGTCCGCTGGCCCTAATATTGGATACTTCATGTCCGTTTACCTTAAGGCTGCCTGCGTATGGATAAAGCCCGCATATCGCCTTGACTATGCTGGTCTTTCCGCTGCCGTTGGATCCGAGTATTATCGTCTTGTTCTGGAACGTGAAATCAAGCGGCCCAACTATATTCTTTCTGAACGATCTTACGATCAATTTCGTGGCTTCTATCATAACAGTACATCCATCATTCGCATATAAGAGCGTCATATTGTTCAGTTTCTGTACTTTTGCTGTGCATTTAATTACGGATGTGCATTGACTACCCATGAAGTTCTTGAAATATCTGCTGAGAACAATGGTAATTGACAGAAGGATACTTGTATGGTCTATGATGTTTTCGATCTTCTTCGACGTGCTGACCGTTTTCTTCCTCTCGCACATAGGGCAGGGGCCGGTCAACCCGTCTTCGGTCAGGGAGATAGAATCCATAGACTACGGTCTCATATTCATGCTATCTATGAGCTTCGCAGCCGTATCCATATCTTCTTCATTCGCAGTGCAGTCAAGATCGTTTGGCTACCTGTTCCGGTACACGAAGGCCACAAGATCCTGGTATATGCTGAACCTCATAGTAGCAATGTCTATACTATTCCTGATCCTGGGTTCGATCATATTCGGCGTGAACTGGCTGTTCAATTACGAGAGGTACCGGATAGATGCAGCACCTAGTTCGCTTCCTGGCATAATAGCACTGGCGCCGGCAGAGGGCCTGCTTGTATCCGGTGTAACGCTGGCAACCTTCTCGCTGTTCATAACCTATACTGGATACAGGCACCTGAACTACATCAGGTTTCTGCCCATATACATATACTTCGCTGCAGACTTCTCCATTATAGAAGCGGGTGTCCATGGAACGTTATATTATCTGTCCCCGTTCCTTTCATCCACATACCTTGCAATTTATCTCTATTCGGGATCGAAAAAGTTTCCCTTCAACACGGTCGCACCATACAGCGTTGATCCGCATCTTGCATTGATCTCGCTGGTCATTTCGATACTTATATCATACGCAGCATCCATAATATTCATGAAGCGTATAAGGTCATCAGGTAGTGATGACGAGAGGCTGTTCTGAGGTGGATGATGCAGGTGATAGATGAAAACTTCGAGATGGGCAGAACTATAGCGACACGCGCCTATCTAATGGACATCAGGAAGAGGATCGGCAAGATATACCTCCTGTTCTCCACCCTTGTACCTGTATCGTTCATCCTCTCGGTCATATTATCCTACCATTTTTCTGGCTTTCTGCGTTATATATACTATCTGAAAAATGCGAGTTCCATAATCATAGTCTATGCGGTCTATATCGCCATCACATACATCATACTGAGGAGGACGCGCAGGATCCAGTATGCGGCTATAAGGATGGAATATGAGGTGAGGGGGAAGAGCCGTGGCCCATTCCTCAGAATTGCGACTAACGGGCCAACGTTTTTCCTAATCCTGTTTGTATCACCGCTGATACTCTATATATATCTGACCATTTTCAGGCTGTACAGCTATTATATATTCATGGATGCGGTGTTTCTTGCCGCCATTATACTGTGGTTCTACAGGACGTTCAAACTCTTCGAAGACGTACCGCCGTGGTGGATCTGGGACTGGATCGCCATAGCGGGCTTTGTCCTGGGATTCTTCCTAGGGGAATTCGTATTTCCATATCTCTACTTCATATTCTCTTTCACATGGCTTGTGGCAGGCATCGGTACCTTTGTGGATCTTAGAAAGATAGGAGCGTCAGTTTCATGACGGAAGATCAGGGCATAGAGGATCTTGTCAACGATCCCATACTGTCAAGCGGGGCCAGGGTAGGGATACTCATCGCTCTATTTGGAGTTGGAAGATCCACATTCACCGATCTGCTGAGATCCACCGGGCTGGCCAAATCATCACTCTACATGCATCTGCAGGTTCTGGAAAAGCATGGTCTCATAACGATGAAAACAGAGTTTACAAGGACGAGGCCAAGGGCCATTGTCAGGATAACAGAGGCCGGCATAATGGAAATAAACCATTATTTCGACATTGTCAAAAGGTACTTCGAGGAGAGAAAATAGGCCGTCAGGCATAGGAGTTTCAGTACAAATTTTGTACTAAAAAGACCATTGAAATAAACCGTGAATATGACTCAATATGCTATCGATAAGAGACCTTTCCGTATTATACGGTTCCATCAAGGTGCTTGACAGAATAAATATGGAGATCGTAGATGAGAAGATAGCGATAATAGGCCCAAATGGATCGGGAAAGACAACCCTCCTCAAGTCCATATCTGGCCTCATTTCCGATTTCTCAGGCGACATAATTTACGATGGCCAATCGATCAAGGCTTCCAAGAACATGCCCGGGCTTGGAATAAACCTACCTGATGTGTTCAGAGTACTGGATGCTGACGCTCGTGTCTTGATTAAGATATATGCTCAGGCAGTGGGCGTTGAAGAGGATCGCATCATGCACGACATGGTGAGGTTCGGCCTGGATCGCGCTATGAATAGGAAGATGCGCGAGATGAGCGAAGGTCAGAAAAAGATATTCTGCAACATTATGGCACTGCACCTTGGATACAGGATCGCACTGCTGGATGAACCGTTTGAAAGCCTGGATCAGAGGTCGAAGGGCCTACTGGCCGAAATCATAGGCGATCGGCGAGAACCGGTCATGATCATAACGCATGAGATTGGCATGCTCCGAAAGATCCGGCATCTCAAGCTGTTCTTCATGTTCAATGGAAGGCTGTTTGGCAGTGCTCCCGCCGATCTAATCGAGGAACTCTACATTGATCCGGATCCGTCCGGAAGGGTGCTGTTTCAGATCGATTCAGGCGATCGCACTTTCTATGTAAAGATCGGGAGCGGAAAGGTGAAGCTGTCTGCGGCAGGTTCCATGGATCTCGTATCGGAGGTGCTCTATGATTAAAGAGGTAGCCATCGGCATCCTGAAGAACAGATCCATATGGTTCTGGAGTGTCCTATTCGTACTGGTCTGGGCCGTCATAGGATCATTCATCGCATCCAAGGGGGTTGCAGTTGGATCCGAAAAATACTATGTTTCAGCTTGGTATTCAATCGAGGCGGTTATCTCAGCTGGAGCTTCCGGAACAAGCATAGCATATATAACGTTCTTCTCAAGTTCCTCCCTTGCATATCTCTTCAGGTTTTCACGGCTGAAGCCGGTGCATTACGAACTTATATTTCTCGTGGGCTATCTGATTACATCCATAACTACGCTTACCACGGTGACCGCCGCCAACATATTTCTGTTCTCATTGAGGTTCGGGCGCATCATACTGCCAGAACCATATATAATACCTGTGATCATCATAACCGGCGCCTTCATGTACGTTTTTTCCGTTATGGTGGCGCTGATGGTAAACAATCATTTCAGCCTGAAAAACGCTTCGTTCACCAGTTTTGTCCCGCTCTTCCTCGCCTTCATATCGGCTTACCTGCCCCTTTACGTAAACATCAGCAGATGGATCGCGGTTGCATACCCATTCCTAGGCATCGAATACCTCCTCTCATATGCATTCACTGGGACCGTAAATCTCAGCCTTGCAACACCTTCCTCATCTGCAATCTCACCCGCTGCAATATACGCGTCCGTCATCGGATGGACAGCGATTCTTTTTATAACGGACGTGATCTTGCTGCGTAGGATAAAGCCTAGAAGTGCCGAGGAAATGAGGCAGCTATGAATGACCCAGAATACGCTGGAAAGCTGGATGAAATAGCGAGGATAGCGGTCAGAAGGCAGTACTATATCCTGAGAAGATCCTGGGGTATATATTACGCCATCTGGGCTTCTGGATTCACCTTCATGCTCCTTGCCTCGATGATAGTATTCACATTCGTGAGTGGGTTGAAAGGCTACCTCATCCTGCTTTCTTTGATTTTCTTCATAGCGCTGATCTCAGGCTATCTCTCAAGGAGGGTGTTCAGGATCGCAGTCCGCACGGAGGATCTACGGCGCATGCTTGACAACGAATATCTTACATGGTCTAGGAAGTACACTGTATATTACTGGATCATATTCGTATTGACCTTGGCTTCGGCCGCCCTCCTAGGATATCTTATGCCCAGATACAGCTATTATTCAGCCGTTCCTTTTCTTTACTTCATATCTTATTACGTGTACTCGCACCTCAGGAGGTCGTTCGAGGGGATACCTCCTGAGGGATACGTTTCGGTATTATCTATGCTGGCGTTTGCAATCGCTATTACATCCACGATGTTCGCCGCATCTTCATATCTGAGAGGTATGATGACGTTGATCTCCCTCACAGGCCTGATCATATCATGGTTCTGGTGTTCCATATATGCGCTATACCACGCCAGGGAGGGATTGGAAATTGGATGACCAGCGAATGAGGCCGGACCTGAACAGGGAGATAGCGAACCTTGCACGAAGGCTCAGCGACGATGCGATGAAATCCTCCATGCGCCTCCTGATAATCATATCGCTTTACCTCAACGACAGGCTAAGCTTCTCAGATCTGCTGGATCTAACCGGTCTTGGAAAGGGAAGCCTTGCGAACCATCTGAATAAACTTACGGAGAAAGGCTTGATAAGGTCTGGCTTCGCTTTCAGTTTAAAAGGCCCGATAACCGTGTATTCGCTGACGGAGGAAGGGAAAAAAGTGTATACCGATTATGTGGATGCGATCATAAAGATGAAGGGAGGAAAGAATTGAAATATGTTTGATGGCTGGTTTTCAGAAAGTATGCGGGTATATCCGTTCTCATGCATGAAGAATATTTCACATCTTTTTTATAGCTCTTCTCATTGATTAATCATGCGGCCGCTGATAGCTGAGAGCGATGACGTGAAGATCGGTCTTATCGAAAAGGAGGATCTTCAGAAGATCTATGAGATATTCAACAATCCAAAGGGTGCAAGGTTCCTCCGTGACCCGACGCAGGTTTTCTATCGTGAGGACGTAGAGGAATTCTACGAGGGGCTGCGCAGAAACAGGGATAGAAACAGGATATACGCAATACTGTATGGAAAGACCGCGGATTTCATCGGCACGATAGGCCTCTATGACATAGACGCAAAGAACAGCTATGCGTATATAGCCTTCGGCGTAGGCCAGAAGTACTGGGGGCGCGGAATAACGTCGAAGGCAGTATCGCTGATGATGAAGTACGCCTTCGATACCATGCACCTAAGAAAGCTGATAAGCAGCGTCTTCGATCCGAACATAGCGTCAAGGAAGGTGCTGGAGAAGAATGGATTCGAGGAGGTTGGAAGATACCGCAGGCACGGCTACGTTCCAGGATACGGTTTTGCCGATGAGGTGCTGTTCGAAAGGTTCAATGAGAAGATCATATACATATGATCAGAAAAGAGTTCTGTTGATCCTGGCGTTTTCGCTCAAATAGTCCTCATCCTCGCTGTGGCATTCCACGTTATGGTTATTGCATATTTCTTTTATCCTGGGCATGATGCGATCCATATCGGCAGGCATTGGGCTTATGCCAGCC
>NZ_JAGDXM010000012.1:0-33711 GCF_023256435.1 Thermoplasma sp. | reverse complement strand
CCTTCTCCGGATCCACCGTGGTGATCGTTATGCCCACGTCCACCCTTTCAGGATACCTTGCGAAAAGATCCAGATCCCTGGCCACAAGCGGCGATTTGGTCTGAACAGATACACGGAAACCCTCCTTCAGCAGCATCTCCATGGATCGCCTGGTGAGCCTGTACCGGAACTCGACGGGCTGGTACGGATCTGTGATGGTGGAGACGCCAACTACACCGCGCCTCTTATGCGGAAGCTCTCTTCTCAGAACATCCAGTATATTCCTCTTCACTATTATCGTACTGCCCCAGTCATCCGCTGCACGCTTGTCCTTCGTCATATCCATTGCGTAGCAGTACAGGCACCTGTGCATGCACCCAAGGTACGGATTGAGGCTGTAATCCAGCTCCATGAGTCCGGAATTCTGCAGCGCGCTCTTCACATCGATCTCAATTATCCTCATATGCTGAAGAACCTCTCCAGGTTGTTGTACCTAAGCGTTCTGTACACGTAGGAGTTAGACTTCCATTTATCCGGAGGCACCTTCATCCACTCAGAAACGTATTTTATGGCTTCATCGATTGTATCGAACTCCTCAGGCTTCTGTGAGAAGAGCCTACGCATGTTTTCCCTGACGAACCAGACGCCCACCGGTATGTTGAAACCGGGATATATCTCGCGCCATGTTATCGCTCCGCCACTCCTCCCCATCCTCTTGAACGCCTCGCCAACTGCAACCCTGCTGGAGTAGTAGCATCCGCCGATGTCCGGATATGTCCTGCGGCCGTAGTAGCCCTCGTAGTCTATCTCGACCTCGGCCTCGTCTCCCCACATGTTCCAGGTGCTTCCAGGGAACCACGATTCGCCCCACTCGTATATCCAGTTCGACGGCGTGAGTATGGCCATGAAGTAGTTACCGTTGACCCTCATCCTGTAGGCCAGGAACTTATCGATTGACGGCATATCCTTGATATCTTCGACGAGATCATCGGATATCATCGTGTCCACGGCCGTTATCGACCATCTCGTGGGCACTATCTTTCTCCTCCTGCCTTCACCCATGATCCCGACGCTCAGCGACTGTGATATCCTCTCAACATCCAGTTTGTTCTCGTATAATGCTATGACTGCATCCCTGGCCTTAAGATCCGTATCGTAATACACCTTCTCTATGTGCTGATCCGTCTTTGTGGAATCAAGCGTGAACGATTTCATTGGAGAGGCCGGGCCCATTGGCGTCACATGGTCATCTATCTCGATCCTGGAAGTATCGATTGGCTTCTCCAGCAGTATGTCGACGTCAACCGATCCCTTCGATAACGATATCTCCTGTATCCTCTGGAGCAATTTATCAGGATCCACGGCCGCATTCACGCTGAACTCGGTGGATCCCCTCAGCATCGACAGCCTCTGCGATATGAACTCCTCCAGCGGCATGTCGATCCATGCAGCGCTCACGGCTAAACTGCTTGTATCGCCCTTAATCGGCGGTGCGGACGGGTAAACGGATACCTTCGGATATCCATAGCGGCCCACGAACACGGATGGTGGCGAAGATCCCTCGATCTCCCTCACGCTGCCCTGGACCCCGACCTTCGATCTCGTGATCAGCTCGATCTCTATGGGGCAGTATGAGAGGCCGCAGAGCCTCTTTGCGCCCCTGCACCTCATGCAGAGGGATGCAGGTATCTTCATCTTCGCCCTGAAAGGCATACTTTTAACAAATGCCTGAGCGTATTTAAGGTTAAAGATCTGATTTTTTATATAGAATATATAGATATATGTATTACAAATATATTATATAGAAAAACGTAAAATAACCGCGGCCTATAAATAGATGATGACAGAGAACAATGGTGGTTTGGATGCCATAAACGAAGCCCTGAACAGATCTCAGGGAAGTTTCCACATCAAAACCCTTCTGATATCTGGCCTCGGTTTCTTCACCGATGCCTACGACCTGTTCATAATAGGTGTTGTTGTATCGCTACTTTCCCTCTCGGGATGGACCACTATAGATACGTTTTACAAGGGTCTGATAAGCTCCACATCGCTCATATCTGCGGTGATCGGCGCGATCCTGTTCGGAAGGCTGCTCGATTATCTGGGAAGGAAGAGGATATACGGCCTTGAACTGGCCATACTGATAATCGGAGCTTTGGGCAGCGCATTTCTGACGCCCTACAACAACGCCATCGCTCTTATAGGATGGAGGTTTCTGCTTGGTATAGGTATAGGCGGGGATTACGCAGCCAGCTCAACTATAATGGCGGAATATTCCAACACGAAGAGCCGCGGCAAATTCATAGGAAGCATACTCTCCATGCAGAGCTTCGGCCTCATAGCCGGGCCTCTCATAGCGCTTGCATTCATGCTGCACGGCGTATCGCCGGCCATAACATGGAAAGCGCTGCTTGCCATAGGAGCGATACCTGCGGCAATAGTCATATACTTCAGGCTGAAGATGCCCGAGCCTCCCAGATACACCGCAGCTGCCAGGGGCGATGTGAATAAAGCTGCCAGAGATCTTAAGGAATACACCGGCATAAATGTGAGCGTTTCAGATGACGAGAAGTACGTTGTTAAGGCCAAGTGGTCAACGCTCTTCAGGGACAGGACGTTCCTTCTGACGCTGATAGGAACAATGGGGGCTTGGTTCCTTATGGACTGGGCACTGTACGGAAACTCGATAATGTCCACAACGATACTCTCAGCGCTTGTACCATCAACAATAAAGGGCATGCCTGCACTTATAAAATCCACTGAGTACACACTTTTGATATTTGCGGTTGCAGCGTTTCCAGGCTACTGGATAGCCACGTTCACAATCGACAGGATAGGCAGGAAAACGATACAGCTAACGGGCTTCGCCGTGATGGCGGCGACGTATGCGATAATAGCGATAGGCTACCACTCCATCATAGGGAACCTCAGCCTCTTCCTGGGGCTTTACGGTGTTAGCTACTTCTTCATAATGTTCGGGCCAAACGTCACAACGTTTGTATATCCGCCCGAGGTTTTCCCTGTCACCACGAGGGGTCTCGGAACCGGGATGTCAGCGGCGGGCGGTAAGACAGGAGCATTCATAGGTACGTTCGTCGACGCGATAATACTTGGGACAGACGCATCAGCACACCTTCCACTGCTTTTCACAATCCTAGCTATATTCGCAATCGTAGCCTTCATACTGACGCTGGTGTTGCTTCCTGAGACAAAGGGAAGAAACCTCGAGGAAACGTCTGGAGAGAAGAGGTATACAGTTAAAGCATGAATAAAATTAAAAATTTTTAATATTCAGTCATATATCGTGTTTTTCCATCGATCATCATGATTCGACTGATGCTTCTATACCAGATCCACCAGCAGGATTCCTGATGGAGTGGATCAATACTGCGGCAGAGAAGATCGCGAATGCTGCCGATCCAACGATGACCGGTGTGCTTATGGACATGAACGTGCTGTAAAATATGAAGCCTAGCACAGCTATTGACACAACCGAGATCGTTATGCTGCCGTAGGGGTATCGGTGAAGTCGTATGTCAGAAGCCGGCAGTGAGACATTTATCAGCGCATGAACCAGCAGGACTCCTAGCGTTGCTGCCGTTGCAGTCATTATGAATGCCCCGAACCCGCCCATCACAGCGGCAGATATTATGGCTATGGCTGCTGCCATGGCTGATATGAATGCTGCGGATATATGCGGTGTCTTTCTGTGGCTCACACCGCTGAAGGCACCGTGTATTATCCCGTCCCTGGACATGGCCATCATGACTCGCGACGTGCTGTTGGTCACGACAACCGTACCGGTGAGAAGGCTGTTTATGAACAGCACCGTTATTAGTATTGCCGCTCCGGTACCGAGATAGCTCCTGATCATGGTGATGCCTGGAGCCAGGTTGTCCGGGCTGGCGTAGCTAGCCATGTTTGCCGGGCCCCATGCAACCGTGAAGTAGTAGGAGGTGAAGACGAAGAATGCTCCTAATACTATAACGGTGAAGAGCACAGACTTCGATATTGTTCTCTCAGCCTCCCTGGACTCCTCCCCCAGCGGGGTTGATGCACCGAAGCCGGAGAAGGCGGTGTACATCAGCAGAACGCCTATTCCAACACCCGAGAGTCCGCCGTAGGCGAACTTTGGGGTGAAAACGGATGCTGTGTTTATGGACGGCCTCATGGCCAGGATGACGATGCCCATGCCGGCCACTATCGCCATCTCTGCTATGGCCATGTACATCGTGTATCTTGTAGATTCCTTCACACCACTATAGGATATAAGGAAACCGGAGGCAAGCACAGCGATAATCAGGACATACATCAGATATCCAGGTATCGCTATGCCGAATACAGATCCGAGGACTGCTGGAACAAAGACTCCAACGCTGAGCGATATGAAGGCCAGCGCCATCACCTGATAGAACATGTATAGAAAGCCGGTGAACCTTGCGGGGCGGCTTCCCAGGCCGCTTCTGACGTAGTAATAGTAGCCCCCAGCACCGGCTATCCTGGTTGAAAGACGGCTTATTATGAAGGCATTCAGGAACACAACAAGGAAGGCGATGAATGCGGCCAGAGGAAGCGATCCAAGCGCATAGGCCGCGGCCCCCGTCAGCGTTGCAACGGCAGCACCAGCGGGTGCAGAACCGGCAACGCCCTGAAACATGTTTTCCTTAAGTCCTATCGCATTTTTTCTTAGAGATGAATATCCTTGATTATTCACAAAATATGTGATATGTACATATTATATAAGCATTTATGTCTAAAAAATATCATACAATATAAATATTGTAAATCGATCGCTCGGATCGAACAGGGCATGCATGCTTTGAATCATACGAAGAAACTATAATGTGCTATGGAACGATGAGTTGAGTATCTATTTTTTAAACGAAAATTTTAATAAAAGTTTCATGATGTTTGATCACAATAATGCCACATCCGTGCCATCCCCGTCTGTGGCCCTCAGCGCGCCGTCATTTGCCTATGGCACATTCAACGTTGCATATTCATCCGGCGTGAACCTGAACCTGACGTCTGCATATTCGATCACGGTTTATTACAATGGTAATGCGGTGACGACAATACAGCCGACGGCTCAGTCTGGAACCATAACAGTCAATGGATCGATGCTTCCATACGGCACTCTGACGTTCAATCTTACGGAGGTGACGGCAACCGGATCATACAATTACACGTCCATAAATGTGGTCAACGTTCCGGCATCGCAGTTCTATCCAACGGCGACAATATACACACCTGCTTCAAACACCACGATCTACGGAAGTGTCAACGTTTCCTTCTCTTACACGGGCTATGACGCAGACGCTGTGCTTTTCGTCAACAGCTCATCAGGCAACGTGATCACAAAGAACGTCACCGGCACAAACTATGCGTCATTCCAGGCCACGTCTCCCGGCAGCTATACAGTGACGCTGCTTGTAACAAGCCCTGATGGACAGCATGCGAAAACTACGGTGACCTTCGAAGTCTCGAAACCAGTCAAAGCTGTACCTTCCGGCGTTGTGTTTGAATACCTGGTGATAGGTGCCGTTGCAGGGCTAATCGTTGGATCGGTCGTTGTAGTGGCCCTGCTCAGGAGGCACTGAACATTCGAAAGCACAATTTTTTATCATTTTTTATCATACATTTTCATGCATGCCTACACCCTCCTTCTGACGGTAGCAAAGGCCTTTCGTTCCTTCATATTTGCGGCCATGGCCATCATAGTCCCCTATTACCTGTCGTCGCTGGGCATCAACGCAGTCTACACATCGATCGTGATATTTATAAGTCTGGTCTCCGGCGCGGTATTCATCCTTCTCTATCCAAGGGTGAAAATGAAGCTGAAGCCGAAGATGATACTGTTATCCGGACTCATGGTGCTGGCATTCCTCATACTCATATTCACGCGGAACGTATACGTCTTCATATTAGCGATATTCATAGGCGGCATCTCGCTTACGGGCCGCGATTTCTCAGCCTATCAGCCCGTTGAACAGTACACAATAAGCAGGTATGAGCAGAACCAGAAGAGCAAGAACACGGCGTTTTCGGTTTACAACTTCGGATCCTATGGAAGCGCAGCCATAGCATCGCTTTTTCTCTTTCTTTACGTGCACTACGTTTTTTCCTACATATTCATGGTTCTACTGGTGTTCGCTCTGGCCCAGCTCATGATATACCTTGCGATCTCATTCCCTGAGTACAGCAGGCCATCGGCAGCCAGCGAAATACCTGGCGAGGTGAGGAGGCACATTTCATCATTGTCCGCACTGTTCTCGATCGATGCATTTGGAGGGGGCTTCGTTACCACGTCTATGATCACGCTCTGGTTCAAGGTGGTTTACCATATATCGCTTGGATATGCTGGCTTCATATTCATAATAGTCAATATCGTGACGGCCATATCGATACTGATATCATCCCGCATATCTGGAAAGATAGGGCTGATACGCACCATGGTTTACACCCATGTCATAAGCAACTTTTTCCTGATACTCATGCCGGTGATCCCGAACTTGATAGCGAGCCAGGTATTCCTGTATCTGAGGCAGACGACGAGCCAGATGGACGTTCCGGCGAGGGACAGCTTCACCAACACGATCATACCCGCAGACTACAGGGTGAACAGCAACTCCGTGTTCACAACGGTCCGGACACTGGGGCAGGTGCCTGGGCCTGCCATAGGGGGATTTCTCATAGATGCAATGCCACCTTCGCTTCTGTACGTCGCGGGTGCAACAAAGATCATATACGACATATCTCTCTACGTTAAATACCGCTGGTTCAGGGATTGAATTGATATTCATAGATACCGAGACAACCGGCCTCGATCCGTTGAAATGCAGCATCATTAGCATAGGGTGCGTGGTCTATGAGAATCCGTCGGTCCGTTTCTACATGGAGGCGAGGCCGGATCCTGAGGCGCTGATAGAGGACGGAGCGCTCTCGGTCAACGGCTTCACAAGGGATTATCTGGCCTCCATAGGAAGCGCCATGTATGATATGCTTACAGCGTTCACCGAATGGTATGCCGATAACTCAAAGGATTACACGGTTGCCGGCTATAACATAGACTTCGATATAGCGTTCATAGGGCAGGAATGCATAATCAATTCGATTCGTATGATCCGGATAGACAGGAGGATCGATCTGAAATACCTCTTCGAAACATCGGATATCTATAAGGGCGGAAGGAGGAGGCTTGACGATCTGATCACGGCGCTGGGGCTGGGTATCGAGAGGAGGCCCCACAACGCGCTCAACGGTGCCCTTGCCGAGGCAGAGGCCTACGCTAGGCTCGTGGAAAAACGCAGTTTGCTCCCGCAGAGTGATCTGGACATTATATTCATGCGCGAGGTCTGAGGCGCATTCATTCGCCAGCACATCGGATGTTATTCAGGAGTGAGTCAAAATCCTCAGCGGTCATTGGATAATGAAAACGCATGTCTGCTCTGATCTCTCGAATTCCCCTCTCATGCATGATCAGTGCCGTATCGGCATGCATCATCTGCCAGTGAACCTGGGCAGCGACGATCCAGATCATGGCCTGCACCACAGTCTTTCTCTTTCCGGATAGGCTATGCCAGGCATCCTCCAGAGCCTCGTGGGCCTCCCAGAATCTCTCCTCCGATATGAGGTACCTTGCATTCCTGAAGGCTGAATCCAGATCTGCGGTCCGAATACCATCGCATTCAGGGCATATGACCACGGCATAGCTGCATGATTCATCCATAATGCGATACAGATCCGATTCCTCGGCAAAAAACGAGATCTCGACCATATCGGAATGCCTCCTCACGATAGCATCTCGCCTTATTTTCCCATGATAATTGCGGCAGAAAAGTATGCATCTGACATTCATTAACGGTATAGCAGTCTTTCTGGATATTTACGGATTTTGAGGTGTATCGGACATGCCTTTGCGAAGATATTATGCGATATCCCATCGATGGTTCAATGCAAATTCTGTTAAATTCAGCACATGAAATTGCGGTTTTAGCATTCAGATCGAATACTTTATCTTTTTACATGCTTTATACAATTGTAATAATATTATGGGGTGGTGTTTATGAATTCCGACGATTTCTATATGAAATGGAATGGTTGCCTCACCAGGACATCCTATGTGCCGAAACTTGATGTCAACCTGATAAGGAGGGTGAGGCTGGATAATGGCGATCTGATATACGCCAACCTCAGCGAGATGGTGCGTATAGGATCCACTGAAAACGGAAAGCCTGTTGAGCGCACATTCATAAAGTTCAAGCTCAACGTGTGCGATGATATATACGATGTTGCGATGGTGGACGTGAGGCATATAGCCGATGTTTACTGAATTTTTTCTCGATCTAATTCTCTATACTGAAGTGGATCATCCTTATGGTTCTCTTCATCCATACCTTGACGTAAGTTCCAAAATGATCAGGATTGCCAACCGACCAATTGTGAAATAGTTTTACCATGATCATTAATTTTATTTAACATCAGCATATGTGTGGGCATGGTGGATAGACTTCGGAACATACCCGGGGTTATGATACCTTTTCTCTTCTCAGCCTTTTCTGTCTTCTCCATCTCCATGGTCGTACCGCAGATCGCCGGTCAATTTGCTGTTCCAATTTCATCGGTGCTTCTTGCCATACCTCTGGACTTCATAGGCGGGGCCATCGGAGGGCTCCTGCTTGGGTACGCTGCGGACAGGTACGGGAGAAGGTTGATAATGCTTATATCCTCTGCCATTTTCGGCTTATTTACCCTGGCATCATCATTTTCGGTGTCCATATACATGATATACGCTTTCTGGTTCCTCATAGGACTTGGAGTGAACGCCCAGAACGGCGTATCCTATCCAGTGGTCGTTGAAACGCTCAGGCGTTCATCGGGTACGATAGGGGGTATAATGCAGAGCCTCTATTTCCTTGGTTTCATGCTGGATTCTGTTCTCTTCGTATTTTTCCATTACTGGCGTACATACCTTATGGTTGCCGGCCTCATAGCGCTTCTCTTTTCCATACCGTCAGCTGCCATGATCATGGAGACCGGTGGCAGGCGGATCGTGGGTGTGCATGAAAAGGATCCCAATTTCATGCGCTATACGATTGCGTTCTCCTTAGTTGTAATAGGTGCATTCATGTTCAGCATACCGCTCATGGCGGATGTGCCGACTCTCCTTTCTGATCTGAAGGTCAGCCCCATATTTGTAACTGTGCTGTCTCTCGCGGGGTTTTCCGGATTCGTGATAGCCGGCTTTCTATCGGACAGATACAGGAGAGGACATGTCGCAATGGCCTTTGCGGGATCTGGTGTTCTGTTCTCACTGGCACTTATACTGTTGCATGTGGATGCTTACTTTCTTGCCATTCTCGCCGCGATATACATATCTTCCGGTTTCTTCTCATTCAGCGGTATATGGGTCAGTGAAAATTATCCACCAGGTTCAAGAGCGCTGGCTACAAATATAGTGTTTTTCTCCGGCAGGATCATTGGTGGATTTTCCCCATTCATAGCGGCGCTTATTGATCCATCTTCACTTGCCTCCGGCATAGCTGTGGTATGCATAATATCTGGGTTGATGGCATTTCTGGCATCAGCCTACATTCAGGCAATAAAATCGCACAGGGCAGTTCATGCCTGATCCGTCATCTGAACAGATACTTTCCGTACAGCGATTTGATGTATTCCGGTGCATCCTCTCCAGCGTTTCCATAGGAGTGAAGTATGGGTATGACGCCGGACCATATGCCGGATTGCGATGGATCATGCGGCGGCCCTGTCCTCATCTTCATCGAAAACGTTTCAGGTTTGACCGAGAAAACAAAGACCCCATCCAGATCATCTACCGAAGGTTTGATGGAATCTTCCCAGCGGCCAGGAGCTATTTTCGCGGTTAGCATTCTGAACGTCTGCAGCTTCTCAGCGATGTCCTCGACCTCCACAGGCCTTCCGAAGATCAGAGCTGAAACGTAGTTGACTGAATTGTTTTTGATCTCGGAGGCGAGCACGATGCCGTTCAGCTCCATCAGTGAAATGGCGATCAACTGGCTTGATCTCATCACACTGTATATCCTGCTCTCCATCGAACCGTGCAGGTATATAGTCTCACCTCTGTTTGCAAACATCATGGGTATAGCATAGGGAACGCCCTCATCGACAAAGGAGACTGTGCACACAAAGTTTCTTGACAGAATCGATCTCAGATCTTCTAAATTATATGAGGCCCTTTCTGGATATCTCTTGACCCTATTCTTTATCCCTTCATCATTCATGCCTAAATATGACCTAGGCTGGCATAAATCTATGGCGATCCAAAGATTACAAAATCGTAAATATTATACCCTAAATGGATCTTCTCAACCGGGATCGCTTGATTGTTATGGTTAAGGTCAGGCATGGCAGAGGGGATATACGGAAGGATGGCGATTATATTGTGGTATTCACAGAAGAGCCAAGGGAGAATGGCAGGGCAAACGCTGACGTCATAAGACAGCTATCCCGCTATTTCAATGCAGATCCATCAAAGATCAGGATACAGCGCGGGAAAACCAGCACCACCAAGACAATATTAATAGAGGATTAAACGCCTGCCGTATGAAATCTACGAAACCAAGTAATATCTGTTTGAATTAGTCTGATATGAAAATTAGGAGATTATCTTAATATACGCAGCGCTTATTTAATATACGGTCGTGAATACAGCATTGCTTTATGTGGTATGCGATTCGAAGTAATCGTATTTGTATGTGCAGAAGATAAGATACTTCAACTGAAGGTTGTTTTAAGGATCCTAGATTGATCCATCTATCGATCATATATCTCTAGCTTAAGACATGTATATATTATATAATTTATCGTAATGGATTTAAGCATGATTACATATTGCATGTCATGTTTCCGCCAGATCCTACTAGGAAGGTAGGTTTCTATGATATTTCTGTTTATCAGGAGGCACTTGAAAGATATAAATCCGTGGCAAACATGGTAAAGCAAAAAGCCATTGAGAACGGAGAAAAAATCTGGATCACATTTCAGGACGGTAGAAGATTCACCTATTCTGATGTTGATAGATTCAGTGATAGAATGGGAAGTGCAATCATCAGGGCTGGAATCGGCATGGGAGAAAGGGTAGGGATCTTTGCTTACAATTCTCCAGAATGGATAATCTCCTATTTTTCAATTCTTAAGGCTGGAGCCATACCAGTTACAGTCAATACTGCTTTTATAAAAGATCCATTGGTGTACAATCTTGATCGTCCGCAAGTAACAGGGCTTTTCCTCGATTCAAGGCTCCTTGATCAGTTTCTGCAGGTTGCTGATCAGCTGCCAAGGATCAGGGTTGTGATAGTCATAGGGACTGCAAACACAGATAGGTTGAAATTTGGCAACGTCAAAGTATTTTCATATGAAGATCTGCTGAAGGAGCCTTCCGGTGCCGAGATCTATCTGGATCAAAAATGGAAAGATCCCGCAGCCATGATACTCACATCTGGCACAACGGGCAAGTCAAAGGTTGTCGTTGAGACCAATGCACAGTTCATCGCAACAGCGCTTGATATGATCGATGCGGGTGGAGTCACCCCTGAAAGCAGGATCTATGTCTATTTACCTCTCTTCCACATCATGGCACTTGATCTTGCAACAATTTCATCAATGCTTGCGAATGCAAGCATGGTTCTCGTGGAAAGACTGAATCCTGCCACATTCTGGGATGACATCTCAAACTACGGCATAACACATTTTCATGCTGTAGGGCCGATATTTGAGATACTACTCAAGCAGAAGCCGCATGAGAAGGAGAGACGCCATGGCAAACTTATCGCAATAGCCTATTCATCAAAGGAAATATGGGATATGTGCGTAAAACGATTTGATATACGTATAACTGGCGGTTATGGAGGTACCGAAGCAGGTATCCCTGTGACCTCGCCCTACAGCGATGTTGTAGAAGGCAGAAATCCGCCCGGGAGTTGCGGAAGGCCAGCCCCTCCCTTTGAGGTCACCATCGTGGATCAAGAGGATCGGCCTGTAAAGCCTGGAGAGACAGGCGAGATACTTATAAGGCCAAAATTACCATGGGTCACTTTTAAGGAATATTATGGAATGGAGAGAGAAACGCTGGATGCATTCAGGGATCTGTGGTTCCATACTGGAGATCTTGGAAAATATGATGAAAATGGCAATATATATTTTGTGGACAGGGCTAAAGACGCAATAAGAAGGAAGGGTGAGAATATATCATCGTTTGAAGTTGAGCAGATACTCCTGAAGTATGACAGGATCAAGGATGCAGCTGTAATTCCTGTTAAGAAAGGTTCGGACGAGGAAGTCATGGCTGTTATAGTTCCAGCATCTAACGATCTTCGTCCGGAGGAAATCATAGATTATTGCATAGAGAATATGCCGGCATTCTGGATACCGAATTATATAATGTTTCTTGACGCTCTACCGAAAACACCAACTGGCAGAACTGAAAAATACAGGATAAGAGAAATGGATAAGTCGGCTGCAGTTGAAATGACTGATTATATCTCAAGGAGATTGTCCACCAAACATAGGGATGAAAGGCAGCGATCCAAAAGCTGATTTATGTTGCATGAGACATCCCCCAATGAAGGTATAACCAAACATTGCGCCATTGCGGGCCAATGCGTTTATGATGTGATCGGATGGTTTGCCAGAGATCGAGAAGATAACGCGCAATTCAAATATTTCATATCATCTTACTCCTGATCTGAATTTTTCAGATCCATCCTTCACTATACCCTCGTCCACGGTCTCCCTGCCGAACACAGCCTCTGTGGTCAGCGATCCATATGGGTTATTTCCCAATCCCAGGTAGACAGACCATCTGTCCCTTAACAGCGTCTTCCATGGATACGATGAAATCTTTTCAGCGATCTCAATGGATATTTTCAGGAGATCAGATCCTTTCACAATGTAATTGACAAGGCCGATGTTGAATGCCTCGTCTGCCTGTATCAAGCGCCCAGTCATGATCAGATCAAGCGCCCTTCCCAGTCCTATTATCAGCGGTAGCCTCTGCGTTCCACCATCTATCAGCGGGATACCGTACCTTCTCTCGAGAAAGCCGAATTTTGCGGTTTCATCTGCGACGCGAATGTCAGCCCACAGCGCTAATTCTAAGCCTCCGGCAACGCAGTAGCCGGATATGGCTGCTATCACAGGTTTACTTATGAATCTCCTTGTTATGCCTAGCGGGCCATTTCCGTCTGAAACTCTTCTGGACAGGGCATCCGCATCGTTCAGATCGGCACCCGCGGAAAATGAATCGCCTATGCCAGTTATCACGGCCACCCTGCTGTCTGAAAATTCAAACTCTGTGAATGCATCATTCAGCGCTGCAGCCGTCTCGCTGTCTATGGCATTCTTCTTCTCGGATCTGTTTATTCCTATGATCATCGTGCTGCCTTCTTTTTCGATCGTTACTTTCTCCATATGATCACCTTCATTCCACTGCCATGAGCCATGGCATAGATCTACTAATTCAATATAACATTACAGATCCGGCTGCGTGTATGCATGGTCTAGATCGGCGTGGTGAGCTACCCTTCAACTGAATCTTCGAACTTGCTTTCAGCTAAGAGCCCTATGTCTTTCCGAACATCCGGACAAGCCCCATATCGTGATATCCACAGGCGTGAATTCGGATTTCAGCTATTTTATTCGAATATCACATCATTTGGTATCGTGGAGTATACCAGAGAACATGAGAAGATAATTTATAAATATATCCATCGAGGTAAGTAAGCGTATCTCATTTCAGAAGAGGGAGTTTTACAGCTTCCCACAAACTTCCAATGTTGCCATAAAACAAATGTGATCAATAATAATGTTGTTTATGGTGTATGTTGAAATATATAGCTGAGGTGCATCATAATTATCTGTATATCATTCTTTGAAATCTCCGCTGCGTATCAAGATTTTGAAGATAAGGATCATTTGATCAGTAGTTAAATATAACAGCAAGGTATGATATCACATATGCAGAAAATAATAGGCGTCATCGGTGCAGGAACCATGGGAAATTCCATCGGTGCCCTCTTTGCCTCACGCGGTTTCAGGACGTTCGTATATGATAATAACGCTGAAGCGCTCGAAAGAGGAAAAAATAATGCACTGAAGAGCCTCTCAAGACTTAAGATGGAAGATACATCATCCAATCTCATATTCACATCGTCTATGAAGGATCTCTCAGGTTGCAGCTTCATCGTTGAGGCTGTGCCGGAGGTGCTGGAGATCAAGAGAGAGGTGTATAGGGATCTTGAGAATATAGTGCCTGTCAGCGCAATATTTGCATCTAACACGTCAACGATCCCAATATCGGATCTCTCCGATTCGCTTTCCAAGAAGGAGAGGCTGATCGGAACCCATTTTTTCAATCCACCGATAATAATGCCGCTCGTTGAGGTAGTGCGTGGTCGAAACACGTCGGATGACACCTTACAGACTACAACCAGGCTGATGTCGGATATAGGAAAGAAATATGTGGTGATAAGCAAGGAGGTGCCTGGCTTCATAGTTAACCGCATCAACGCAAGGGCATTTTACGAAACCTTCTCCCTGATAGATGAAGGATACAGTCCCGAGGAGATAGATTTCGCAACCAGAAATGTGCTCGGTTTTCCCATGGGAATGTGCGAGCTTATAGATTTCGTAGGGCTTGACGTGATATATTATGGGACAAGGGAACTGATGGATCGTGGCTTCAACACAGAGATGAACAGATCCCTTGAAGGGATGTTCAAGGAGAAAAGATGGGGCGTTAAAACGGGATATGGATTCTACAAGTACGATGCTCCTGGCAGGTACAGAAAGATCAACTTGAACGAAGCAGATATAAAGAGAAAGGTGGATCCGCTGAGGATCATAGCTGGAGCTATAAATGAGGCCGCGTGGCTTGCAGATAACGGGGTATCTAGCCAAAATGAGATAGACGAAGCTATGAAGCTAGCCATGAACTGGCCATACGGGCCATTCGCATACCTTGATAGGTTTGGAAGAGCCGCAGTAATCGCAGAACTCCAAGATCTCTACGACAGATACGGGAAGAGCTGGTACAGGCCATCTGAGCTTTTGTCCAGGGCATAGATCATGCGTTATGAAGGTAGATTCAATTTGAGATACGCTGCCAATCCTGAAAGGACAACAGGCAAATGGGCTGGGCATGGCGGAAATGATGTTCATACGTTATTTATCGAATCTTGAGGAGGATCTATATGGAATTCACTCTTTCTGAGGATATTGAGAGATTCAGGGATCGCGTAAGGAATTTCTCATTGAGGGAATTTCCAGTATACTCAAAGAGATCGGATGAGATGGAGGAGTTTCCAGAGGAACTTTTCCGGAAAGCAGTTGCATCAGATATACTGCATCCGGAAGACATATGGAAATTCATAATAGCGCTTGAAGAAATGTCTTCTGTAAATCCAAATCTTGGAATATCGATGGCTGTTCCCTTTTTCGGCAATGAAATACTGAGGTTCTACGGAACCCAGAAACAGATATCAGATCTGTATGAACCGGTTATCCATGGAAAGAAGAAGATGGGGCTGGCGCTCACAGAGCCCGGCGGAGGAAGCGATCTGGCTAATCTTAAGACGACCGCTGTCAGGGAAGGCGATCATTACGTGATCAGCGGATCGAAGATGTTCATCACAAACGGTGACATTGCGGATTTCCTTCTGGTACTTGCGAGAACAGAGAACGGCGTAAAGCCGCAGCAGTCTCATTCGCTGTTTGTGTTGAATCCGCATGCTGCAGGGGTCAAAATAAGTAAGATCCAGGGAAAGCTTGGTGTGCGTGGGACAGATACCACTATCATCTCCCTTGACGGCGTCCATGTGGATTCCAGCGATATGATAGGCAAACCTGGAATGGGCTTCTACTACGTCATGAATTTTTTTGACGTAAGCAGGACATATGTTGCGGCGCTTTCCGTTGGAATAGCGGAGGGGATAATAAGGAGGCTGATGGCTTTCTACAGCGATCCAGAAAATAAGATGGAGGAGAGGCATCAGTTTGCAATCGCCGATCTTGCGGCGAGGGTAGAATCCGCAAGGATGCTCACCTACGAGGCTGTCAATTCCATTCATACGGGCAGGACTGATCCGGTGCTCACCAGCGAGGCAAAGGCGTTTGCTTCCGAGGTAGCGGTCGATTCGTCCAGACTGGGCGTACTTCTGACCGGAACATATGGTATGGAATCGGATATGGAACAGTTCTTCAGGGATGCAAAGATAATGGAGATATGGGAGGGCTCGTCTGAAATAGAGCGGCTTGTCATATACAGATTTCTGCGCAGCAAATATGGAAAAAAGGTTTCTAGGGCATTCTGACTCTGTTTTTCTCAGCCTCCTGAATTGATCTCCAATCTATCTTTCCTGATGGAGTTTTGGGAAGTTCGTCCACGAATTCCACGATCCTTGGATACTTGTATGAGGCAAGCTGTTTTTTGGACCATTCAATTATCTCTTCCGGCCGGACTTTCCCGCGGTAATCTGGCTTCAGAACGACCAGGGCCTTGACCTCTTCGCCCACCCTCTCATCGGGTACCCCTACAACGCATGCCTCCTTCACGGCCGGATGGTTGTAGAGGAGGCTGTCCACCTCCATGGGCCAGACCTTGAATCCGGATCTGTTTATCATCCTCTTCAGCCTGTCCACGACGAAGAAATAACCCTCATCGTCCATATAGCCGATATCCCCAGTTCTCACAAACTTCTTTCCGTCAAGTATTATCGTTGCTTTCTCAGTTTCATCAGGTTTATTGTAGTATCCTGAGAAAAGCGATGGCCCGCTTATGACGATCTCTCCAGTTCCTTTCCCGGTTATGTCCTGACCTGTCTCAACATCAATTATCCTCGCATCATAGCCAAACTGCGGCACTCCAATGCACTGGAGCTTCCTCCTTCCTGGAGGATTGACGTGGCTCTGCCCCATGGCTTCCGTCATTCCATAACCCTCCACAAATGGCAGTCCGACTATCCTCTCGAATTTCTCGGCAAGAGCTTTCGGAATTGGTGTGCCACCTCCGCCTATGAACCTAAGAGAACTGAAATCACGTTTTTCAAGGCCTTCCACGGTGAGGAGATCGGCTATCATCGTGGAGATAACTATAACATGCGTAACATGGTACTTCTCTATCATATCAAGAAATGTGAATTTATTCCATCTTGTCATTATGACCAGTTCGCTGCCTGAATATATTGGAGAAAGCAGCGAGAACGACAGGCCGGTAACATGGAAGAAAGGCGCCACCGCCAGCTCTACTGTGGATGGTGTTGTGTTCCTCCAGTAAGATGAAGCCATTGCATTTGCTATGACTGATCTGTTTGTGTGGAGGCATCCCTTAGGTATACCAGTTGTACCGGAGGTATAGGCTATTATCAGCGGATCATCCGGCCCGGTGGCGACCTCTTCATGTATGTTTCTGGTCGAAACAGCCTCATCCCATCTTATGGCATTCGCAAGATCATAGGTCTGTTTCATGAAATCTGGGACATTCACCGAACTTTTCTCAGGCAGATAATAATTGAGATTTCCGGCTATTATCTTTATGCCCATTTCCCTTGCTTCCGACAGATTGTTAAGGAGTTCGCCAGAGGTTATTATGATCTTCGGCTTTGAATCTTCAAGTATATTCCTTATCTCGTCTCTCTTGAGCATTGGGTTCATGAATACTGCTATTCCTCCGGATCTTGAAATAGCTAGCAGAGATATGGCGAAATTGGGCGAATTCTGAAGATAGATGCCTACCCTATCACCCTTCTGTATTCCGAGATCCATAAGAGTGCTTGACAGCGATTTTACCTCCTTCAGGACGTCAGCATATCTAAGTCTCCTATCGTAGAATACTATGAAATCTCTATCAGAATGTTCCTCTGCGCGGTGCTCAAATATCTTGTAAAGTGATGCTCTTGGATATTCAAGACTGTATGGAAGCCCTATAGGCCACCATCTATACCATACGTTAGTAGGGTTCATGTTATAAAATAACATAATTGCATATATGTAGTTTTAGATATCATGATAAGTTGTGGAGTAGTAATCTATTATTCCATTGAAATATATTTGTGCACGTATCGCGCGATTTAATCCGCTCTTATATAAAAGGTCTTTACTTGGGATCTATAAAAATATGGGATGGAAAATGCAGTTATGCAGGGCGCAATAAAATAATATGCAATATAAATTCATATGATATTTTTCTCTATCTCTTCCGGATCAGGCTTTCTGGATATTGACCTTCCACCATCTATGATTATCTCGTTTCCCGTCATAAACGTGTTGTCGTCGGAAGAGAGGAATGCAAGCAGTTTTGCCACCTCTATTTTTCTTCCCATTCTGCCAATGAGAGTTGCGGCGCGTTTATCCAGATCCTCAGGTACATCCTCCTCGTCTGCCTTGGCGTATATTGGCCCGGGCATCACAAGCGTCACAAGAATCCCATATCTGCCGAGATCTACTGCCATGCTCTTAGTCATCGATCTAAGTGCACCCTTTACTGCAGAGTAGGCTAGCGAGGAATCAAGCGGATAGAATGATTGTATTGCACCAATATTTATTATCTTGCCTTTTTTATTATTCTTTATCATTTTGCTTGCAACGTTTTTGGACAGCACAACAACCGAGGAGAGATTGAGCTCGATCATTTCGTCCCATTCCTTCATAGGTATATTCAGGACATTGAACCTTGAATTCCTAGACGCGTTGTTGATCAGTACATCGAATACAACATCACTGCTCTCTATCCATCTACCCAGATCCTCAACCTGAGACCTGACTGAAAGATCGCATTTCAAAAATTTTATACGTCCATCTGGGCTTTTTGATTCTATTTCCCTACCCTTCGATTCATTTCTTCCAACTATCCAGACGCTGGCACCAAGTTTGCTGAAAAGAACTGCTGTTGTTTCTCCAATGCCATGGGTGCCTCCGGTTATGATCACGTTTTTTCCATTCAGTTCGATCATGCTGTTCACCCCATCTATAGCCGGTATGCTATGACCTTTTCCTCGGTCATCTCCATCATAGTATCCCTGATGGATTCCCTACCTATGCCGCTTTCCTTTGGGCCTCCAAACGGAAGGTAATCCCACCTCAGCCTCGTTGTATCGTTTATGATCACCGTTCCGACATTCAGTTTCCTGGCAACCTTGTACGCCCTTGAAAAATTCCTCGAAAACACCGATGCATCGAGTCCATAGCGTGATGAATTTGTAATGGCCACGGCCTCTTCATCTGTTTCAAATATCTTTATGGGCAAAACTGGGCCGAACACCTCATCGCTCATGACCTGTGCATTTGGATCTTTCACCTCTATGAGTGTCGGAGGATAAAAGAATCCCCTATTGGGAGCATTCCCGCGATAAATGACCTGAGATCCTTTTGAAACCGCATCTTTCACGAAAGACTCCATATTCCTTACTGCTTCCTTGGATATCAATGGGCCCATATCTGTCTCCTCGTTCAGCGCATCGCCTATCTTCAAATTCTTCAGTCTCTCTACAACGCGGTTTTCGAATTCCTTAGCGATACTGCTTGATACAAGCACACGTTTTGTCGCATTGCAAAACTGCCCAGAGTAATCATAACGTCCAAAGACTGCCTTTTCGACAGCCAACTCTATATCCGCATCATCCAGCACTATCTGTGCATCGCTGCCTCCGAGCTCCATGATGGACTTTATACCATTCTTTGTTGCCCTGGAGGCTAATTCCAGGCCGACTCCCGGTGATCCCGTAAACGTTATCAGCCTTACTTTTTTGTTGGAGCTGAATTCATCCCCAATCTCGCTGGAATTCCCGGTCACCACATTTATGGAACCCTCAGGGAATCCCGCCTTCAGGAGCAGCTTTGCGAGTTCTATCTGAGTAAGCGGAGCGTTCTTGGTGGGCTTATGAACAACCGTATTGCCCACCGCAAGCGCGGTTGCCACCTTGTGGGCAAAGCTGGCTCCTGGGAAGTTGAATGGAGTTATCGCAGCAACAACGCCCATAGGCTCTCTTGCAGTAATGGCTATCCTATTCTCGTTCCCAGCGGGTGTTTCATATACATCCAGAGGAATGAACTCCCCTCTGAGAACGTTCTGCAATTCCCAAGCGCTACCCTCAAATATTGCTGCAGTTCTATCTATTTCCGCTCTGGAGCTCTTTATTGGCCTACCCATCTCAAGGGACATGGTCTTTGCTAGCTCATCCTTATTCTGCCTGATCAGCTCAGCCGCTTGGATGAGCAATTTCTTCCTCTGACTTCCAGTGTACTGTGAATATTTTTGATATGTTTCGTAAGCAAGGTCTATCGCCTCTTTCACCTGTTCTCTGCTCAGCACGGGCACATAATCCAGTATTTCTCCCGTGGACGGGTTGTAGACTTCACTCTTTGCATCAGAAAATATCTCTTTGCCTATAATAGCGCCTTTCAAATCCATCTCCTCCGCTATGTTAATCAGAGAAAGATATAAATGCTTTCCTCATTTAATATTTTATCAAAAATCCTCTCACAAAAAATTAATACTAGTGTTAAATTCTTATTCTATGAAGATAAAGGAGATAAAGACCTATTTTGCAGCAGCAGTCTGGAGGAATTTTGTAATAGTTGAAGTCACTACGGACGAGGGCATAAAGGGATACGGTGAAGGTACGCTCGGAGACTTTGAAAAGACCATTGAGGCTGCGGTAAATGATTTGAAGCCATTCCTCATCAACAGAGACATTGAAATAAACGAGATCACCAATTTCTTTCTAAGAAATTTCTTCTGGAGGAACGGCCCCATACTCTCCACCGCACAGAGCGCCATAGAACAGGCCCTATGGGATGCTGTCGGAAAGACCGTTAGGCAGCCCGTTTATAGACTGCTTGGTGGAAAAGCGGTAAACAGGGTAAAGGTGTATGCCAACGGCTTCATTTCAGGTGGGGCGAAACCCGAGGAATTTGCATCAGCGGCTGTGAAAACTGTTGAAAAAGGATATAAAGCACTGAAATTCGATCCGTTTGGCGGTGCCGGGCCAAACATAACGAGGGCCGATCTGGATATGGCCAAGCAGAGGATAGGGGCGATCAGAGATGCGGTCGGAAGCGATATCGATCTCATGATAGAGGCGCATGGTAGATTCAACACCAGGACGGCCATAAAGATAGCAAAGGAGATAGAGAGATACGATCCATTCTGGTTGGAAGAGCCCGTCCCAGAAGAAGACATAGTGTCAATGAGCGAGGTCAGGAAAGCCTCTGGCGTTCCAATAGCAGCCGGTGAGAGGATAATTTCAAGAAACAGATTCTGGGAGCTCCTTTCACAGAGGGCCGTCGATATAATACAGCCGGATGTCTGTCATATGGGTGGAATCATGCCTCTTGTTGAGGTCGGCGCAATGGCCAACGTAAATTACGTCACTGTTGCACCACATAATCCGAACGGCCCAATTGCTACTGCAGCGAGCCTAAATGCGCTTGTCACCATGCCAAATGCATTGATTCTGGAATTCTGGCTTGATGCTGAAACCGTCAGGCACGATCTGATAAAGGAATATTTCGATGTCAGAGACGGCTATATATATCCGCGTGATAAACCAGGCCTTGGAATAGAGATAAATGAAGAAGCGCTGACAAAGTATCCATACAAGAAGATGCATCTTGAATACTTCAGCAACGAATACAAGTACCATGGTGATATCAAATGAAGATCGCCAGGATTCTGAAGGGTGCCGGCATAAGGAGCTCATACGGTACAATGGGGGCTTCGGCCTCCACCTTAATAGAAGATGGTGATGACAGAATCCTGGTAGATGTGGGGCATTTCGGAAACCGGGATAACCTCATAGCAAACCTTAAGGTATCAGGTCTTTCGCCCTCAGATATAGATGTGGTTGTGCTGACCCATCTGAACTGGGATCACTGCCTTAACGTGGATCTCTTCGATTCCGCGAAGATAATTCTTGGAGAAGAAGAATTGAAGAACGGAACGCTAAGCGGTGTCAAAGACGGTATCTCAGATAAATTCAAAGAGATCCTAAGAGGCATGGATCTGACACTCATAAAGGAGGATCATAGGCTGTCAGAAAATGTACAGATCATAACAACTCCAGGCCACACGCCCGGGCATATATCTGTCTTAGTTATAGACGGATCAAAGAAAATTGTAATTGCAGGTGATGCGGTACCAAATCTGAGAGCCTATGATCGAGGAGTGCCGGATCTGATTTTCTACAATCTGGAACAGGCCAAGAAGAGCATAGCTAAAATAAAGGATCTGAAGCCGGATGTTATATACCCTGGGCATGATCCGCCGTTCTGTGCAAATGGCTACCTTGAAAGAGATGCCGTTGATATAATACTTAGAAACAGGGACGAAACAAACACGGTAATGGATATTTATATGAAGCCAGCTGAAAAGCCGGTGGTATTTCATGAGTGATCTTATAGTACCGATGATAACGCCGTTTACCGATAACAACACAATAGATACTGAGAGACTTCTCACTCATGCTGAATATTTGATTAAGAACGGTGTTGATTACCTGCTTGTATCAGGGAGTACTGGACTGGGCCCATCGTTGAGAATGGAGGAAAAGGCAAAGATCTTGAATGATCTTCATCATCTAAAGGACAAGATCATATTCCAGGTCGGATCCCTTGATCTGGAGGAAAGCAGGGAACTTGCCAGACTCGGGAAGAGAAATGAGGTAAAATACATAGCCTCCCTTCCCCCTTATTATTATCCTAGGATACCGGAGGAATGGTACATCAGGTTCTTCAAGGAAATTTCTGAGATATACCCAACTTTAGTTTATAATTTCCCGCTGACCACTAACTACGATATAAAACCAGATCTCGTAACTAAAATAAACAAAAGCGGCGGAAATATAGTTGGAATAAAAGATACTGTACCGGATCTGGATCATCTTCTCAACTTCAAGTGGGAATTCGGTAATGATTTCAAGGTCTACTGCGGACCAGATGTGCTGGTACTCGCGTCGCTAAGGATGGGGATGGATGGTGCAATTCCGGGATCTGGAAATTATGCACCTAAGATAGCAAGATCACTATTTGAGAACTATCAGAATGATAGGGGCGTCATTGATCAGCGGATTCTGACTAGGCTTGCCATGATAGCGCGCAAATATGGCCAGTGGGCAGCGAATTATTCATTGGTAAAGATAATAGGTAAATATGATCCAGGCAAGCCCAGGCCACCGATCTATCCTCTCGATCAGAAGGCTGAGGAGGCCTTATCAAGGGAGGTTATGGAGGTACTGAAAAGTGGAAGAACATAGAGCCAGAATATTGATCACGGCACCATGGTTCACTGATAAATATCTAAACACTCTCAGGAAGCACTTCATAGTTGATACAAATAAGATGGAGAGATGGTATACGGAGGACGAACTCTCAAAGATTATATCTGATTATGATGGCATAATCGCTGGATTGGATCCATTCACCGAAAACGTATTAAAAAAGGCTAGAAACCTGAAGATCATAGCAAGGAGGGGCATAGGAGTAGACAACATCGACTTGGAATACTGCAGTAAAAAAAATATAATAGTCACGAACACACCAATAGATATTGAACACAGGGCAGTTGCGGAATTTGCCCTTGGGCTTATCCTAGATGCAACAAGAAATATAACGAGATCCTGCATTTCCCTTAAATCAGGTTCATGGAAAAGAGCCGATTTCCTGGGAAAATCGCTGGAAGAGCTGACCGTGGGAATATTGGGCTTTGGAAACACAGGACATGCGCTTGCAAAGCTTCTGCAAAAGATCGGAGTCAAAGTCATCTATTATGATCCATATGTCAACGACGATCAGTTTATGAAGGTGACTCTCGAGGATCTTTTCTCCAATTCGGATGTTGTGAGCATAAACGCACCGTTGACAGCTGAGACACGAAAGCTTGTTGACGACAGGATTCTTTCGATGATGAAGGAAGGGAGCTACCTGATCAATGTGTCAAGGGGAGAAATAATTGATTATAAGGCCCTTCTGAAGCATATAAGATCAGGTCACATCAGTTCTGTTGCCACCGATGTCTACGATATTGAGCCGCCCACCAATATGGAATTCATCCTTAATGATCGTGTGGTATGTACCCCGCATATTGCTGCATTCGCAGAGGATGCGTTCGATGAGATCGATAGGATCTGTACTGAAAATCTGATAAATCTGCTAATATATGGAAAGGAGCCCTCATACATAATCGGATAGGACATATATGCAAGCAAATTCTGAACATCTCTTGTTAGTACGTTAGCTAAAGAGTTTATCGGAATACATCATCAGCCAGCTGGTGATCCTTAGGCTCAGCTTGATGAGGGCTCTTTCTTGTCTTATGATCTGTGCATTAATTTATTCAATAATTTCGCTTGATCCATAGGATTAACCAGAGAGCAAATTTGTGATAAATGTCGAGAATGATATATATTGGAATTTACACTTAATTATTATAAATTTAAAAAATTCTATGCATATCAATATTATATCAAACATTATGTTTGATATTATTTCAATTAGAAAAGATTTAAATATTATATTTTAGATTTTGGTTGCATGCTTAAAACAAAAGCATTTCGATCTTCCACAGTGATAATGGTTTTGCTGGTAATTCTTTTATTCGCTGTACCAACAGCCACAGTATCGCAGAACAGTAGCGCTAAGATTTTCACTCCAAGCTCCTCCACGAACAATACCAGCACTTCCCAGGCGTTCTATCTTGCGGTAGATAGCTATGGATCATTCACCCCAGACCTTAATCCATTTAGCGGGATAGCTTCAGCCCCATATGAAACCACAGCTCTGTCTCTTATATATCAGCCTCTAATGTATCTAATGAATGGAGAATCGCCCGTACCGGCCGTCGCATCTTCATACCATTACAGCGCAAATTTGACCAATTTGACCTTTACTATAAAAACTGGTTTAAGATATAGCAATGGTCAGCCACTGAATGCAAGCGATGTTCTGTTTACGTTCAATTACATACTTTCCAATAGTGTTATTGATACGCACGGTCTTAGTTCTTTTGTGAAGGGGGTCGCTATGACCGGACCTAACATGATATCGTTTTATCTGAAGAACACGCAGTACACAGACCTCTATAATATAATGTCCCAGCCTATAATATACCCACCACAGTGGAAGGGAGTTAGCAATCCTGGAGGAATAACTCTAACGAACCCAATTGGCAGTGGCCCATTTATGGCCACTTCAATTACTTCGAGCGAATTTGTTTTGAAATGGAATCCATACTACAACTATACGGGCAAGCATCTCAGCGAAATAATAATTCCTTCATATCCTACAGTCACGGCTGAGGCTAACGCTCTTGCAAGCGGTAACATAAACTGGTTGTCTGGCGCGTTTGATGCTGATGCACCCACATGGGCTACTCAGAGTCCTTACCACTTCTATTTTACCCCGCCCTCCGGTTTCCTGATGTTATACCTGAATAATCTGAAGTGGCCTCTGAGCAACCCTGACGTACGTGCCGCCATAGCATATGCGGTCAACAGGCAGGTTCTTTCCAACGAATCTCTTCAGCCACCAGCTGGAAACTATATAATGCCAGCCCTCAGCAATTACTTTGAACCGGGATTCTTAGCCTCGCATCCAAATGGAACATACTATAATTACAATCTTACATATGCAACGGAATTGATGGAAAAGGGAGGATTTACACTCAAAAACGGTTACTGGACAGCGTCAAATGGAACTGTGGTTTCGTTAACCCTTTCAGGTAACGGAGCGGCGTCCAATGTTGTTGCCAATCTTAATACGATGGAGCAGGAACTCAACAATTTTGGCATTAAGACAAATGTATACACCCCAAGTGGCGCCATATTCTATGCTAATGTATATGATGGAAACTACAGTGCAGGCCTTGCCTATCTACCGAGTTCCATTAACCCTATAGGGGCGCTTAATACGTCGTTCTCATACTACTGGTACAAGCCAATTGGAGTAGCAGCTAACGGAGACTATTCCAGGTTCAATAACACCACCTTTGAACAATACATCACGGAAGCGGCGTCCCAGCCAAACATAACAATGCAAAGATATTACATAGCGAAAGCTCTTTCTATACTCTACAACCTCACACCATCAGTCCCCATCGCCATGACAATTTCACAAAACGAATTCAACACCTACGGATTTGCTGGAATAAATGAGACTTCCTTTAAGGATGCGCTGTATGCCAACAGTTTCGGGCTGGTTTCAATAGCTGTACCATTGACCACTGTCTACAGTACAACAAGTACCACCTCCACGTCGCCGATCTCTCCGCTTGAAATAGGCATAATTGCTGTGATTATAGTTATTGTAGCTGCTGCTGCGTTCTTGGTTAACAGAAGAAAAAAGGCGTAAGATGATACCTAAATATATAATAAGGAAAATTATATTCTATTTCTTCTCATTTTGGTTCGTTCTTTTCCTTGACTTTTTGATACCTCATCTTATGCCTGGCAACCCTGTCGACGCGGTCATAGGTTCCCTTTCACAGACCACAACGCTTACCCCTCAACAGATAGCATCTCTTAAATCATCACTAGGTTACACAAGCGGGCCTATCCCTGTGGAATTTCTTAAATTTGTGGAGAACGTATTTCGGGGAAAATTTGGCGTATCCATACAGTACTATCCCACCCCGGTATTGAACGTGATCGATCAGAGTATCGGTTGGACAATATTGCTATTTGGTGCGGCCCTCATAATCAGCTTTTATCTCGGGAATTATCTCGGGTTGAGATCCGCATTCAGAAGAGGCAGCAAGGAAGATTCTGTTTTGTCTGCAGTTTCTCTTTTTCTTTACTCATTTCCATATTTCTGGCTAGCTCTGTTGTTTCTATTTTTCTTTGCGATTCAGTTTCATATATTTCCAGAGGCTGGGGCCTATAATAATATATACCCACTCTATACCCCGGAATTCTTCGCCTCTTCCATCACGCACATTATACTGCCACTTTTGACTCTTGTCATAGCATCGTATGGTTCATGGTATCTTGGAATGAGAAATAATGCAATAGTGACAATAAATGAAGATTATCTGAAATATGCAGAGATTGCTGGATTGCCAAGAAGCAAGATAATGAAATACTCCAAGATGAATGCAATTCTTCCAAACCTGACAGCATTTGCGCTCGCATTCGGTAACATCATTGGAGGAGGCATATTGGTGGAAATGGTTTTTTCCTATCCTGGGCTAGGCTTTGATATATACAATGCAGTGATAAATGAGGATTTCCCCACGCTTGAGACGGCTTTTCTTCTTATAATTATAGCCGTACTGATAGCCAATTTCATAATGGATATTCTTTATTATAGACTCGATCCCAGAATAAGAGATGATAGAACATGAGCGGACTGAGGATTTTTTGGAACAATAAATATATATTCTCTGGAACATTGATCGTATCTGCCATAACCCTGCTGGGCGTGATCGGTTTCTTCTATCATCCATATAATCCTATGGCTTCATTCGCATCAAATCTGCCACCTTCCAGGCTTCATATATTGGGTACGAATTTTTTTGGAAACGACATATGGTCTCAGTACCTTGTCGGGATATTACCAACGATTGAAATAGGCTTAGCAGGAGCTCTTCTTGGGATGGTAGTCGCTCTATTTGTTGGGTTGCTAAGCGGATATGCAAGAGGTCTAAAGAATGAGATACTCACCTTTTTCATCAACGTGTTTCTGCTGATACCTGGATTGCCGCTCGCAATCGTCATCTCCTCTGATCTACAGGCATCGCATGCGAATCTCGGCAATCTTGCCCTTATACTCGTGATAACGATAACAGGTTGGGCTACTGGAGCTCGTACCATAAGATCACAGGTACTTTCATTATCGAGTCGTGATTATATAACATTCATCAAACATACAGGTGAGTCTCATTTGAATATAATATTCAGAGAGATCTTACCTTCACTACTCTCATATGTTGGCTACATTTTCACCAACTTGGTTGTTTTCTCGATCATTCTGGAGACAAGTCTGCTATTCCTTGGCCTCGGCAACGAGACGATAATCTCACTAGGTTCTATCCTATATTACGCCAATAGCTACTCTGCGATACTTCTGGGAGAATGGTGGTGGTTCATTCCTCCAGGTCTGACAATAGCGTTCCTCGGTGTTGGGTTTGGTCTGATAAGTCTGGGATTGGATGTAATCGCTAACCCGTCACTTAGGGTTTTCAAAAAGGCCAAAGGGAGCCAGAAGAAAAATTCAAATAAAATCCTCAAAGCGGGCGAAGAAATGTGAGGATCACCAAATTATTGATTCTAAAAGTTTTTTAGTGTATTCCTCTGAAGGAGTCTGTATTATATCTTCCCATGTGCCGTGTTCCACGAATCTTCCCTGATGCATTACATAGACCTCCTCAGCCACATATCTGACGGTCGATAGATCATGTGTTATATATATCAAGCCTAAATTTAGCTCATTCTTAAGATCGTTCATCAGGTTAAGAATCTCAGCCCTTACAGAAGCATCCAGCATGGACACAGGTTCATCTGCAACTAGGAATTTGGGTGCAACTGATATGGCCTTGGCGAAACATATCCTCTGCCGCTGGCCTCCAGATAGCTCATGGGGATATTTATTCACAAAATTTTCAGCTGGTCTCAATCCGACCAGTGAAAGAATTTCCATGACGTCTTCATCAATGGTTTCTCGTTTGCTAACGCCATTTATCAATAGCGGTCTGGCTATTTGATATCCTATCTTATGCAATGGACTGAGGGAGGAGAAGGGATCCTGGAAGACCATCTGAACAGCCTTCCTCATAAACGCCACATTCTTTTTGGTAGGCGAAGTTACATCCCTACCATCGAAGAGGTATTTGCCTGAAGTCATAGTTTCGTCATACAACATAATCTTGCCTATGGTCGTCTTTCCGCTGCCGGAGGATCCAACTATGGCTATCCCCATCCCATTTTCTATTTTTAAATCTATGCCCCTGACTGCGTTTATTATTCTTTTTTTGTTCCCCCGGCCTACAATATAATCTTTTTGCACATCTTTAAGCTCTATTGTATGTTTAGTATCATTTCTGAGTCTTGAAACTATATTGAGTCGTTTAGAACCAATGTAAATCTTATCCGAAGAAGATCCTTGGCTGAAAAGATCGGAATAGCTATCATCATACTTCAAGCAGAGTACGGAATGATCCGAGTCGAAATCAATGGGTCTAAGAGGTGTGGTTCTGCACACCTCCACTGCATATGGGCATCTATTCACAAAATGGCATCTTTCATCCAATTCCTTCCTGGTCTCCGTTTCACCAGGTATTATATTTAGTTTGGACTCTTTGGATTTAGCCGAGGGAATAGCCGATATGAGCATGTTCGTATATGGGTGATATCTTTTATTGATGATGTCTGTGGTATCTCCTTGCTCAACGATCTTTCCTGAATAAATAATTGAACATCTATTAGAGGTATAGAACGCAACAGGAAGGTCATGGGTGATCAGTACTATGGTGGTTCCTGTTTTTTCATTTATTTTCTTAATAACATCCAGGATGTCTTTCTGGACTATAACGTCCAGTCCGGTAGTAGGTTCATCCAGAATAATAACCGATGGTTTTAAGACTGAGGCTATGGCAATCATAACGCGCTGCCTCATTCCTCCGCTTAGCTGATGTGGATAAGCTTCAAGAACGTACTCTGGTAAGTTTACGAGGTTAATCGCTTCCCTCATCATATTTTCTTCGGTGGCCTTATCTATTTCCGCGTGCGCCGATATTATATCATGCATTTCCTGCCTGATTGTTATGACTGGATTTAACGAGTTCATAGCTGCCTGTGGAACATAAGAGATTTCTTTCATTCTTATTTTGGTGAGCTGCTCATCATCCATCTCAAAGATATCTTTTCCATTAAATTTTATGAGGCCAGAAAGCCTCTTCATTGGATATTTGATGTAACCGATGAGTGCATTTGCGAGAGTTGACTTACCAGATCCGGATTCTCCTACTATGGCGTGTATAGATCCTATATATATAGAAAAAGAAATGTTATCTATTGCAACTGTATTGCCAGTTTCTCCCTCGTATACTAATGAAAGATTCTCCACTTCTATTATTGGTGAGCGATTAAATTTCATTGTTACTCTAATTAAATCATATTAAAAAACATTATGTAACTGAAATTTCAGAAGCATAAACTTTTTTAACTATATTTGAATACTAATGTATGCGTGATCTTAGAGATTTCAACATCTCAGAAATATTAATGAACAAAAATCCGACGGGTATAGGCCAGATAAAGGAAAAACTGATATCAGATAGAAATACAATATTCAAGTTTTCTGAAAATACGGTTATTGTTAAGGAAATCGGTTCAGGAGGTCTGAAGATAGAATTCAATCCAGAAAGTATAGACAAGGATCTTATTGTTCCTCACAGGGAACCAGCTTTGGTGAGAAAAATCCTGGGATACAAATTCATACTGCCTGATGCCGGTGATCGGTTCAATGTGACAATAAAGAGGGGGGAGGAAACATTAATGTCTCCCTTCTCAAATCAGGACTCTATAGGCTTTTTAAATATAGGAAGCGAACTTTTTGAGATGTTAAATCCTGATAATTCCGGCGATGTCACTACAGTTTCATTCAGATTATCAACTGATTACGGTATATACGGAGTTGGAGAAACATTTAACAGATTCAACAAATGGGGAACAAGCGTTATCACGTTTCCATTTGATAATTATGCTCTGAATTCATATGAGGTTTACAAATCAAGGCCCGTCTTCATAACCGCATCTGGCATAGGGATTATTTTCCCCGAATATCTCCCAATAGAATTTGACTTCGGAACCAAAATGCACGGTCTCGTTAATATAACTATACCTTCAAAGGCTTTTTCATTTTATATAGTAATTGGTAGACCAAAGGATTTCACAAAAACCCTTTCTGATATGTTCGGAAAACCAGAAATGCCTCCGGAATGGTCGTTTGGGCTTTGGATTAGCAGATGGGCAGGAATAGGATATCGTGATACAAATGAAGTAAAAGATATTGTCCAGAAATTCAAGAATGAAGATATACCGATGGATGTTATCAGCATGGATCCTCAGTGGCTTGATAATTACATTGCAGGTGTAACTCAGGCCTGTAATTTCAGATGGGACAGAAGCAGATTCAATAGCGATGATGAACTGGGAACTTACCTGAGGTCTGAGGGAAAGAGGCTCTGTCTCTGGGTTAATCCATATGTTGCTCTGAACGATCGTTTTTATAAAACTGCAGAAAAATGTCTTTTCCAAGATGCCAGCGGAAAAGTAGCTTTAGTTCCTAATCAGGATAAAAATCCGAATAAACCGGATAGGGGAATGTTCGATTTTACTAGGAAAGAATGCTTTGATCTCTATTCAAATCTCATCGCCGATTTGATGAAGCGATCTAAAGCAGACGCCGTTATGACTGACTTCGGGGAAACTGTCCCACCAGAAGCGGTTGACGATAATAATCATATGGGTTTCGTTCTGAGGAACAAAGTTGGGGATCTCTATCAAATTTCGGCCTATACAGGAGTGAAAAGTGGTACAGGTCGGGGGATTGTCTGGGGGAGATCTGGATCGCTATTGTCACAGACATGTCCGGTTCAGTGGGGAGGAGATTCGAGTTCAACATGGGAAGGTATGAGAACTGCCCTCAGAGCTGCTCTGTCTGCTTCTATGAGCGGAGTATATTTCAATGCCTTTGACACTGGTGGTTTCGCTGGAAAGCCTGATGAAGATCTCTATTTGCGCTGGGTGGCGCTTGGAGCCCTTTTTTCTCATTTCAAGATACATGGAACCACCCCGAGGGAGCCTTGGTATTATGGTACGAGAAGTGTCGAAATTTTCAGAAAAATAGTCAAATTGCGCTATAATCTGATGCCGTATATTATAGAGTCAGCTCGGGAATGTTTAGAAGAATCAATTCCGTTTGTCAGACCACTTGTGTTCGACTATCCTGAAGATCCAGCAGTATTTGATATAGATGACGAGTTTATCCTTGGTAACAAATTGCTTGTGTGTCCAATAACGCATGAGGGTGAGGAGAGGTATGTTTATTTACCTAGAGGCATGTGGGCCTTCTTTGATAGCGGAAAACGAGTAAAAGGCAGAAGATGGATAAAGGTCAGAAAAGATTTGGATGAAGTGGCAGTTTTCGTAAAGGCGGGATCCAAGATAGAAATAGCTAAAGGAAACCCGATGAACGTTACCGAAGCACTGAAAGCAGAAAGAACTAGCCTTACATTCTGAATTATCTCAATATAAAAATAATATTTGCATAATATAAGTTATATTTCTATGATAATACATGCAGCCAGAAAACATCGGTTAACATAACCAAACAACCGAGGCCATTTCTTTATCTTTTGCCTTGGCAAAAGTGATAGCCCGATTGTTTTTATGTGTCGTCAGATCCGATATATGAATTCATATAAGATATATAATTACATTGCTTAAACGATGTATATTAAATAACTCCAAGAAAAACATCTTATGATATAATGAAATCGAAATCTATTTATATAAAACAATGATCTGCTCAATGATGACAATCACCTATGAAGAAGTTATAGAAAGAATGAACGTAAGCAAGGTGAATAAAGTCTACGTACTTGCTACAATAATTGCCGCGCTGGGAGGGTTTCTCTTTGGTTACGATACAGCCATCATCAGTACGACACTGATCTTCGTCGAACCAATATTCCACCTTGGAACTGCAGCAGTTTCATTTCTGGTTGCCGGAGAATCGGCACTTGCTGCAATAGGCGCTCTTGTGGCTGGCCCAATCGTGGATAAATATGGAAGGAAGAAAATGCTGATAGCTGACGGTATCATGTACTTCGTCTTTGCAGTGCTGACAGCGCTTTCCACAACTGGCTTGCTGCTCATCATATGGAGAACTCTGATAGGCTTCTCTATCGGTGCAGACACCGCGATAGCTACGGGATACATATCCGAGTTTTCACCTACCAAGGTAAGAGGAAGACTTGGAATTACGCAACAGCTGATGATCTTTTCAGGCTTCACCGCGGCCTTCTGGGCTGGATATTTCCTGTCTTTCTCTGCAAACTGGAGATGGATGTATGGATTGGGAGCCATACCGGCAGTCGTACTTCTTGGCCTCAGGTTTTATCTTCCTGAGTCTCCAAGATGGTTGCTCATACAGGGTAAGGTCAATGAGGCTAAAGCTGCACTCAAGCGATTTGGGCTTGATATAAAGGAAGATATTGCCACGCCCATACGCGAAAAGGGTTTCAGAGAGCTAATGGCAAATAAATCTGTGAGGACGGCCATCCTACTCGTAGGGTTCTGGCTAGCATTCCAGCAGATCACCGGGGTCAACATTATACTTTATTTTGGTCCAGCAATATATAAATATATAGGACTTACCGGCCCAAGGGCAATCCTTAATACGGCAATTTCAGAGTCGCTCGGTGCCATAGAATATGCAATATCTTTCATGCTTATTGACAAATGGGGGCGCAGAAGACTCGGTGTAGTTGGATATTCCGGTTTGGTAGGTTCATTAATTCTGATGCTTGTCGGTATCAATTACTTCAATTCTCATGTCATATTCCTGGCCGTCGTCTTCATATTCTCTGCGATGACATTGTTCCTGTTATTCTTCCACATAGGCGTAGGTGGTGTGGGCTGGGTCCTGCAGGGAGAGACGCTGCCTACTGAATTTCGCGGCAGAGGTATGGGAATTCTGGCT
>NZ_JAGDXM010000017.1 GCF_023256435.1 Thermoplasma sp. | reverse complement strand
CGACAAGAACGTCCGCAACCGCCACAGCCGGCAGTACGGTTGCAACCACTGCTACTAATACCAACATCATCTTCCTATTCATTTTCTTTCACCGTTTGCTCTTTCGAGCACAATTAAAGTAAGCGGTCATTATATTTAATCGAAAAGAACAGATAATATGTAGTATCGTTACTAATCTTGCATACAGAACACTATTTCATTCAAGATATACCGGAAGACGGAGAAGTTTCAATCATCAAGTATCAGCGTGTCTTTAGAATGACATTTCATGATATCTAAGGTTGAAATATGGAAACTATGAGTGGCGAAATGATCACCATCATCCTTGCGACTAAAATTCCAAGATCCGTGAGGTGTATATAGATCCTGTGGTTTATTTTTATCTCTTCAATAAGACCTACTTTTTTCATTCCAACAAGCAAAGAGGAACCTGTGCGGAAATTCATACAGCTCCTGTGCAGAAGTTCTGTCTTGGTCAGAGGCCTGTCCAAAGCCATCAATGTTCTGATAACCCTGTATACCTCGGAGAATCTGTCCCTGCTGACAATGTAATTTAGGTTCTTTTTCCTTGATGGAGGCGAATCATTAAGTGCGATAGCTACGTCAAAAGAAGGGGATGGGATAGGTATGCTATGATCAACTCCTTTTATAGCGATATTGGCAAATTTCTGATCAGCTTCTGCCCCAGAACCTTTCGCTTTAAGCGGAACGGAAGGATCCATGATCAATTACAATAAAGTACCTTATATAATGCCTATGTAAGCTTCATACTTATCTCTGGTAAGTATTATTTTCATATATCCTCTATGAAACAATGAAAAGGCGCGAATTTCCGATACCACTTTATTGCTTATTCTCTGTAAGTTCTTTCCGTTCATAACGGATTTGAACGAACATCCCATGTTTTCATGGTCTCTTATGAATTCAAAAGACATAGGATTTACGATTGGAGCGATATTGATCGTTGCTCTGTCTCTCCTGGCTTTTTCAGTAGCCGGAAGCGGTTTTAATCCGCAGACAATGAGCGGTCCCAATGAGCAGCCGCTGATCGCACTCAGTGGATCATCACTGAATCAGCAGACTGGAAACCTTTCATCCGGATATTCGCTAATACCGTATCAGAGTGCATACGATCCCTCGGCTGTTATAAGCGTTTTCATTGCACTTGAGCCCAGCGGCGATATGCAGGCATACGTGAATGGGCTCTATGATCCCAGTAGTCCCTACTACCATCAGTTTCTCACTCCCTCGCAGATAGGCAACAGGTTTGGTGTGAGTCCATACGTCTACGGCGAATTTGTCCAGTACTTCGAGAGTTATGGCATATATGTTTCACAAAATCCCAGTCGCCTTGATCTATATCTAACAGGAACTGTTTCGCAGTTCGAAAACGCTTTCCACACAACGATCCAATCCTTCAGATACCAGTACACATCGAATGGCATTTGGAATCCATTATTTGGTAACAGCAGTGCTGCAAAGGGATCCATCACATATTCTCAACCATTCTATGCTGCCACAGGCGATCTGAAACTGCCCAGCGATATTGAACATTATGTCTCTGGCATCTCCGGTCTGAATGGTCTCTTCGCACAGCCAGATCTTATGCTTCCCTATGGGCTTTCTCCCACCATGGTTTCTGCTGCTGGTTCCGGATCTGGCAACAGCGATCCGGGCGTGACGTACATTCCGTCAATAAACAACATACAGAACCTGACATATGCAAACTACACGTGGGCAACGCCTGCAGCTGTCGGCCCGGTACTCGGCTTCCCATCTGATCTAGGCAACTATCAGTTCGTATTTCCAAGCACTATGCATATACTCACCGGCGCAGAAAATCTCTGGAACGGGGCTGATGCGATACGCGAAAGTCCCGACCTTGGACAGGGAATAACCGTAGCCGTGATTGAGGTTGGATTCCCGATCCCGTCCGATATGGCTCAGTTTTCTCAGCAGGTATTCGGAAATCCAAACCAGCTTCCTGACAGGCTCACGTACATAGGTGTAGGCATACCGTCAGTGTTTGATGGCATAATAGACGGCTTCAACTATGGATGGACTCTGGAAACCGAGCTGGATATAGAGTATATCGCGGCCATGGCCCCTATGGCGCACATTGACGTTGTAGCTGTGCCTAATCCAGAATTCTCCAGCTTCGATAATGCATATCAGTTTATAGCGCAGTACCTTGTCAACAACGATCCTGTTTCCGCAATACCCAGCGGAAACATCGTATTTGGACCTACCGCCGGCGCCACAAACATAACGATAACAAGCAATTCATACGGTGCTCCGGAATGGGAAGCAGTATTCCTGGGATCGCCGATGTACGTTACGGTTGAGGATGAACTGCTTGCACAGCTTAACGCGGTTGGTGTTACTAATTTCTTTGCCTCTGGAGATGAGGGATCGAACTTCATGGCCGCATCACCGTCCATGCCATCTCAGTCGCCGTTTGCAACATCGGTTGGTGGTGGTCAGGCAACCGCTGAATCGAATGGCGTTGAGTTCCCATTAACTAACGTGATCGTAAACTACAGCATATTTGGAATATCCATACCTATGTACGTTACATCGGCGACAGGCTTGGCCAGCTTCACATACTGGAGCTACGGGTTTGGCTTCGATGGTACTTTCAAGGGAGAAATAGGTGGTGGTTTCGGAGAATCAGTTATGGAACAGCAGCCATGGTATGAAGCGGGCCTTGACGTGTATGAGACCGGAGCATTAATAGATCCAATAGTATCCGGCCCGGCTGCCTTCAATATGTCCATATATGGATTCGGAACATGGAACCTCTTCTATGGGGGTACATCATTTGCAACACCGATAACTGCAGGTGAATGGGCTCTTATAGAAGAACAGGCTTCCATGCTTCCATCCGCGACTCCAAAGATGGGCAATGTAAATCCACTGCTGTTTGAAGCTCACAATGCCTATAACGCCAACGTCCCCGGAATCTCCAATCCATACGTCGATATGATAAATATAGGTAAGGGTTTCAATTATGGCCCCATCAACGACTATTCGTGGTACCTCTTCAACCTCAGCATCAGCGAGCCCAGCGATCCTGTGCTTCCTGGCTGGTACGCGACCTTATTCAATCCTGCCGGCAGTGGCTGGAACTTCCTGCAGGGCCTTGGATTCATAAATGCCGCGGCAATGTCTAAAGATCTTATAGGCACGGTTTCTGAGGAGGGCTACTCGCTTATCAATCCTGCCTTCAGCGTGATGATGGTGACTCCGTCTGGCCTATCGCCATTCACAACCCTTACGTCTGGACAGATGTATACATTCAGGATAGTGACGTCCAATGGCGCGGTTGCAGGCAGCAACTACATGATAGATGCATTCAGCGGTGGCGTCATGACCCAGATAACACCCAATGCCACAGGCTTCTTCAACTATACGCCATCATATTCAAAGCTAAGCTTCCTGGGCAATGCAACCGAATACGGTTATTTCCTAGTCTCGGTGATGAACTCTCCTGTGGTCATGCCGGCATGGGATTTCCAGCAGTTTGGAGTTTCACAGCCGATGGCCAGCGGAAACCTAGTGCTGACCGTAACGAATCCCGAAGGTGTTGCGGAGACGGGAACAGTTGAAATACCGATGTTCACCACAACGCTGACAGGCTTCTACAACACCTATGGAATTGGGCCAGCGGAAGTTATGCTTAACGGGGAGCCCGTAGCTAGCGCAGTAGTCTCAGAAATATCCGTTAATGTTAGCCAGTTCTATCTTATCGATCCAACGATGCCGGTATCGTCCTACGCGCCAGGTGTCACCTTAGGGCACTTCCTGACAGATGCACGCGGCAATTTCGTCTTCTGGACTGATGCACTCCTTGCGGAGACAAACGGCACGCTCCTCACACAGGTAGTACAGCTTAGGGCCACCTACGATGGACTTACCTCTAACACCGTCACCGTATATATAGAACCTCAGGCTGGAGACTTCATACCCAGTATCAACTACGTTCCAGGTCAATACATATCTGGAGTTGTAGATTTCGCAGACATGAAATACGTAAACTACGTCAATATATCTATCGGATCCATGCCAGGCCAGTACACTAACGTGAGCTATCCACCGCTGTTCTTCGATAACAGGGCCAATACCACAGTGAGCGGTATATCAAATGGCTACATACCTTTCAACTTCACGGTTCTGCCACCACCCGGACAGACCATAATGCTGAATATGACGGCTTCTGGTATCAACGATCTGAGCGTGTCATTCAGCTTCTTCGGATTCACCTTCCTAATATACGATATACAGCACCCCATCATATGGCATTATACGCTGCCTGTTAGCAATCCTGGGCCAGATCCATCTGCCTCAATATCTGGATCTCAGAATGGCATAGTTTCTGGATCCTTTGGAATATCATATTCCTCATCATGGCCTGGTAGCAATATTGAGGGCAAACTAAACGTTTACAGCAGCTCCAAACAGATGATATTGACGCGCAGTGGAACATCTGGAAATATAAAAATAAACACCGAATCTCTCAGTGATGGATACTACTATGCGGTATTCACTGTTTCCACACCAACTGGTCTTTCTGCATCTGCAACGTATGGATTCTTTGTATACAATGATGTGTATAATCTTCAGAATAATCTAACAAGTGCTGAGAAGGCTATCGCATCATATTCATCGACTGCCACAGGTTATTCCTCGTCCAGCGCGTTAAAGTCTTCATTGATTGCTGCATTGATGGATCAGTTTAACCAGAGTGTGAAGGATCTCAATACACTTCAGGCGCAGGCTGAGGTGCTTTACAGCAGCGGTATGATAAATTCAACGACATACAACACCGTTCAGACACAGATATCTTCCTATAGATCGGATCTTAAGACCTATCATGCTGAGATAGCTTCAATGGCTGAACAGCTGGCTGACTCACAGAACGTAAGAAGTTCTGGCATATTTGGCAGCTATCCCACGGGTCTAATCGCAATGATCTCGTCCGTAATAATAGCGGGGATAATACTAACGGTCTCCATCGCTCTTATAATACCCAGAAGAAAGAAAATAAAATGATAAAAATCTGAATATTGAGAACAGTTAAAATTTCATTTATTTCGAATTATTTTGATCCTTTTTCAAGATATTGCTTGATCTTGAACCTTATGCAGTCCATGAATCTGTCATGATGATCCGATCTTTTCTTTGCGATGTAATCCAGAGCAAGAGGATCATCTAATATCTCCAATATATCCTGCTTGACAAGTTGAGATATCTTATTGACATCGGGCGATGATGATACCTTTCTTCCCTTCACCATTTTTTCTATAAAAGGATCTGTTTCAATGATCCAGTTTTTGATCATTCTTTCAATTTCTTCTTTGCGCAATGAAAGCGTTTTCATTATCTGCTTGACAGATTTATTCTCACATCTCAATTCTGCAACCATTTCTTCTGTGTTTTTGCTCCGGTCATGATCTTTTTCAGCCATGCGGATTATCACCATGAGAGACTTCAGATACTTTATAACTTTCTAAGATATCAACACCATTCTAAAATATGTCATGAGCAAAGAAGATCCAAGTGAGCTACTCCTAAGCTAAAGCATCGGATCTTCCTGCTTCAACGACTGAGATCTGCCTGTATGGATATATTCCGACAAGCCTGAAGTAGCGATCTTCACAAGCGTGTATTCGGACTGCGCCGGCTATATTATTATAAATCTTGTAAAATTCTCTATTAACTATTCCAGTGGAAAACCACGCATATATCATCGCGAAAGCTATCGAGATTTATCGCTTCTCTAGAATCATAACATTCCTTTAAATATGCATGATCCCTAATCATAATTATGAAATGGATAACGAGAGAAAGAGCTATGGTGGATAGAATTGCCTGTCCTTGGCTGATAAAAAGGTTCATTGATCCTGATGCTGAATTTATCTATGTTCCGCCTCAGGAAGTATTGAAAAGAGCTAAAGAACTTAATGCCGTGCCATTCGATGTCGAAAATGTAGAACTGACGCATTTCAGGGAAGAAAATGAAGAACGAGTGAGTTTTGACGCGTTTATCAAAAAGTATAACCTACGAGATCCTGCTCTCCTTGAGCTTGCGAGGATAGTCAGAGGCGCTGATGCAAAGATCGACAACCCCCCTCCAGAAAGCCCAGGATTGAAGGCGCTGGCGCGGGGATTCAGGGAAATTGCGAGAGATGATCTGGAAAATATAAAACTACAGTTTCCTGCATATGATGCACTATACGCATATTGCAAGATGAAAGTAGCTGCCAAAAATAATGCTTTATAAGAATACAGAAAATCTATAAATACAGGTTAATTTGATTTTTTTGATCAGATTGAATTAATACTCTATATGGCTTATAATACTATTAATAATTAAGATTACATGTAACTTCAAAGGTATCATCTCATTGAAAACCGATATTGAAAAATTGCCGAATTATTGAATGCTGAAGAAATAGGATTCGTTGGGTTCTATGAAGTCGATAAAAAGATTGTGATAAGGAGGATTGAATAAGTTATCTATCTTCCCAGTAAACGCTCGATGGCTTTCCTTATCCTCATTAATGTCCACTTATCTATCGCCCTCTGTCCCGTGACCTGACCCGATAGCATGCGCGGCAGACTATAGTCAGAAGAGTCTATATTTATAGGAAAGTTAGGGGGTTGGGCGGAACTGTAAAACTCTTTCTTCGCACAAGAGATGCACGAACTTCCCCCAATTGGGATAATTTATCAATAAGTTAGCTAGACTAATAATAGATGTTCAGGACTATTAAACTAAAACTACCATACAATAGATCATTAATTGAAACAGTGAAGCAGTTCAGGGATGCATGTCGGTTGGTTCTGGATTATGGTTTTGATAACAGGACGTCCAAGTTCTATCCTGACTCACATGCGATATCCCTCACCACAGTACAGGGCAGGCTAGCATATCAAGTGGCGCATTCATCCCTGATCGATAAATACAGGGGTGAATACACAAATGCAGGAACTGCGGATTCGAACTCAATGCGGATCTTAATGCCTCAAGGAACATCGAAGTGCTCGGTACATCTGAGTACTTCAGGCTG
>NZ_JAGDXM010000049.1:20670-44153 GCF_023256435.1 Thermoplasma sp. | reverse complement strand
GAGAAAACCCGTGGATGGCGAACCCCCAGAATCAGGTATGAGCAACGAAGAGCTGATATCCATTCTGCAGAAATATTACGCCCTTCGCGGTTGGGGCAAGTACAGGCCGCCATCATTATGAGCCATGTATGCGATATTTTGTATGCACCATATTCATGTGAAAGCTGTGATCTCTGAAGAGCGCAAATATCATGTGCCTCGGCTGAAGGGCATCTAACGGGCATCGCCATGAGTCTCAATCTTTTTATATTGATCAGTTATGGTGCAGCGTGAAGATCAGCGAACTGGGTTATGATCGGGCTTTCCTTCAGCTGTTTGATGGCAATGACTTTCAGCTTTACGATCATCAACGGATGGCGATAGAGCAGCTTAGGAAGGGAAAGAACGTCATTGTCAGTGTGCCGACGGCCGCTGGCAAGACTCTCATCGCCTATTCGGCAATATATGAAACCTTCCAGAGAAATCTCAAATCCATATACATTGTGCCGCTAAGGTCACTGGCAATGGAAAAATACTCTGAACTTTCCAGACTCAGAGATCTTGGCCTGAAGGTAAAGATGTCCATAGGCGATTACGATGATACACCTGACTTCATCAGAAGGTACGATGCAGTCATCCTGACATCAGAGAAGGCCGATTCGCTCATGCACCATGATCCGTACATGCTGAACGATGTAGGCCTCATGGTGATCGATGAGATACACACCATTGGGGATGAAAGCCGCGGACCCACCTTAGAAACAGTCGCATCGGTTGCAAAATACGTCAACCCTGACATGAGGGTGCTTGCACTTTCTGCCACTGTTTCTAATGCAGCTGAAATGGCAAGATGGCTCAACGCGTCCCTCATAAGGAGCGACTTCAGACCCGTACCACTGAAGACGGGAATCATCTACAGGGATCAGCTCTATCTTGATGGTAAGAGAAGACCTGGAGTCAGCGTTAACCAGATCATAAAGGAGACCGTGGATGATCAGGGGCAGGTTCTGATGTTTGTCAGCTCCAGGAAGAAGGCTGAAGATAGCGCGAGGGATCTGGCTCAGATATTCGATCCAAGCCTGAATATAAGGATCGCTTCCGACGATCCCAACGTCTATGACGATATGCTCAATGAGATTCTACCTAGAGGCGTGGCATTTCATCATGCAGGACTAAGCAACGACCAGCGTGCCTTTATAGAGAAGGAATTCAGATCCAGACGCATCAAGGTGATAGTGGCCACTCCTACGCTGGCCGCAGGCGTTAACCTTCCGGCACGCCTCGTCATAGTCAGGGACATAACCAGATGGGGATACGACGGCATCTCGTATCTCACCAATATGGAGATAAAACAGATGATAGGAAGGGCTGGAAGGCCTGGATACGACAGCTTCGGTGTCGGCCTCATATATGTCTCCTCGCAGTCCAGCTATGAAGCAGCCAAGGAATACCTCTCAACTGATCCTGAACCCGTTATCTCGTACCTTGGAAATGATGCGAAGGTGAGGTTCAATGCACTCGCAACCATATCAATGGGCCTCGCAAGATCGCCCGAAGACATAATGAAATTCTATGAGACCACATTCTATTTTTCACAGAACGGCAAAAACATGCTAGAAGACAAGATCAATGCCTCACTGAAATTTCTCGAAAGCAATGGCTTCATAAAGCGAACACCGGAGCTGAAGACCACCCAGCTGGGAAAGACCACGAGCGATCTTTACCTAGATCCGGAGAGCGCACTGAGACTTGTCGATTTCTTCAACGGACCCTCCGATATAGAACATGCGCTGTACCACATCTCGATCTGCAGAGAGATGATACCGTTCAACATCAAAGACGATTTTTCCGCCATGGAGTTTCTTGATGATATAGGTATGATAGATGGCGATATAGATGCGGCCAAGACTGCCATAGTGTTGAGGGACTGGATCAATGAGGCATCCTACAGGCTCCTCTATGATCGTTATGGAATAGCTCCTGGAGACGTGCAGGCAAGGATTTCAATGGCTGACTGGCTCTCCTATTCGCTTGCAAAACTATCCTCCATATACAAGCCAGAGGTTCGAAGAATGCTGGAGATACTCAATCTGCGTATAAAGGAGGGCATCAGGGAGGATATTCTGGATCTGGTGCTCATACCGGGTGTTGGACGCGTGAGGGCCAGAAGACTGTACGATGCCGGTCTAAGAAGCATAGCAGATGTCGCAAGCGCTACGCCGGAGAGGATAAGATCCATCTACGGTTTCTCAGATACGCTGGCAAATTCCGTGATAAGGAGGGCGAGATCCATTGCCTCCAAAGAAGTTCGTTAAGGCCCGCAAAAGTATGGCGGAAAAGATAATAACGGATCTCAGGGCAAAGGGCATCTTTGATAGGAATTTTTCCGTGATCAGGAATGAAGAATTCGTCTACATCCCTGTGAGGGACGATTATTCAGGGGAACATATCGTCATCGATGCTGAGCCGAGGATCACGGTACCCTCGGCATCTGGTTCCTTCGATACGATTGGGACCATCGTCGTAATGAAGCGATATGACGAGGCGCTGGCGCATGATATTCTGAAGACGCACAGAAATATCAGGAGTGTGTTCTTCGATGAAGGAGTCGCTGGATCCGAGAGGAAGAGGAGACTTCGGCTCATAGCAGGCGATGGAAACACGGTGACGGAATACAGAGAAAATGGATGCAACTTCATCATTGATATCTCAAAAGCCTATTTCTCACCGAGACTAGCCACTGAAAGGCGCAGGCTTATTGATCAAGTTTCAGATGGCGAATTCATATTTGACATGTTCGCAGGTGTTGGGCCAATAAGCATAGAGATTGCCAGATACCATAGAGTCAGGATAATAGCCTCCGACATAAACTGCGAGGCCATAAACATGCTGCAGCAGAACATGACCAGAAATGCGCTTCGCGGGGTTATAGAACCTGTATGCGCTGATGCAAGATCGGTGGCCAGTGAAATATCTGAGGCCGATCGAGTCATCATGAACAATCCCACAGCATCATTCTCATTTCTGCCTGATGCATTGAAAACCATAAGGGTGGGCGGTACAGTTAATTATTACGAATTCCTGGATGTATCGGGCCTTGAATCGCGCCTTGTTGACCTTAAGTCGGTTGGTCTCGAACCAGTGGATATTCACCGTGTACACTCATATTCTAAGACCATATCGCTTTACTCCATGACGCTGAAGAAACGCAAACAAGTAATAGACCGCTCTGATATTGCGTCAGAATCCGATGAAAGACGTTCATATATAAGGCGTTGATCATGAAACTCCTGATCAAATAATATTCATTCATGTTCGTTGAATATTAGTATTGCAGTTTTGCACAGACAGATTTGAAAATCATCGGAATCATGTAATTCAAGGTATGAGATTCTGTTCTATATCCAGACTAAAAGCCCGTACGCATCCGTATACATGTGGGGCGCATGCCGTATGATCGATTGTCCGGTTAGTGTGCAGAAAACATATTTATAGGGGATATCACTTTCTTGTCCGGAGGTGGAATGTTTGGTCTTCAAGAGAATGGATTACGATGATGATTTCGATGACGAAGATGAAGATGAAGACGACGATGATTTTTAAGTTGATACGATCAACTTCGGGGGGCTTAAATTTTAAGATGTTATTAGCATTTTGTATGCTCCCCTTCAAGCAAATTGATGGTCCGATGCCAGATCGCTGCACGATGCAAAGATCTTTTGTCCTATAGAGATAGTATATTCTGTTCAAATAATGACAGAAGAAATACAGGAAATATCCGAACTTTCTGCGGAATTCAACAAATCTATATATCCCATATTTCAATGTTCCCGTATGGATATAGTTGTCATCGGAGGCGGTGCGGCAGGTATGGCAGCCGCATCCAAAGCAAAGAGAGTCAACAGAGACGCAAATGTTACCGTAATTGAATCTGGTTCATTTGTCTCCTATGCAGAATGCGGAATACCTTATTTCCTTCAGGGTATCGTTAAGAGCCCAAATGATCTTCTCCATTATCCACCAGAGGAGTTCACCCAGAAGAGGGGAATAAAAGTGATAACGGGCAGAGTTGTAACGAAGATCGATACAGCATCACTCTCAGTTCTCCTTGATAACGGTACCGCAGTGAAATTTGATAGGCTCATAATTGCCACAGGTGCGAGGCCGAGGATACCACAAGGGATTGCGACCGGTGTCCTCGGTATACGCAGCCTTGAAAGCGCCATACGTCTTAAGGAGATCATCGACAGATCGAAAACGATAACAATAATAGGAGCAGGTGTGCTCGGGGTGGAGCTCGCCTCCACATTGACGGAAGCCGGAAAGAAGGTCAAGGTAATATCAAAGTACGATAGGGTGATGCCACAGCTCGATCCGGATATCGGACAGATTCTCAACGATTATTTTGCATCGAGGGTTAACGTTGAATTTTCATCCTCACCGGTTGAGATAAAGCAAGATGAGGATCAGTATGCGATCAAGACAACCGTGGACGATCACCGATCCGACCTTGTCATAGCCGCAGTGGGCATAGTACCAAATTCAAACATTGCACAGGACGCAGGCATCAAGTTGGATCAGCGCGGTGCAATAATAACAGATAGTCACATGGAAACGTCAACGCCTGGAATATATGCCGCTGGAGATGTGGCAACCGTTAAGAACATCATCACGGGCGAAGAGGAGATGATGCCGCTGGCACAGATAGCCAACAAGGCTGGCAGGGTCGCTGGATCCAATGCCGCTGGTTCAGAGATGAACTTTCCCGGCGCAGTGGGTTCAACGCTGGTAAAAGTCTTCGACATGGAGGTTGGTTTCACAGGTCTCAACGAGAAGAGAGCGACTGCATCTGGCATTGAATTCGGTAAGACGTTGATAAAGGCAAAGAGCCGGGCAAATTACTATCCTGGGAAGGAGGATATCTACGTGAAGATACTCTACCGGAATTCCGATAAGAGGATCATAGGAGGGCAGGTTCTTGGAAAGGATGGGGCCGCATGGAGGCTCAATACGCTGGCCACGGCGATATTTGCCGGATTCACTGTTGAAGATCTCTTCTATGATGATCTTGGCTATACCCCACCCTTTGGGCCAGTATGGGATCCACTCATCATAGCTGGAAGCGTATCTATGAGAGAATAGAATGTCAAACGCCTTTTCAATGATAGATCCGAGGATCATCGAGATCCTCCGCAATCATGGAATCACGGAACCAACAGAAGCGCAGGATCAGATGATCCCTTCTGTACTTGAAGGAAAGAATGCTATCCTGCTCTCACCAACGGGCAGCGGGAAGACGGAGGCGGCCATACTACCCGTTTTCCACAGAATATTGAATGAGAGACCGCAGAAGGTCTTCGCGATCTACATAACGCCCCTCAGAGCCCTGAACCGTGATATTCTCTCACGTCTTGTTGATTATGGTCGCGAGCTGGGCATAGATGTTCAGGTCAGGCACAGCGATATGACGGATGCCGACAGGAGGAAGATGGCGGAGACACCTCCGGACATAATGGTTACGACACCAGAATCTCTCCAGATACTTCTGAACGGCAAGAATTTAAGGAAGTTTGTATCAAATGTACGGGTTGTCATAGTAGACGAGCTCCACGATGCCGCCGAAAATGAACGCGGCTCACAGCTCTCAATCGCGCTTGAGAGGCTCAGGGATCTGGCTGGTAATTTTCAGCGTATTGGACTCTCAGCCACCGTTGGCAATCCTCAGGAACTGGCAAAATTTCTGGTTCCTGATGGAGACTGCGAGATCATATACACCACTTTGAAGAAGAACATGAAGATCGAGGTCATGGTCCCGGATGAATCCAGCGAATCTGATGCCGAGATCATGGGATGCGACAGACAGTATGCAGGTGCGATCCTGAAGGTATGGGAACTGATCAACAGATATTCTGGATCTCTAGTCTTCGTAAACAGGCGTTTTGTCGCGGAGGATCTTGCCTTCAGGATGAAGCTGAAATTCGGAGAAATACCTGTTCTCGTACATCATGGATCACTGTCAAGGGAAACCAGAGAATTTGCAGAAAAGGCCTTCAAAAACGGTGAGGTGAAGGCCCTGATCTGCACATCTTCGCTGGAACTGGGCATAGACGTTGGCACGGCCAATGCGGTCATACAGTTCAATTCACCGAGACAGATAAACAAGATGATACAGCGCATAGGCCGCAGCGAACACTGGATAGGAAAGACCTCCAGAGGTTACGTGGTCTGCACCGATGTGATAGAGATGGAGGAGGCAATTGCAATCGTCGACAGCATCTCCGAAGGAAAGATAGAGAATGTTCAGATAATGAAGAACTCACTCTCGACCCTGGCAAATCAGATCCTCTCCGAGGTTAATTCCCAGAGGAAGGTCGACATCAGAAAATTCTTTGAGACGGTGAAGCGATCCTATGCTTATTCCGATCTTACCTGGGACGAGTATTATTCGGTAATAACATTTCTATCGAACACCAGGAAACTCTGGCTTGAAAACGAGTTCATCGGTAAGCGACGGAATACGCTAAAGTACTACATAGAAAATATATCGATGATCCCCAGCGAGAAGAACTATAAGGTCATAGATGTCTCAGGCAAGTTCATAGGCACTCTGGATGAAAGATATGTGGCCTCAGAGATCGATGCCGGAAGCTACTTCGTCATGCGAGGTAACACCTGGCGGGTGGTCAGGATCGATCATGACCGGATCATAGTTGAGTCGTTCTTCACTCCGGCTGTTGCACCGAGATGGACTGGCGAGGACATACCGGTGTTATACGATGTGGTTCAACGTGTATCTATGAATAGAATCTCAAGATCACTGCCTGATTATATCGATGCCAGTTCAAAGAAGAAACTCTCGGAATGGTATGAGAACGATATCGCCACCACACATAGGGTAATAATAGAGAGCTTCAACGACGAGATAATAGTGCAGATACTCCTCGGAACAAGGGGAAATTTTGCCCTGGCCGAGATACTATCCAACATCCTCACATCCGTGACTGGAGAAAGCGTTGAGATGGATTATTCGCCGTATCACATATACATGCGCACGTCAAGAAAGATATACGCGGAGGATGTCATGCGCATCATAAAGGGAATAAATCTGGAGAATCTGATGTCCTACATAAGATCTTCAGCCTCAAGATCCCGCTTTTTCAAGTCTGTCTTCCTCTATGAGGCCAGAAAATTTGGAATAATAAGCGAGGACGCGGATCTAGAGAGGATCAGAATAGACAAGATAATGGATGCTTATTCTAATTCAGTGGTCTACGAGGATTCCATAAGAAAGCTAATAAATGACTACATGGACACGTCCGCACTTTCGGATTTCATAGAGAGCAGAGATATGATAGAATTCGTGCTTAAGGACCGCATATCCAAGGCTTCTGACATCTTCATTTCGCACTACTCAGAACGCGTTGCCCCTCTCAGACCCACAAAGGTGATACTGGAATCGGTAAGGAACAGAATAATGAATGAACGCGTTACGCTTTACTGCGTCAACTGTGGAAATGTGAGAACGTACAGGGTAAAGGACATAAAGGTGCCCAAATGTGATGCATGCGGATCGAGGCTCGTTGCCGCGCTTTCTGACTTTGAGAGATCAAAGATCGATGACCCAGCCTACAGGAAACGCATATTGAAGAATGCGCATCTCGTCAAGGAGAAAGGAATACAGGCAGTCATGGTTCTGTCTGCTAGAGGAGTGGGGCCGGAGACCGCGTCCAGAATTCTGGAAGTTACCTATGCAGATGAGAACGATCTTATAAGGGCGATACTCACTGCGGAGATGGACTATGCAAGGAACAGGAGGTTCTGGGATTGATGTGCATCATCTGTGTACTGTATTAGTCGTATTCACGAAATTGATCACTGCGACATCGCCCTGATACTGCTGGTCATAGACGATCACGTAGACGGTCTGCGGTATGGTCGAATTCACCAGGATGAGGAACGATGTTCCGCCACTAAGCACAAATGGAAAATTCTCACCCACTGCGGTCACAGCATTCTGCACCACCACATGGTAATCCATACCGGATGATCCAAAGGCATAGACATTCAGCATGAGCGTTGAACTTGTATCGCTGGCCAACGGTATCTTCGCGGTATCGTTTACCGTGGCATTCTCCATCAGCGGGTTGTTGCTTTTCATGGTAAAATTTTCTGTGAGATCTATGAAATATATATGTATATTAACGAGCTCTGAGGCAGTTGATGTGAATACCGAGATCACATAGCTGTAAAATCCTGGAGCCGATTTTGTGAAATTTATTGTAACGTTGAACCTCTGCGATGTGGAAGGAGAGACCGATCGAGATGAAGACTTTACGCTTATGGGGATCGCTGGCGATATGGAAAATCCAGGGGTAATCGGTGATGTTCCATGATTGGAGACGTTCAGAAAGCATGAAACGTTTGTTGAAATATTTGCAGATACGGAATACACCACGAACTGGGTCTGACCGTAGCTGACAGAAAACTGTGGAGGAAGCGTGTGAAATGGGATCGGTACAAGCCCTATGAGTATTATGATGCCGATGGACAGTGCCAGGATCTTCACATATCCTGACGCCCTGCCAACATTGTTGAGCGGTTCAGGGCCCCTTATACCGATTATTAGGACAAAAACTAACAGGATCAGCCAGGATGGATAGAGTATGGAAAGTCCTATTATTGCGACTATGGCAACGTACGAAACATACTGCGAATACTTTCCCAGCATGGCTGATGATATGAGACCCCCATCGAGGAATCCAATAGGCATAGCGTTGAAGGCAGACACTATTATACCCACCCATCCCGCATACGCCGTAGGAAAGAGAACACCGTCAGATGGGACAAAGCTGCGCATGGCAGCCTGAAATATAAGTGGGCTTCCAATCTGGAGTATGGGTGATCTGACACCAGAGACCGGAATTCGCTGCATGAGCGATAGGTATCCACCGATTATAACAAAGATCAGAGATACTAGAAAACCGAATACAACCGATAATAGAGATGATTCAACCATGGCCCTCTTACTTGGATAGGCCACATTCGGGGCATTTATTGATCCCATCGTACCCATTCCGATCGGATCCGGAACAAATATTGGAAACGAATACTGCATGCTGTTCCTTTTCATTCCAAGATACCGCCCGAATTCTCTTGATCCGAGTATAATGAATACTGGTATCACGAAATAGATCAGCGTCTCAAGGAACGACATCAGTAGCGAAGATGAAAAATATGATGAAACATAAGAATAACCAACATAGAAGAGTGTGATCACGGTGGCTATTGCCATAAGAATTTTCAGCAGCGATCTTTTTGATCTCTCCGGTTCCTCTATAATTATAATCTCGTTTTTCGTCTTTGTGAAGGCAACATATCCCATCTTCCTGAGATCCGAAACGAGCATCGAAAAGTAATCCTCGGGATAGAAATCTATATCCTCAACCTCTACTTCGAATTCTCCTTCCTCTTCCCTTATTCTCTTAACGCCATAGTATCGTCCAACAATCTGCTGAATCCGTTCCGGTGTCACAGCCATTTTTAACTTCATCTGAATGATTCATTATTAAAGTTTCCCATATTATATTTCGTCAATTTAGTGATCGACAGACTTGTCAGACATCATATTGTGTATCACTTTATATTGCTTAATGTCACTGATCATGCTCATTTGCATCATGTCTGACATCACAAATCAGGATGCAAGATGCCCAAATCGGTGAGATCAGATCTTCGCGAACTGAATGACTCAGGCATCCATCTTGCACTAGCGGACCTGAATTGAGACTAAGATCATCTTTAGTCCATTCCCAGTTCTCCTTTTAGTCATCCGCATCGGCATGAACGCACAGAAACGCATTCAGAAATTGAAAAAAGGTTCACTTTGATGGTTTGAAAGTCCTTTCATCGAATTCCATCATCCAGGTATAATGGCGTCATTCACTGTGTTCGTTGATGAATGATGCGACTGAATCGTTTCCCTCAGGTTCGACATTGAACAGCACTTTGATCATCTCTTTGGCTTTCCTGCTTGGCGATATTGCTGTGTACTTGAATGCACCTGACTTTCTCGTCTCCACGACGATGTCTATCTTCTTAGAATGAGCTATTCTGGATATCTCTCCAATGTCCGACTCATCGGCTTCGATTATACGGTATTCCTTTCCATCTTTACCTATAAATTTTGCATTCAGTATCTTATTCTCTATTTCGCGGCGTTTCAAGTCCAGCAGAGATCTTTTCAGATCGCCGTAGTCCTTATATATCTCGGATACAGACTGGGCTATTTCGCTGATCGGCTTCTTGATCATAGTTGATATTCTGTATGCTGATTCGTAAGAATCCTGGAACAGATGTAGTGCCGGCACACCAGCCGAAAATGTTATCCTGTATATGTTCTCCTGGATGGCTTCTACCTTTCTTATCTTCAGAACACCTATCGACGAAATGTTCTTCAGATGAGTACCACCGCAACCTTCAGCGTCCACGCCTTGTATTTCAACGACCCTTATCTTCGATGTCAGTGGAACTCCGCCTTCAAATAGCCTGAAACCATACTTATCGATGGCACTGTACCAGTCAAGATTTCGCACGCTGACCTCTCTTCCTTCCCTTATAAGTTCGAAAGCGCGATCCTCTATCCGCCTTATGGTCTCGTCATCTATTCTGCGATAGTGCGTTATGTCAAGCCTTGATTCTTCCACATCCTTCTGAACACCATTCTGCCAGACATGGGGACCGAGTATCTCTCTGAGCACACCGAGTAGTAGATGCGTAGCGGTGTGATGCACCATAAGCCTGGATCTTCTGTCCCAATCGATCACACCATGGATGCGAACATTCTCCGGTATCTCACCATCAAGGGTATGCACGATGGTCTTTCCATATCTTCTGACTGCTGTTACATTTATCTTCCGACCTTTGTATTCAAAATATCCAAGATCCCATGGTTGACCGCCACCCTCAGGATAGAAGGCCGTCTTGTCTAGTATAATCTCATTGCCCCTTGAATAAAGCACGAGTCCGGTAAATTCCCTCATGAAAGGATCATCATAATATAATGTCCTTGTCTCTATCTCTGGATAATCGCTGTATTTTTTCTTCGCCACCTCTCCCTTATCATGCCTTTGAATGACAAGCGAATGAAAATTCTCCGGTATCTCAATCTTCATACCTTTTGATTCCAGATATCCCTTAACAGTTTCAGGACTTATTCCATGCGAATCGTATAGAAGTATCAGATCTTCGATATCTATCCTTCCCTTGTTAGACAGGAGCTTTTCTATGATCTGTGTTCCATGCTTTTCCACCTCTCTGTATTTTTCCTCCTCAATTGAAAGTACATCTGAAGCGAAGCTGTCAGGGAATTCACCCACTATTTCTTTCAGATCTTCATAGTTCATGTGTATGAGATCAAGCAGCGTACCCCTGTATCCGGTATTGTTCAGGGCTCTGTAGGCTCTTCTTATGAGCATTCTTGCAAGATAGCCAACCTTGACGTTGGATGGTATTACGTAAGCTGCAAACATGTGCATCAGGGATCTGGCATGATCGATCATCAGGAATACGTCTCTGGCCTTCTTTATCCTTTCAAATCGAACTCTGGCGTCTGGATATTTCTTCTCGAGCTGCGATATGACGAAAGACTCCTCATAGGGCTCCTTCATCACAGAAGCCTTCACAACTTCTGATAGAAACTCGTCATCAATCTTAGATACCGATGAATTATTCAGCACATGGGCGATGATATCCGGATATATAGCCTGATAAACCGTTGGCGTGCCCTGTGAAAGCCACGTCAATCTTTCCAAGCCATAGCCCGTATCCACAATTTTCATGTCCATCTTGGAATACCTGATTCCATCTATTTCGTATGGCCCATTCGGATCCTCCTTCATGTCCATGAATACCAGCGTAGCTACTTCAAGCCCTCTCACGAATACTTCAAGGGCATTTCCAGCGTTACCACCTCCTGACCATGGCTTTTCCTTGAAACTTATGAGCTTTCCGTCGATCCCGAGGCCATCTGTCAGGAAATCGTAACAGTAATGCACCGTCTCCTCTTTCCAGTAAACCGTTTCGTCTTTGGAATTGAAATAATCATGGCACAGCATCTCGAAGCTTGTCAGATGCCGCCCAGTTATACCGACAAGATCCACATCATTCATCCTGATACTCGGCTGCGACATTACGATTGGATTTCCTGGCGGCTTGACTATGCCGGAAGTCACGTGTGGCTGAAAATCGTATATTGAAGCATTTACAAGGAGTACATCCTCCCTCCACCTTGGAACAACAGGATATGGTTTCAGGAATTTATGACCACGATCCTCAAAGAATTTTATGAATGCAGCCCTCATCTCATCCAGCGTATACGATCTCGGTACTGGACTATTGCCGATGAACGTGTATTCATCACAGGGGGTGTCTCCGCATGTGATCCTCTCCCTGTCCTGCGTCCAGAAGTATGAACCGCATTTAACGCATCTTTTCTTTTCAAAGCCACTGTTGAGAAAGAACTCCAGATCAAGTTCCCCCGTCTGTTTTTCCATCAGGATATGATTTTAAAAGACTATTTCTAATTTTGCGATATCATTGACATTGGGCGGCCTATATCCATGTGCATCTATGTCATACTGACCTGATCTCGCAATCAGTGATATGCTTCTCAACTTAAGATCCAGATATCCATACTTCAGAGACGGATGGCTGATATCTTCACGCTTATCGTATTGCATTGTTGGCGTCTCCTCTATGTGTATTCATAGCGCAAAAACCCACCCTCATTGTTATTACAAGTTTTCCATGAAATTTTATTATTGGGGGAAGCCAGTGCACCTCCAGACCTAATAAAGATCTTTATAGCTTCCCCCAAGATCACCGACTTTTCTAACAAGCTACTCCATATAGAATTGATATACTATTGGTGCGATAAGATCTGCTATCTGTGATAAAAATTTCTCATCTTCATTACCGAAAGCAGCCTTCTGGTCAGAATCTATATCAATTTCACCGATTGCCTTCCCGTTGAATCTTATGGGCACAACTATCTCCGACTGAGTGGACGCGAAGCAAGCAAGATATTTTGGGTTGCTTTTCACATCATACTCATTGACTATATCGTTCTTTATGACTGCCAAACTGCATAACCCGTCACCCAGGTTTATTTCAACGTGCTCCGTTTTTTCTCCAACAAAAGCCTCAAGCTTCAGTTTCCCATGTTCAAGAACGTAAATGCCGACCCAGTCATATTTTGGATTCTGATTCTTAAGGTATTCACAGGCGTTTTGCATTTGACTCTTGGCGAAATCCTTTACATTCATAATGGCTAAATTTTTTTTGATATTTAAAATATTCATTCAAATGAAAACTATATCGAAATTCAATTCAATATTTGAGAGCTTTTAACTTTCTCTCCGCACTGTTCTCCACATCTATTCTGTCATCGATTTTTATATATGTTTCGACCCTTTTTATCCCCATCGAAAGTATCGCCTTTTCCCCTCTCTTGACTACATCAAATATTTCGTCTATTGTCTTCGCCTCTAACACAGTTCCCATGCTATTCGGATAAAACTTAATACCCGATTTTTTGAATTCCTCCAATGCGGCGTTTATGTATTTGGAAGCAGATGTACCCGGGCCAATGGGAATATAGGTCACTTCAGCGAGGATCATAATTCATTATTGCGCGTTTCGATAAAAAATTAATGTTATGGTCAGATTTCTGTCCGACATAATAATAAAAAGCAAGAAAAATTCGGTTCCTATTACGATAAAATTTAAATATTTATTTCACCTATTTTCAGTATGCGTCAGACGTTATCGATCCTTCTGCTGATTTTTTCCGTGTTTGTCTCGGTTATGCTTGTCTCAACTGGCATAGCAGTACAAGAGCAGCAGATGACGTCTGTCGCCATATCCGATTCATTCAATATAAACAGTCTAGAAAAACTTGGCCAGGATTATTATCTCAAGGTTGAAGCCATCTTTGAAAACAGGGCATACACTGGTGCCGTAATAACAATTTATAATTCAGAGGTCATAGTTCCGGCACTGTCAGAGGCAACGGCGGATCTGCTCATACCCGTAAACACCTCTGCACTGATCTCATCCGGCTGGATGCTTAAACCGGTAAATTTAACAATAAGATTCAGCGAGAGGATACTCTTTGCAGTATTTGAGAAGAAGGTATCGCTGACCGTTCCAAGTCTATTTGAAAATGTCAGTGAAAAACAGCAAGGAAATTTCATAGAAATATCATTTACGCCCACAGAATTTACAGCCGGCAATATGATGAACATAGAAATAAATGGTTTGATCAAAAGCATATCGCTCACATATGGAACGCCCACGACGATCAGGATACCTATAACTAATCCGAACGCCTCAATCGGAGATTCTGAAAACTATTTGGAGATATCCAACTTTACCTACTATTTCTCTCAGATAAGTGATCTCTAATCATATTCGTCGAAGGTACTCTGGATATTGAGCTAGAAAAGACCGATCTTCTTAAAGAAAGCAATAAAGGTCAAACCTTCTTCGGACGATATTGATCCTCGGAGATCGATTATGGAAAGCGATTTAAGGCATTTATAGCCGAAATCCAAATTAAATGGATCTATAATCTTCTACGATTACGGCGTTGAAAGCGATTCAGCGATTCTCATTGACCTCCAATTTTCTTATTAAGTCAAGTATGTCTCCTATATTTTCTATTTCGTAATCCGCAAAGGCTGAACTTATATTCCGACCATGCTTGACAAGCACAGATATACATTTTAGCCTCCTTGCTGGGATGAGATCGTTCTCTATGTCTCCCACCACGATGCATTCCTCAGGTCTGATACCCATCATATTGATGGCCTTCAAATAAGGCTCTGTATCTGGCTTCCCTTTGGAAACATCATCTATAGTCACTATATGATCGACGGGTATACTGAATCTCTGTATCACGATCCTTCTGGTCGAGGTCACTACCGCAGTTTTTATGCCCATCTCCTTCAACTTATTTAGCGTTGGTATGACATCCTGAAAGAACCTGGCAGATTCGATATTCTTCAGGAAGTAATCTTCCTGAAGCATCTCCACATCCAACGGGTTTCTTACAAATTTCTTGGCTAGATCAACACCCGGAAAACCTATCATCGGCCGAATTAGATCCTCAGGAACATCAACGCCATAGGCTTTGAACGCATTCTTCCATGAATCGATCCTCAGCTCCACCGAATCCAGCAGTGTCCCATCGAAGTCAAAGATCAAGCCCCTTATCTTCATCTATGGCATAAAGTCCAAGCCTATATTTTTATATTTGTCTGAGAGGAATTCGTAATTATGCAGACCGCAGCTGGGACAATCCTTCCTTCTATCCACGCGGATGCTGTCCAGCTCCATGCTCCATATGTCCAGATTGTATATCGAACCGTCCACCTCCTTACCTGTGAGGATCTTGATGCCCAGCGTGAATGCCAATGACGATATCGCGGTCACAAGCGAGCTGAGTACACCCACCTCCGCACATGTCGGTTGTGGAAAAGGATCGCCGGTAAAATAGCATCTGTAGCAAGATGTTCTTCCGGGAATTATAGCCTTAACCTGGCCATACGTCTCTATGGCCGATGCCATCACCCATGGTTTGTTATTCTTGACACAGGCATCGTTTATTATGAGCCTGCTTGTGAGATTATCTGTTCCATCCATTACTATATCCACAGATGATATGAGCTTCTCAGCGTTTTCCGCATCAAACGTTTCATTTATTGCTAGAACCTCAACTTCAGGGTTTACTCTTTCAAGTCTACGCTTAGCAGCAACAACCTTTGAATCGCCTATGTCTTCGTCGGAATACAGCGTCTGCCTATAAAGGTTGGATGATGATACATAATCCCTGTCTATCAGCGTTATGCTCTTAACACCGCTGCGAACAAACAGATCGGCTATGAGGCTGCCGACGCCACCTATCCCTACCACGAGAACTTTAGAAGATCTGATCTTAGTGATATCATCGTTATTGAACTGCCTTAAAACCATCTGCCTTGCATATCTGTAATCATCGGATATCATGCATCTTTATCAATTCAAAATTTAAAAAGAGTTGCCATATGCTATATCCATCTGAACGATATTTGAGAATGATGAAAAACGAGAAATAAAGACAATTTTATTAGTGGTCTCTAATTCTCCTTTCCCTAGGCACATTATTGGCCTCAATCTCAGGAAAATTCCTCTTCGAGTTCCAGTATAACCTGATTCAATACATCCTCAAACGTTCTTCCAGTGTATTCTCTGAGCCCGCCCATTTCAGTCCTCAGCTTGGCGGTATATTCTGTGTCAGATTCTTTGGCAAATTCTATATTGCATATCAGCTCTTCCATACAGATCGATACCCCTAAAACCTTTACGGCTTAAAGTTTTTCATAAAATATATGGAGGTACAGCATCTTCTGACGCACATTTATGAAATATCTAAAGCTTTTCAAGAATCGCATATAATGGACGGGCTTACAGCGGATTCTGTCATATATTAGAAAGTTTTAAATAAGTTAGATTGATACTAATATAATATGGAAAACATAACGAAGAAGGAAAGAGACTGCCTTATAACCATCAAGGAGTCTTCCAATGGGCCGTTTCCCGTGAGACTCAAGGATCTATCGGCTTCCATGAATATAAAGCCTCCATCCGTGTTGGAGATACTTACAAGACTTCAGGAAAAGGGATTGATAAAAAAAGACCGTGGTATGGTAGCCCTTACCGATAAAGGAGAAGAAACATACAAGAGAATAGTGATGATTCACAGGACTCTTGAGGTGTTGTATAGCAGAAGTGGCATCGATGCCAATGATGCTTGCAAGAAGATAGGTAATTTTGACTTTCTGGTGGACTACGATGACGCCAAAAAGATATCCGCCTCGATTGGGAATCCAAAAACTTGCCCCCATGGCAAGAAGATAGACGGATCATGAAACGGAATTTTATGTGATTCAGAAACATTAACATAAATTTTGAATGAAAATATGATCATTAGATCTTAGATGGCCTCATCTGAATTTTATAAGAACGCGACCCTCTGTTTGCCTGTTCTTCATCATGTCCATCGCATCGTTGATCCTTTCCAGATTTACCTCCATGCCTATCACTGGCTTTATCTTCCCCTCCGCGACCAGATTCAGCGAATCTGACACGTCTTTCCTTGTTGAACTGATGCTTCCTCGTATAGTATTTCCTTTAAGTATGATGAGACCGAGAGGCAGATTCACCGGATCAGGCTTGACGTTTCCGATCACGATCATTTTCCCTCCATTGTTAAGGCTCCTCAATGCCCTCTCGAATGTATGTATACCAACGCATTCCAGTACCACATCCGCTCCGCCAATTTTCTTCACTTCCTCATTGAATTTTCCATTACCATCGACCACATAATCCGCGCCGATCTTCTGAAGCATCTCCTTCTTTTGATCAGAGGTCGTTTCGGCTATGACCGTTGCACCAAAAGCCTTAGCCATCTGCACCGCATTTGAACCGACTCCACCGCCGGCCCCTGTGATCAGTACCTTCTGTCCTTCCCTGATCTTAGCAAGCCTGAATAGTGCGTGATATATCATGCCGGTGACGCACGATGCTATGGGCAGATATCTGCTGTCTACGTTTCCAGGCGCCTTAACGAGGGCTATCTCCGGAATATTTACGTATTCCCTGAACCCTCCCTGGATCTCCTCTCCTATGGATTTTTTGTATGGACATAAATTTTCATTGCCTGATCTGCAGTATTCGCATTTTCCACATGGAACGTATATCAGGCTGGCCACATGATCGCCGACTCTGAAATTCTTAACCTTGTCTCCAATCTTGACGATTGTTCCACCTATCTCATGCCCAGGAATTATGGGTAGCTGGATCCTGGGAAAAAATCCTGTTGCACTAAGAATGTCTCTGTAACATAAACCGGCGTAGTCCTGTCTTATAATGACCTCATCATCGGCCGGTTCTGGAATGTCTTTATCCACTATCGACAGCGGATGGTTTATTCCTTCAAGGACAGCAGCCTTCATACCCACATGATCAGCTCACGCTATAAAAGCAATAGCGTGAACTAACGATGATATTAGATAATTCCCATTCAAATGGATCGGTCTATATTCCAATACAATGTTATTTCTATAAGCTGACAAACTTAAAATATTCGGGAAGCAATATGGCCTTATGGAATCCAATAACGGTATCATACTCAGGGTTGCAGAGGCAAACTCAACCGATCCTGGCATGTCAAGGGTTAGATTAGATGAATCATCAAGGAGGTTACTTGATGCCGAGATCGGTGATGTTGTTGAAATCGAAAAGGTCAGAAAAACAGTGGGCAGGGTCTACAGGGCAAGACCTGAAGATGAGAACAAGGGCATTGTCAGAATAGACAGCGTCATGAGAAACAACTGTGGGGCATCCATAGGTGATAAGGTCAAGGTCAGGAAGGTCAGGACTGAGATCGCTAAGAAGGTCACCCTGGCACCCATCATAAGGAAAGATCAAAGACTCAAATTCGGTGAAGGAATAGAGGAATACGTACAGCGTGCATTGATAAGAAGACCAATGCTCGAACAGGACAATATAAGTGTTCCTGGCCTGACTCTTGCAGGCCAAACAGGACTTCTTTTCAAAGTTGTCAAGACTCTACCGAGCAAGGTTCCCGTGGAGATCGGCGAGGAGACCAAGATAGAGATAAGGGAGGAGCCGGCCTCTGAGGTTCTAGAAGAGGTTTCAAGGATAAGTTATGAGGATATCGGAGGCCTGTCCGAGCAGCTCGGAAAGATAAGGGAGATGATAGAACTTCCGCTGAAGCACCCTGAACTTTTCGAGCGATTGGGGATAACACCGCCCAAAGGGGTCATATTATATGGGCCTCCTGGGACGGGTAAAACGCTCATAGCCAGAGCCGTTGCAAATGAATCTGGCGCCAACTTCTTATCCATCAATGGACCTGAGATAATGAGCAAATACTACGGTCAGAGCGAACAGAAGCTGAGAGAGATATTCTCAAAGGCTGAAGAAACAGCTCCGTCTATCATATTCATAGATGAAATAGATTCCATCGCACCCAAGAGAGAAGAAGTTCAGGGCGAAGTTGAACGCAGAGTTGTTGCTCAGCTTCTGACACTAATGGATGGGATGAAGGAGAGGGGGCATGTCATAGTCATAGGCGCTACAAACCGCATAGATGCAATAGATCCTGCTCTCAGAAGACCTGGTAGATTTGATAGAGAGATAGAGATCGGTGTTCCCGATCGAAACGGAAGAAAGGAGATACTGATGATACACACCAGAAACATGCCCCTAGGAATGAGTGAGGAGGAGAAGAACAAATTCCTTGAGGAAATGGCAGATTACACCTATGGTTTTGTCGGAGCGGATCTCGCGGCTCTGGTCAGGGAGAGTGCGATGAACGCCCTCAGGAGATATCTACCAGAGATCGATCTTGACAAGCCGATACCCACGGAGATACTTGAAAAGATGGTGGTGACCGAGGAAGACTTCAAGAATGCGCTTAAATCAATCGAACCCAGCAGCCTGAGAGAGGTCATGGTTGAGGTCCCTAATGTCCACTGGGACGATATCGGCGGTCTTGAGGATGTAAAGAGAGAGATTAAGGAGACTGTTGAATTGCCACTCCTGAAGCCTGATGTATTCAAGAGATTGGGTATCAGGCCATCCAAAGGGTTCCTGTTATACGGCCCGCCTGGTGTCGGTAAGACCCTTCTAGCAAAAGCCGTCGCAACAGAGAGCAACGCAAACTTCATATCGATAAAGGGCCCGGAGGTCCTCAGCAAGTGGGTGGGAGAGAGCGAGAAGGCCATAAGGGAGATATTCAAGAAGGCAAAGCAGGTAGCACCTGCCATTGTATTCCTGGATGAGATAGACTCGATAGCACCCAGGAGAGGGACGACAAGCGACTCAGGCGTCACTGAAAGGATAGTGAACCAGCTGCTGACATCTCTGGACGGCATCGAGGTTATGAACGGTGTTGTGGTGATAGGAGCAACCAATAGGCCAGATATAATGGATCCCGCGCTTCTCAGGGCTGGCAGATTTGACAAACTGATTTATATACCGCCACCTGACAAGGAGGCAAGACTCAGTATACTCAAGGTGCATACAAGGAACATGCCACTTGCTCCAGATGTGGATCTTAATGACATCGCTCAGAGGACTGAAGGTTACGTTGGAGCAGATCTGGAAAACCTGTGCAGGGAGGCTGGTATGAATGCCTACAGGGAGAATCCGGACGCAACCTCCGTTTCTCAGAAAAACTTCCTCGATGCCCTGAAGACCATAAGACCATCTGTGGACGAAGAGGTCATAAAGTTCTACAGGACACTATCGGAGACCATGAGCAAGTCTGTATCTGAGAGGAGAAAACAGCTGCAGGATCAGGGACTATATCTCTGATCCTCCTTTATTGAATGTTTTACCCTTAACTAAAATGACGAAAGGTGGAAAATCTAGAACTTCCGAAGAATGGTGCCAATGCGATAAATAAAAATAAATACCAATTCATGTTGTATTTATGATGGATTTCTATTCGCGCGTGAATCAGAAGCCGGTTATGTCAAGCTCTGGCGAGATAATAGGATACGTCAAGAACTTTCTTGCAGACGAAAAATGGAACCTTATAACGATGGTCACTAAACCATCCGGAGGCAGGGGCAGGCTGAATATACCAATGGATGAAGACGGCAACTATCTAATCCCAATGTCGAACGTGAATGTTGGGAATGATGCCATAGTGGTGATGAACCTGGAGAGCATCAGGAAGTTGCCGAAGCAAGACCAACACTCTGGCTTGCTATAGTGCCATCTGTAACGGTATCAACCAGCTTAACGAATTTTATAAATGGATTGCTGTTGTTCGGTAAACTGCTTATGGTTATCACTGTAAGTGCCGATAGATAATCCGGCCCATTTACCGTTACCTTCCAATATTGAGTTTCTATGGTACCCTGCGTCAGCGGTATCTCGGTCACATTCCCATTGGAGGATTGAAACTCTAGTGTTACCTTTGATAACGATATGTTTTGATTGACGCCGCTTATGTATATGGTATATACACCATCATTTGAATTCTGCTGGGTCTGATTTGTTACGGTCATAGAAGCCTGTGGTGTCGGTGCGGATATTAGTGAAACATAACCACCAAGCAGGGAATAGAGCGTTGCCGCAAGAACTATCGTTATCGCTATGAGCAGTATAGTGGCGATTATAGGTGATACAGCCTTATCCTGCCTGTCAAATCTCATGATACATTCATACATACATAGGGATATTAAAATTGATGCGTTAGAAATGCTATTTCGCATAGGCATTTTCCGATAACGGTCAATAGAAAATATGGAATATCTGAGATCATGCCCAATATCAGACATCTCATATGCGGTATTCAATGCCTGATCCCTTTATTGCGAATGTTATGAAGGCTGTATGCGTAAGATCATCGCTCGCTGGCCTTGTCGCACCTTCTCTTACGAGTATTCTGCGTTTCATCAGCTCAACGGTCTCAAGATGTTTTAATCCAGATGCTGCCATCGATATGACCGTTTTTTCACTCTGATCGAAATTGGGCAGATAGAAAATGACAATTCTGCCAGGTTTCAGCATTGAAGAGATCTTTTCAGCATAATCCCATGGATCTGGAATATCAGCTATTATTGCATCATATGATCTCTCACTTACAAAATCCTTCAGCTCACACAGGTTCACTCTGATATTGGCGGTATCATAGAACTCGTTGATGTTATCAAGCGCCTTCCTGAGATTCTCTTCATCCCTCTCCACGATGGTTAAGGATCCGCTGCCGTTCAATGCCCAGAGTATGTATGAGGACATATTGCCGGATCCAACACCGATCTCTAGAACGTCTATACCTGGCCTTATACCTGCCCTGGCAATTATATATGAGGCATCGATGTCCGATATGATCTGCGTGTTCCGTTTTATAAGTTTACCGAAATAGATCGGCTGAAATTCAGATGCTATGAAACGCTTCCCCTGAACGATTATCTCATCTCCTGGATCTATCACGATTGATGGATCAAGATGATATTTCCGATTTCTGACCAGTAAGCTTTTCGATTTTTCATCGAATTTACCCAATTCATCCTCAGATACAAGTATCACTCCGGAAGATCATCACACACAATATTACGCTTTCGCAGTATCAGATCTCAATAAAAGAAATTAGAGACTGAAATCTCCAAGGTATTCCAGTCTCTCTTTGAATTTGAATCTCATAATCACGGTTGATACGATTATCACAGCTATCAGGGCGAAGGAAGCGTAAACTGCATCGACATAAAAGAGGTTGAAGTAGATGCTCGCCACTATGGCCACGACCAGCGTTGCGGTTGAGGCAGAGGGTATTAGAAGGTATCTGATGGTGTTCATGAAGTTCATTCTTGTGTGTTTTTTCATATATCTATAGAGTGAGGTGTTGGTGAGTATATGCACGATATATGTGATGGGGCTTTCAAGTATAAGGAGAAAGATCGATGATGAGAGAAGCGCATTCAATGGTGACATCTTGGCTATGAATTCAAATCCAGCACCCACGCCTATGACTATGGCCATTGATATCAGTGCTAGCGTTATCATGGACATGGTAGGTGTTCCATTATTTCTGTTGATCTCAGAAAGGAATGAAGGCAGTGCACCCTCCCTGGACATAGAGAAAAGGACTCTTGTCGCGTTGGTTCCTAGAGAAACTGTGGCTGTGAAAAATGAATTGAGTACGATGACTATCAGAATCCAGAATACTATATTGCTGGCAAAGCCAAAATCTGTTCTATAGATGGTCAGAAGTGGATACGCATTGCTACCTACGCCAAAAGTGGATATGTTCTGTGCGCCCCATGTTATAACCTGAGCATATGAGGCGAGTATTATGGTGACACCAAGTATTGCTATGGTGGCTACTATGGCTAGTGGAACGTTCCTCTTCGGCTTCTTAGTTTCCTCCGCAATCGGTATAGATCCTCCTATCCCGACAAATGCACCTATGGCGTAGATCATCATAGCAAATATCGCATAGGGATCGTTACCCATTGGTGAGGGGGTGAATGGAGCAAGGTTTGCCCTTGCAGGGTGCATAATAATGAGAGCAACGGAAGTAGTTATGAGAAAGCTAACCTCAATAAACATGGTGTATGTGACGAATCGCAATGATGGTTTTATGCCAAGATATATCAGAAGACTGACTAAGCCGATGAATACAACGGCAATCGGCATCCAGATTATATAAGGATCCGGGATGGATATTCCAAGAGATGGGAGGATAGCATAACCAAAACCCAAGAATCCAAGAATACCAAATCCGGTAAAGCTTAGTACTTCATAGGTTATATAGGACAGCGCAGTGACAAAGCCCGCTGATGTTCCCAGCCCTCGCGAGACAAATGTATAATATCCACCTGCACTGGAGAGTCTTCTTGAAAAGGCATACATAGAGTAACTCATCA
>NZ_JAGDXM010000049.1:9412-20660 GCF_023256435.1 Thermoplasma sp. | reverse complement strand
AGCGCATATATCACAAGCGACAGAAGAAGGATCAGCGGTATGGCATAAGCGCCTTCCTGATGAGTAACAAAAGTCTCAGTTATTAGGGCAGCAGTTCCAGCGATATAAAGAACGATAGTACCGGCAGGGGCATTCAATGCTACGGCCTGAGATATCGCGTGTCTCAAGCCCAGCTGGTTGACTACCAAATGCTTAAACTTACTCGAACCTGTTTCCACTTTTGAAGTTATTACTCTGTAATATTTAATTTTCTCTCTTAGAAAACCGTCAGACCGGCTGTTCCAGTATGACTAAGTCAGACAAAGCTGGATAAAAAGAGGCCATGCAAAAAAATGGTATATTTTTCCAGAAAATTTGTGGTTAATTTTCCTATGATATGGATCTCCACCTTGCTGGGCCAATAAAGAAGTCATTAAAAATGTTCATCGATCATGCTGCAGATCATATGGATTGCAGTTATATGGGCTTCCTGTATTATGGATGTCATGTTGGAGTCCACATATAGAGTTTCATCAGCGATATCCTTAATCTGTCCGCCGGTCTTTCCGGTAAAGCCGATCGTATGACACCCAAGCTTTTTGGCGGATTTTAACCCCTCTATAACGTTCTTGGAATTACCTGAAGTGCTTATTCCTATCACCACGTCTCCAGGTTTAGCCAACGCTTCAACCTGCCTCGAAAATACCACATCATATGAGTAATCGTTAGATATAGCGGTGATCGAAGAGGTGTTAGTTGTCAATGCCATAGCGGGCAGAGGCTTTCTCTCCTTCATGAAGTGACCCGTCAGTTCTGCGACAAAGTGTTGGGCATCTGCTGCGGATCCTCCGTTTCCGAAAACGATTAACTTGTTGCCAGCCATGAATGCATCGTATATCTTCTGAGCTATTCCCGTAATCCGGGCGACGTCAAGATTTAACCTCACTCTCGCACCTTCATTCAAGTACTCTTTTGCGTCCATGCAGGATTATGTGCTGACCTGCATATATCATTTCTGATCTTGGCGCGTCAAATAGTATCAGGCTATAGGTAAAAGACTTATATATCATTTCATGATGAGTAAATGTGAACGTATTTCTGAAACGCCTTTTGATAATAGCGATTGCCCTTGCGGTAATAGCACCGGCCATATATTATGCGATTACGCTTAACAATGCGAATCAGAGGCAATCAGATCCACTTTATTATGCGCCATCTGACACCAATGTCCTTGGTTATGTTAACTATAACGGAACTCATTTCTATGTTTATGCCAATAACAGGAGCTATGGCCTTATATTTGATACTTCATCTTTATCCAACGTAAATTTCAGCAGAATCTCTTCGTTGATGCATGGAAATGGAATGAACGGTTCTACTTTTAATTCCAGTTCAAACTTTACATCTAAGACGAACATAAGCCTCTACGCTGACTATAAGGATTACAGTATATACGTTATCAGAAACTTGAGCTTCGCATTCATTGGATTGTCCATTACAAATCAGACTCTTTATCTCTATGAAAGTAACGGCTTCATCGTGCTGGGGAACCTCAATGGCATCTATGAATCCATCAACGCAACACTGAGCAGCAGGAATGCGATTGGATATTCCGGTTACTTGAACAGCAGTGCAAATGTATCGATGGCCGTATTCAACGTTGGAAATAAAATCGTGAAATCTGTATATTTCAACCTAACAGGAAATAATCTAACCGGAAGCATAAGATTCCTGAATTATACCTATGAGTCGTACTTCCTTTCAGCGATTTCGAATATGAAAGGGGCTAAGATAATAAGCGTACATGACTTCAATGTAAAATTCAAACTGGACATTAGAAGTTTGATTTCAGCCTATGATCTCATGGGTGTCCTCAATGCCCAATAAATTTTCTGTTGCTTTTTCCTATTATTTCAAAAATTATTATCGCTCCAAAAGCTTTTACCTGATGCTAGCGCTGATCATTATAATCAGCGGAATAATGTCGTATTTTTCATTCCGCTATCAGAGCAAGATTAACACTTTTCTTGACAGATTTGACAGCACCACGATCACCACAAGTTTGAAATCCAGAGCATTGGACTATATCTGGTCTTTTGTGCTGGTTGATATTCCAGTGTATGCAGCTGTCTTCTTTGGATCTCCCTCCATATCAAGTGAGATAGAAGACAGGACGGCATTTCATATTTTTTCGCTGCCTGTAGGACGAATGACTATTCTATCAGCTAAATACGCTGCTGCCTATGCAGCCACCGTGTTGATCTCGTTGATATATATCATATTAGAAGCTATAATAACCATAAGGATCTACGGAACCATAGACATGAGTTCGTATCTCCTATCGTTGATGCTTACCCTTATATTCATCGCTTCTGTCCTTGCCTTCACTTTCTTCATAAGCAGCATATTCAACAGAAACATCTACGCATACATAACGGTTCTAATCATCTATTTTCTTGTCTTCAATGCAGTTGACGTGATAACCAGCCTGCTTTACAGCACCACATCGCCTTTTCTTCTCAACAATGCAGCCAACATAATAATGGAAGTCTTCGTCAACATCAATCTTTTTACCTTCTCTCCAACAATATCGCTTTCTCCGGCTAGTGCATCGAAGATATTCTTAGCGGTCGCTGTGATGATAATATATCTTGTAGCATCCCTTGCGGCGGCAACTGTACTTTTTGAAAACAAGGAGGCTAAATGATGAATATAGCGGTGAATAAAGTATCAAAGCGATATGGAGATATTCAGGCCCTCACCGATATATCGTTTGAAGTGGAGGGAAACGGGTGCCTTGTACTCCTTGGACCTAACGGCGCAGGAAAGACCACCCTTATGAAGATAATGACCAACATAATAAGACCAACGAGTGGAGAGGTGAGGATCAACGGTATCAACGTCAGAGAAGATCCAGGCAGAGCTCTCGCATCCGTTGGGTCGCTGATAGAGCAGCCTGAATTCTATCCATACATAACTGGTTATGAAGCGTTGATGTTCACATGCATGATAAAGGGATTATCGCAAGAAAGATGCATTTCAGAGGTGAACAGAGTATCTGGCCTCACTCACTGCAGAGATTATCTGAACCGAAAGACAAAGGAATATTCGCGCGGGATGAAACAGCGGGTTGGATTGGCAGCTGCCCTCATAGGTAACCCAGACATCATAATATTGGATGAGCCTACATTCGGCCTTGACCCAAACGGGATGATGGAGATAAGGGAGATAATTTTGAATTTGAAGAATGTTAAATTGATCGTGCTAAGCACCCACCTCATATATGAAGCAGAATTGCTGGCTGATCATATAGGTATAATCGATCATGGCCATCTCATACACTTCGGGCCTGTAGAGAAAGATCGATATCTGGAAGTTAGAGGCAGAATCCGCGGAACAGATCTGAAGCTGAACGGTGTGGACATAATAAACAGAGATGAAAACAGGATCATACTGAGAAAAAATAGTGATATAGAAAATTGGGAAATAATAAAGGCTCTGGAATCCTCAGGATCCTCAATAGAAACTTTCGATTATTACAGCGTGATTGAGGATCTCTATAGAAATAGCGTCTCTCATTCTGATGCAGAATCCTAGACACTTACATCAGTCTTCCAACGGATCGAATCTTCCAGCTTAATGCGCTTACCTTTTCTTCCACAGACATATTCTTTGAAAGCCAGATATAGCTGTATTAGCAGCCGTGTATTCGAGCATCAGCAATCATAACATCATAATCCTTGCAAAATTTTTCCTGGATTTTTCATATGCGGAAATCCATGCATCTCATCGTCGAAGATCGTGTCTTACAGCTTTCTACGGACTCCTGGCATTTCCTTAATTGATATCCGGCGAAATAATATAGTGAGCGGTATATATTTATGTGCAGACATGAGAAAAAAGCCATGAGACATACATAAACCTTATTTCCTGATTCTTGTTATTGTCATGATGGATGTTTATATCAATTTCCCAGCTGATACCCATGTCCGGGAAATAGCTGAGAGCATACTCCAGGATTTTGATTTACACTGGTTTCCGGATTATTTTGATGCCGAAGTGCAGATCATAAAAGATCGATATATGCTGGGAAATAGAACAAAAATGATACAGACAATCAGCGCGGGAGTTGATCACATAGATGTTGCCGGTATTCCTAATAAAATCATACTGTGCAGCAATGCCGGTGCCTATTCAATATCGGTTGCAGAGCATACCTTTGCTCTGATACTCGCGCATGCAAAGAACATAATAGAAAATGATTCACTTATGAAATCTGGAACGTTCAAGCAGTCACCAACTACCCTTCTATATGGAAAAACTTTGGGTATAGTGGGTTATGGAGGGATAGGAAGAAGGGTGGCGGAGATAGCGAAGGCCTTTGGCATGAAGATTGTTGCTTATACCAGATCGGGTGCTGATGATAATGTAGATAGGCTGACGGATGATGTGGCTGAACTGTTCGCATCCTCTGATATGATCGTCTTATCGATCCCGCTCACTGATAAAACCAGAGGCATGATAAATTACAAGATCCTTCAAAAAACCAAGAAAAATGCGTTTATTGTGAATGTCGCACGGGCCGACATAGTCCTTAAGTCCGATATGCTGAGATTCCTGAAAGAAACTCCAGACAGATGGTATCTGTCCGATGTCTGGTGGGATGAACCAAATATCAAGGATGCCGATCTTCAAAATTTGATACTCTCCCCTCATGTGGCAGGAGGTATGTCTGGGGAAATCATGGATCTTGCATTCCGTCTGGCGTTCGAAAACGTAAAGAATTTCTTTGATGGGCATCCAAAAAATGTGGTAAAGAAGGAAGAATATAAGATGAAAAGCGAGAGATTCCTGGGGATATAAATGATGAGGAGAACTGTTTATGCTGTCAGGCTTGATACGGTGAGGTATGAGAGAAAACTCAGCCTAATAGCCACCGTTGACAGCATAGTGTCTTCTCACGGAATAATTAACAGCATGATCGATATAGCTGAAGAAACCGGTTATCCTTATGAGATATTGATATCAACCAGGGCCCCTGATGATGAGAACTACTATTACGATGAGATACGCGTCATATCAAAGAACACAAGGAAAAGAAGCGATGGGTTGGCTAGAGCGATCAAATTGGCAACAGGAAATTACACTTTTGTATTCGATCCATCTATAAGTTATTCCCTGACTTATGCAGATCTCATATATGGATACATAAATATAGGAACCAGCGAAATACTGTTATCCAACATCATGGGATTTCAGACTGAAGCTGTAAAGAACGTTGGGAACTGGAGACCGCTGATATGTGGCGAAGATATCGATCTAATGGCCAGAGCGTTTGATTCCTACGGTGTAATTGCCTATCCACTGGGTAGTCTGACAACTCTTGACATAGGGCAGATGATCTACGACAAAAGCCGGAGCATGATTGAAAGGATAGTGGCGATGCGGGATCTGACTATAGCCGCAAATCTGAAATATAACGATATTTCTGAGATGGCCAATTCCATGAATATGGATTTTACCACCTATGAGAGCTTAATAACTGGGAAACTGCTTTCTTACATATCAAGAACGAGACCATATGAAAAAAATATGAACAACTACATCTTTGTCATGAACAGGATAATAGAATCATACATATCCCAGGACTATAGGAGGATAGATACCGTAACTGAAATGCCGAGAATAGAGATCTCCTCGAGCGCCAGAAAATACCTTTCGTCGGTGAGCGACCTGTGGACAATGCAGGATTTTGACAATAAATATCCGCGTGAGAGTGTTTAGATTTATTCGACATTTCACGTATATATCGTCTGACTTAATATAGATGAAGTTTAATCATATACCAGAAAAGTTTAAAAGCTGAAATACCGATAAGGCATATCACCATGGAATTTCAGCAAGCAATCAATGCCGTAGAACAGCAGGTCTCGTTACGCGATTTTCTGTCAGACAAGACATTGGTGATCATAACCCATGACGAGGATGCACCAAAAAATCTACCCCCATTCGGCGAAATTAAAGTATATACTGTAGAGGCTATAGAAAAAGACCGGAAAAAATTTGCCCAAACTCTTGATGACAACACCTTCTATATGATATGCGATGGTGGGTATGCTTCAAAAGACATAATCTCAAATCTTTACGACATCGACAGGTACGATATCATACTCGAAAAAAGAAGACTTGGGTTGCTTTTGAAAATATTCAAACATGTCTTGGCTGAAAATAATGTGATGGCCGAAACGTCTCTTGATGTCATTTTCATGAATTCTGCTGTTATGGATTATATCTTATCAAGACATTATAAGATCTCCAGAGAAGTCCTCTTAAGAATAATTGCAGCCAACAGGTTCAGAGTAAAATATGTGGAAACAAATGTATGGCAGAACCTTAAAAATTTCGTATATATAGGGATCTATGAGCTTATCCACAGCTCTCTGCCCAAGTATCTGGTTGTTGGAACGACTGGTATCCTAATCAATGAATTCATGCTCAAGATGCTATCATATCGTTTGCCGTTGACGTTTGCAGATGCACTTGCCATCGAAAGCAGCATAACTTCTAATTTTCTCATGAACGAGTACTGGACGTTCAACAATCGCGAGGTATCGAAGGGCGTGAAGGGCTTCTTCAGAAGGATGGGGTTCCACAACCTCACATCTTTAATAGGCCTAGGAATAAATCTTGGTATATTTACAGCACTCGTAGACACTGGAATGGAGATGCTCGCCGCAAATCTCATCGGTATAGCTGTAGCATTTCTGTCAAGATACATCATGTCTTCGAGACTTGTATGGCATGCTCCCAGCAAGGCCAGTAACTGATGACGCATCTCCAAGAATATCAAACGGATTTCATTTCCTCTCGTATCTTTTTCTTTATTCTTAAATCCCAGATTTCGATTCAGGAAATATGTCCCTGATGTCGATCCGGATCAAACTGGGCAGCCTTGCCGTTGGCGTTGCCATATTCGCCATAGGATTCGGCATAATCTATGGTATAATGTATTATATTGGCTTCAACATTGGTGTTCTGGCACTCCTCATTATCCTAGCGCCGATATTCATAATAATGGATATATTGCAGTGGTTGTTCGGTCCATACATGATCGGCGCGGTGTACAGAACACACAAGATAACGCCGGATGAACCTGAATACACTATGCTGAATTCAATAGTCAGCGAGGTGGCTAGAGGCAATAAAATCAAGACACCCGATATATACATAGCTGAAGTAGATATTCCGAATGCATTTGCCTATGGTTCGCCAATAGCCGGCAGACGAATCGCAGTGACAAGAGGACTTCTCCGGATCCTCGATCCTGAAGAAATAAAGGCTGTGATCGGACATGAGATGGGACATCTCAGGCACAGAGATGTCGAGATGCTATTGGCAGTTGGACTTATCCCAACGCTAATATTCTATTTCGGATACTCTTTGCTATTCTCAGATGGCAGAGGAAGAAATGCAGGCGGCATATTATTGCTTGCCATAGTTGCAATCGTGGCTAGTTTCCTCTTCAGATTCCTGATACTTGCATTCAACAGGATGCGCGAGAGTTATGCTGATATAAACTCCGCCCTCACAGTAGATGGTGGTGCAGATAAGCTGCAGACGGCGCTTGCAAAAATTGTTTCAGCAACTGGTCATACGGGACATTCCTTCAGGCGGAGACGAAAGAATACCTCCAGCAATCTCACAGAGATGCTCTTCTTCAGCAACCCTGACGTTTCTGAAGCAGAGGATTACAGAAAGTTGCTTGAGGAATGGAAGACAGCTAAAGTTTCTCTATTCTCGGATTTCTTCTCAGATCATCCTCATCCAGCCAAAAGGATACAGAGACTGGAAAGGATGAAAGACAGAGAAAGGTGAACTATTCCTATGCTAAAGCTTCGGATCTTCCTTTCAGCGAAGGGGCATCTGCCTTTCCGGACATCCGTACAAGCCCGAAGTAGCGATCTTAACAGGCGTATATTCGGATCTCAGCGATTTTACTAAAGTATCATCTATTTGATTATAATGGAGGATTCAAAAAAATATGTAAAGACAATTTATAGATCTTTCCACTGAGGGGAGTCCGTGTATCTCATGTCCGAAAAGGAGTTTTACTGCTTCCCCAAACCCTTAACCTTTCTATAAAAATGGTCAATCGCATATCCAATTTTGAGTGGTGCTAAAAATCTAATATATGATTTATTATCCCTACAGCATGCTGGCAGAGCGGTCATGGAATCTGGCCCTTTCCTTAACTCTGATAGTTTATGCCTATATGGCATGGCTATCGGTCGGTTACTACGATCTCTCTGCGCTCGTCATGTCATGGATTCTGATAATCATATCTTCACTTCTTGCTATAAATTCTGCCACAAGATTCAATCCAAGGATCAGAACTGCTCTCATTTATTCTGCCCTGTTTGTATCTATGCTTTTGCTTATCTCGATCTCCCTAAGATACGTGGCCAGCTATTATCTTGAGGATGAAATTCTGATCCAGACAAATGCAGCCTATCTCTTCCTTCACGGTGAAGACCCGTATCTGAAAATAAACATGCTGAAGCTTTTCTCAACAAGCCAGGTACCGCTTTTCAATACTCCAACGCTTGATGGTGGATATGTTTATTTTCTCATTTATCCTGGCCTGTCGGTCCTTCTGTTTGTCCCTGCCTTATTATTTCATTTCAATCCATCATATGTGATAATAATTTTCAATTTTATATCAATAATCCTGCTTGTATACTATTACAGAAAGAACAATCTCAAACTGCAGACACCACTTATAATAACATATATAATGGTCTCCGCCTTCTACATTGGATTCACGATCGCTGGCGTATCATCCATAATATGGGTAACATTGCTGGCCCTTGCATACGTATTCAGAGAAAAGCCATATATATCCGGCATCTTTCTTGGATTGTCTGTTGCCTACAAACAGGATCCGGTCATAGTTGTTCCCTTCTTTCTCTATTTCATTCTTAAGGAATACGGCGGCATACATGAGGCAAAATTCATATTGGCCTCAGCTGCGTCCTTCCTTGCTGTTAATCTTCCCTTCATAATAATGAATCCTGGCGCATGGCTGATCTCCATATTGAGCGTCGCTAACCAGAATATAATAGGCGTTGGATCTGGACCATCAATACTGGCCTTCGCCGGATACTATCCCATAGATCCTCTGTATTTCTCGGTCCTGGTCATGGCCATGGAAATTTTCCTTTTCTTTGTCTACGTTAGGTATTACAATGCATTGAAATACGCATTCTTTGCGTTTCCCATACTTGTGATGCTCTTCAACTTCAGGGTTTTAATAAGTTATCTTATGTACTGGCCATTTTTGATAATGCTCATCCTGCCTGACATAAAGATCAGTGAGAATATGATTAGACCTCTGCATATCAACAGGGCTCACTTCCTCGCATTTTCTATCGTCCTTATAATCATAACCGGTGGCTTTGCCATACCCATCCATTCTCAAAATGGCGACATAAAGATCGCTTCAATAAATGCCTATTACGATAATATCTCCATACCGAATGTCATAGATGAGATGAACATATCCATGGTCTATGAACCAGGAAATGGATATCCTACAACGATACCCATATACTTCCGCATCCTAACAGATTCTGGTTTACAGAACTACAACATAAATGGGCTTCTATGGCATACAAACCTGTACTTACACCCTGGAACGAACAATCTCACCATATATCCGGATAACTATTTCGGACTGCTACCATCCAACACCTCTTTTGTGATCATCGCATATTATGGCCATATGCAGACCGCGTACAGAAGCAATGGTCTCTATGCTGTACCGAAGTATCCAATACCAAACCCCATGCTGATGTATCCGGAATACTCTTCATCTGAACCCTTCCCAGGATGGCATGCCACGAAAGGCGAAGGTAAACTTGTTTATTTGGCCAGCGGATTCACCTTTAACTCTACAGAATGGTTTAATTTGACCTCAGAGCAGTTTCAGGTATCATCCGATCTTGAAAATTTAACATTGCAGTACAACATCAGCGGATACGGTATCTATGGATATACAATATCATTCGGAAACTTCAACTATACCGTCTCATCGGAATATTTTTCCTTCAATTCCAATTACACCCATCTCATCGTGAACAATAGGATGCATGCGATCAGTTTCTCGAACGCAACCAGATTTGCAATGGAGTACAAATGGCCGATGCAGAGCGCGGAACTTTCCTTTTTCATCGGCCCTGATTCTGGGGTGACGGTGAAGTATGAAGGTGCGGAATATGAATGATGACGATCTGTGGTCAACCGTGAGACGCATAGAATATCTTGGCTTCACAGTGATAGCGTATATGATCGCATACTATCTCTGGACCGTCTATGGCTATTTGGATCTCTACATCGATCTGCTTCAGTGGACACTATCCATAGCTGGAATATTCGTTGCGATATACGCGCTCACAGGCCATTCCATGAAGATATCACGTAGAACCGTTTACATACTTCTTGCTGGCAACAGTGCGCTCATACTCACGATCATCGTAAGATTCGGATTTTTTGATATCACATTTGATCCGGTGATACTCTTCCTTGCATTCGTGGACTATTATCTTGTGCATGATATGGTGACTGAAAAACATGGAAATCCAAGGAAATTTGCCTACGTATTTGCCATCGTGACTGTATCTCTCTTATCCGTCATAGCGGCCGCGATGTACTCCAACTATACCGCTGCCACGATTGCAGTTGTTCTAATTGCGATGAGCATACTGTCATACTTCAGGTTTTCTGCCCTAATTTATATGGCCATCGTCGGTTCGGTCATATTCCTCGCGCTCTCGATCCTACCGCTATATCCTAGGTTTGGAACTGACGAACTGGCTCTGGACTACTATGCAGCGTTGATGATACTGCATGGAATGAATCCATATTCCGCGCATGTTATGAGCGGAGCATTCAAATTTCTGCATTTTCCGCTGTACATGACCACCCCTATGGCCACAGGCGGCTATGTCGAAAACTTTTCTTATCCAGTGCTGGCAGCCGTGATGTTCATGCCGTCGGTGATCATGCACTTCCCTCCGACGCTCGTCATCCTCTCATTCACCATTACTATATATCTGATGATGGCTATCTATTTTTTCAGAAGAAAGATGGTAGTATCCTCCGTTCTCTCCATTACCATACTTGCGGTGAACATAAATCTCATCAATTTTGCGGATGGATCAGTCCCAGACGCCGCCTGGGCGGCATTTCTCACTGCTTCGTTTATGCTTAT